>JACKAK010000007.1 GCA_020635115.1 Halobacteriovoraceae bacterium | reverse complement strand
ATAAATCATCTGATCAATTTATTTATTTACCATCACAAAAAAAAGAAAGACGCATTTCAAGTTCTAAGAAAAATGGCCGTTTCGTTAAAAGCGACTATTACTATGAAGATTTGGCCGATCGTGTTCCGTCAAAAGACACACATAAAATGCTTAGTGATGGAAAATATGAGGGTACCGATTGCTACAAACTAGAATCTATTCCTGTTGATAAACACGAAAGTGCATATTCAAAAAAAGTTGCGTGTATAGATAAAAAAACTTTTATCCCTCTTCACGTAAATTTATATAATAAAAAAGGTGAATTAAGTAAAGAATTGAAAGTTAAAGCGATTGAAGAAATAGATGGTCTTCTCTTTATCACACAATCTGTATTGGAAAATAAGGAAAAAAAATCAAAAACTATTCTTCTCGTCAATGACATAAAATCTAATGATAATAGTATTAAAGATTCACTCTTTTCAAGAGATCAGTTGAAATTATAAAGCATTATAAGTTATTTAATTTCCTTGTTTTCCTGATATATGGATCCTCTAGTTATTTTGTAACAACTTCAAAGTTCAAACGTTTTAATTAATTGTTACTGAAAATTTTTATATAATCATAAAAAATTTTAGTATTGAACTGAAGAGTTAAACTCTATTGAGAAATAAGAGTAAAAATATTCATTTGTAAATTTCACATTATTAAAATCAGCAAAATGGAAAATAATAAGTATACCAAATTTTACATGTTTTCTATGGTCTTGTACTTACAAGTCCATTTATAAACATTTCAGTGGCCCTCTCCCATGTGTAAGCTCTTGAAGCTTGCATAATTTCATCTCTATTGAATACTCCATCTTGTATATACTTATAAGCAAGTTTCATATTTTTTTCCAAATTTGGTCCTAATAAACCATTAACTTCATGTTCAATAAAATCCTTAGGCCCATTTAGATTGTAGGCCACGACAGGAAGTCCAAATGCTTGTGCTTCAATAATTACTGTACCTAACACATCATGCTTGGAGGGAAATACAAATACGTCTGAAGCTGATAAAAAATCTGATATTTCTTTATGCGAAACTTCCCCTGTAAAAATGGCCCTAGGGTATTCCTTTTTAAGAGTTTCAAGCAAGGGGCCATCTCCAATGACAAGTTTTGCTCCATCGACTTTTGCATTCAAAAAATTCTCCAATCCTTTTTCTTTAGAAATTCTTCCCAAATAAACATAAACAGGTGGATTAAGTAATCTCAAAGCATGATCTGATAATTTATCAAAGACGGGTCCGCGTTTATTTCTAATTTCATTTCTTGCATTTGGGTTATATTTTAGTTTTTCAAAATCAATTCCTCTTCCCCAAATTTTAGTATTTTTAATTCCATTATCATTTAACTTCTGTTGAGCGGCCTTAGATAAAGTCAAAACAGAAGCAGAGTGATCGTGTACAAATGTCTTGAGAATCTTCCATACCATATCTCTTCTAACACCTAATAACTTTTGGATTACTTCCGGAAATAAAGTTAAAAAACTTGAAGAATATCTCATTTTTCTCTTTCTTGACTCAAAAGTCGCAGCTATTCCCACAGGGCCTTCGGTCAATATATGAATATAATCAGGATTCACTTCATCCAGGTATTGACCAATTTTTTTTGACTGTCCAGGCCTAATCGCAAATTCAATTTGAGAATAAAAAGGTAATTTTGCGGTTTTAAAAAAATGTGGATGAATAATATCAACTCTGTAACCTTTTTTCTCAAGCTCTTTTTTGGTATGCATTTGAGCATTAGTTACACCACTTGTGTAATTAATCGTTGTATCTGTAAAAATTGCGATGACACCTTTTTGGCCCCGATCAGGATTTGAAATTAATTTGTTAAAATCATCTTCATAAATACTAGATACAGGATCTGAAGGTCTTATAATTCCTTTAAACAACTTTGCACATTCTCTTAGTGAATATTGGGCCATCCCTGTAAGTGGTGAAACTGAAATAAGAAAAACTAATAAGTATCGAAACATCCTTGCATCCATGTAGAAGTCCTTTATTATCAAGTATAATAGCTCAGTCTTCTTTGTAAACAAAAGTAATTTGATTTAAAACTTTTATTGACTTTATCCGTCAGGCCGATTACTTTTGGCCATGTCGATTATATGTTCCTTAAAAAACCTTACATTAACCTATGGCCATAAAAGAATCTTTGACTCCGCTCATTTTAAAATTGAGCATGGAGAGAAAATTGGACTTATTGGGCCAAATGGCTGTGGAAAATCTTCTCTCTTAAAAATAATATCCAAAAAAGTTTGTCCAGATATTGAAAATAGTTCTTTTGTTTTTTCTCAAGCTAGTTCAAATCAGGGAAGGGAATTAGAATTTTCAGTTTGTTTGATTGAACAAAGCTTTAACAATCCCCTCACTCCAGTTAGCATATCTGACTATTTTTGGTATTCATATCCAGAACAAAAATTACTTGTAGAAGATTATCATTACTCTCACTCAGAAAAGACTCTTTCACAGATTGAAAATCTCAGAATTTGGGAGAGACAAACAGAGTATGAATCATATCTTAAATATTTTGGTTTCAATGATCTTACAATGACAACTGAAAATTTGTCTGGTGGAGAACAAAAAAAAATACAATTGTCACTGGGTCTCACAAGTCAAAGCAATTTAATATTATGGGACGAACCTACAAACCATCTTGATATTCAAACCATTGAGCTACTAGAAGATGAGCTCATTAGAACTAAGAAAACAATTTTAATTATTTCTCATGATAGATATCTCCTTTCAAAAGTTTGTACAAAAATTTTAAATATTCAAAACGGTCAAATTGAAGAATACAATGGCAATTATGCTGATTATTTAGAGTTTATAGGTGTTAAAGAGGAAGAAAGATTAAAGAAACTTGTAAAACTAAAAAATACTCTTCGAAGAGAAACTGAGTGGATGCGACAAGGAATTAAGGCCAGAGGCACCCGAAGTAAAAAACGTGTTGAGAATTTTGATAATTTATCCTCTAAAGTACAAGACTTGAAGAACCAAGCTAAAAAAGGATTAGAGCTTGATATTAATAAATCTCATCAGAAAAACAAATTATTAATTTCTGGTAAAAATATAGAAATGTCCTTTGGAGAAAAAAATCTGTTTCACCCATTTGATTTTGAAATCTATAGAGGAGAAAAGATCGGTCTTCTAGGTGATAATGGTGTCGGAAAATCAACTCTTGCAAAAATTATTAGTGGAGAAATTTGTCCAACAAATGGTGATTTAAAAATTTCAGACCATTTGAAAATTTGTTATTTTTCTCAACGTAAAGAAGACATTGATCAACAAAAAACACCTCTTGAAATTGTCGGCCAAGGTAGAGAGTTTATTACTTTTGAGAATGGGCGTTCAACCCATATTAATAGTTATCTTCAAAATTTTGGGTTTAACCAAGATATGGTAAACCGAAAATGTGAAACATTTTCAGGTGGTGAAATCGCACGACTACAGCTGGCCAAGAATTTAACTATGCCAGGAGATATTTGGATTTTTGATGAACCAACAAATGACTTAGATATTGAAACAATTGAGGTTCTAGAAGATACATTAGTAAATTTTCAAGGTACGATTATTTTAATTTGTCATGATAGGAGCTTCCTAGAAAATGTGACAACCCAGATTTTCAATATTCATGATCAGTCGGTTGATTTTTTTAGTAGTGGACTAACACAAGTTCTCCCCTATTTAGAAGCTTTAAAGGCAGAAAAAGAACTTACGGATAATGTAGAGGTCCCAAAAATTATTCAAGACAAATCTTTAAAAAAAGTAAAACTCTCATACGCCCAAAAGAAAAGAATTGAAGAACTCCCTAAACAAATAGAACAGTTAGAAAAAAAGTTAACTACTTTAGAAGAATCAATCTCTAACTTTGATTACACGAGTCTCAATCTAGAAAAATCTGAAGAGCTGGCCAATCTTACTTCGATGCGTGATCAGACAGAGAATGTTCTACTTGAATTAATGGAAGAACAAGAATTATTATCCGAGTTAAGTTAACAACTTTTCTTTTTTACTGAGTAAAATTCTTTGCGGTTAAGCAATTCAGCACGAGATACTTCTTGTTTAATCATAAAAGTTAATTCAGCTAAGTTTTTTTCATCATAGATGACTTCGCAAATTCTCTTACTTAAATCCATATAAGTAATAAACATTTTTATAGTTTTTTTCTTACCTGTTTCATTATTACTGTCTGAGGCCATATAAGCTATTTCTTTAAGGGCCAGAGTATACTCAGCTATATGTTTAAAACCAAGTGTCGCCGCTGTGCCATAGATTCGATCTACCATTTGACCTAGAGACTCAAAGTCGGTCGTACTTTCCATTTTAGTTTCAATCAATTTTGAAATTTTGATAGACATCTCTCGGTTAATCTCTGTCATTTCAGCAACAAACTCATCTAACATCTCTTTATCTAGCATAACTTCTCCAAATAAACTTGATGTTATTATTTTCACATGAGTGAAGTATCCCTGCCAAAGTAAAATATTTTCCTAGAGAAATTAAGAGGAGGTATCTACTCCTCTTAATTAGGTCGAAATGAAGATCTTAATAAGCGTAAATCCGGTCTCCGCAATTGACTCGTATATTATAATATGAATCATAATAATACTCTCCATAATAACAAGGAGTCCCATCCGGAAATCTATCATCATAATAGTGTCCGCTACCTCCTGTATTTACAAGTGCAACTAATCCAATTAATAAGAGAGCGGCCCCTACGATTATTAATACTTCTTCGAAGGATCCTGCCCTTGAAGACCAAGCTGGGGCCTTATTTATCTCTTCGGCAAAAGCTCTTGAAAGATTTTGAGTGGCCTGAGCAATAGAAATTTTTCCAAGTTCTAATGAATTCAATTGAGCTTCAAGTTCCAATTTCAAGGCTGGATCAGTCACGGTCTCATAGGCAACAGTATATACATCTTCTCCTGTTAACCCTTTAGATTGGAGATCAGTTAAATTTTCTAAAAATTGTCTTTTAACGATAGCTCTTTTTTCATGATCATCTTTTCTAAGTAGACTGAGTTTACCATTAAGTTTATTAATCGCCTTTTCTAATTCGATTTTCAATTCTGAATTACTTAATCTTACCTCTTCATTTTCAGCTGTGTCATAAGCACTAAGTTTTGGATTAAAAGCAAAAACCATTGCTAATGATACAATATATATAAAATTCATCCTTAGTATCCTAGTAATTATATCCATTATTCCTCCTATTGAGATTATTAATATAGTATTATTTATATTTAATATTCTCACTTTTTCACGACGCAATATTAAGACTTGATCGTTTGTAAGAATTTTTGAGGTTATTTTATAGAAAGATACAAAAAAATCTGAATTTTGTTAGATCTATTTGTATTATATCTCATTTTACTTATTCACTCATATAAGGCTGTAACTTTAGAAGGTATTATTATTTTGATTCAATACAACGACTAAGACATTATTGGCCATTGAACTTATGCACAAAGGTGGCCAAAATCGTTGCAAATTCAAAGTTTTGTCCGACATTAGGGGGTTTGACAGGGTCGAAGTTGTCTTTGAAACGGTTCAGGAAATTGTTAGGAGTATATTGCGTGTCAGAAAGTATTATATCAAAGTATATTTTACTCTTGCCGGCCATGTTTCGTTATTTTGCATAATAAGATTTATCATTTATTTGAAACTGAAAGAGTAATCAATATAAACTATTCTACACTGGCCGAAAATTTAAGATCAAGACTTATTACAAAAGGTCTTGTTGAAAAGAATATACTTGCTGCTATACCTGACAGTCAGATCATTGACTGTTATATTACTTGTTCATGCTGTGGTGAAAAATCGGTGAAATCAAAAACTGCTTTGGATCAAATAATACTCTCCTCAAAGAATGTTGAGGAATTTCTTGAAAAAACAAGAGTGGCCCATTAGTTTTTTATCTTAACTAGTATAAACCTCTATAGCTAAATGCAGTCAGCATAAGTACTTGGTCAGCTTCATCACAATAATCAACTTTTTGACAGGTATTAATAAGAGCAGCAGTTAAATCAACTTCAATATTACTTTCTGCATCGAGCATTTTTCGTGAATCAAAAATAAGTTGATCAACTTCTTTAGAAGTTTTTCCTGAAGCTATAAGTGTTTCTCTTATGTCCCAAAGTAAAGTCATAACGAAATCAAGATGTGAATTATTCTCTAATTCTAATTTTCTTTCGTAAAATATTTCACGATCGGCATGTTTTTCTCTAGCATTACTGTAATCTGAATTATGACCAAGTTCTTTACTGCCTAAAATCCTTGCTGCAAAATAATTAGCAAATCCCTCAACAACAGGATTTCTGGTTTCAGTCGGTAAATAATCACTTAAAACATGGTGAACATATTCGTGATATGAAACTTCAGGGATCATTGCAGCATCTACATAATAATCAGCAGTTTGTCTAAATAAGGCCACGTAAGTATGAAGTCCTTGGTATGCACTTTCAGCAATCGCTGATTGAATAAGAGGCGTTCTCATTATGTATTCAAAATTTTCAGATATACTTCCAGGAGAAACAATTACCATGAGGAACTGTTTAAATGTAATATCATGAGTTCTGTCTTTGAAAATACCAAATACTTGAGCAACGGCCTGTGTGTTAACATCAAATTGCACAGGGACTTGTTCTACTTTCATAGGATGATACCAAGTTTCAGGATCCCAAGGTTTGATAACTTCGCCAAGTTCGTTTTCTTCACCAATCATTATATCGTGAACTCCATCCTCTTTCGTTCCTGGAATAGTGTATGCTTGGTTGTATACTTCATCATCAGAACGATCGGGCCAATCTGGTTCAAAGTGAGTTAGTTTGTTAAATTTATTTTTGATATCGATACGAATTGTAATTTTTGGATGAACATTAATAAAATCTGATTCAAAATTGTCTTTAAAAAATTTCCTTGCAATTTCGAAATGATAATAGACAGTTGCTGCTTTGAGAACAAGTGCATCATTTTCATTTTTAAAAGAAATAGGATTTTCGTCTCTGCCTTCAACAATTCTAAAATAATCTCCATCAAATTTACTACTTGAGTCTAAATTAGGAAGTCCCCTCATTTGAGGTTCTTCACCATTTTCAATGAGAACCTTGAATTTTTTGTCCCCCCAAAAAAAAGAAGAACAAAGACATGAAATTAAAAGAAATTTAAAAATAGATACCAATTTTCTTGCCTTTATCGTGTCCATTTTTCTCATCCGTGGCCTGTATTGCCAATACTCCAAATAAAACAAGCCACTGCCATTCAGCAGGGAGAAGAACAGTTGTTACAACAGCATATTCTTGATAGAACTTGATCAATTTTTGTCTGGTAGTTTCTTGAGGCTCCCAAATGATTTCAGCTTTTTCTAAAGCTTCAATTAATCGATCTGAAAAATATCCTAACTCTGCTCCCACTGCGAGTAAGTCTAGATATTTAACCGTATCACCTTTTTCGGAAAAACTAGGCATAAGATTCAAATCTTCAATTCCTCTAAGTGTTTTTGCAAAGGCATAGTCTCGTATCTGTGATTTTCTTAGATATTCAGAGTGGATAATATCACCATTTTCGTCGGTCACTTTAATTTCAACCTTAGATGAAGTGATGATATCTTTTAATTTTAGCAACGTACCTTTGATCAAATTAATTTGATTCTCATTAAATTTGTCATACAGTTCTTGCCTTACAGTTTGAATTTTATCTTTAAATTGTTTTGCGAGATAATTCGATTTTCCAGTTTTATACTCAGGATTATGTAGTGTAAAAAATTTTTGAGCATTGATAATATCATAAATTTCAGTACTGTTTTGATCAAATTGTTTTATCCGACATGCTTCTAAAAGCTCCCATAGATCTTTAGAAATCATTTTTTTGTGAAAGAGAAAAAGTAAAGAAGCAAATATCTTATAATTATATCTTTCCCTAAGAGTCGGATCATTTGTGTATTTTATAATTTCAGTTGTCTTAAATCCTACACCGACTCGAAAAGAACTTGAGGCCAAACGATCAAAAAGACCAGGAACTCTCTGTCCCTCACGTCCAATCCATCCTGTTAAAAGTCTCAAGAAGTTAATATGTTCTGGCAGTTCTCCATCTTCCCATTTTTCATAGAGGTTCATCCATTGTTTAGCAATTTCTTGAATTTCATCAACAGAGCTGCCAAAAGGATAGGGAAAATGTTCTTTCTTAAAGACTGAAAGTGGATATGCCGACAAATCGTCTCTTTTATCGAATATACTTTTTGCCTTAAGAATTTTTTCAAGAATAAGATCGTCAATTTTATTTTGAGATCGGAGACCATAGATATACATCATATAGTCACTGAATTTACTTCCAAAAAAATTAAAATTAAAAAATTTTGAATCCTCATAATCAAATAGTAACTTTATAGAATCTCCCTTTTCTATAATTTCCTTTAGAATTTCTTCTTGGGTTGACCTGATTTCATTCATATCATGATCTTGATAAAATTCATCAAGTTCATCTTTTACTTCTTGAGTAAGATAAATTGAATGAGATTCACGGACGACAATTTCAGTCTCATTAGCGCTGAGTTTACTGACATACGAGAGGACTAATAAGAATTGTAAAAAAATTATTTTCATGACTCTTATTTATTAAGATGACTTTCTTCTGACAATGTAGACTTTTTAAAATTGTAATAAATACTATTTGGAAGTAGGCTAGAAACTAAATAAATTTAACCTAAATTTTATGCTGTTTTCTTTTCTGCATACTTTGCTAGAATAAATTTTAATTTTTGATGATTGATTGGCTTAGACAAAAAATCATCCATACCAATTTTAAAACATCTTTGTATATCCTCAGGCATTGCACTGGCCGTTAAGGCAATGATGACGGGACGATTTTCCCCATATAATTCTATTATTTTTGTAGTGGCCATAAATCCATCTAAGATAGGCATGTGGCAATCCATAAGTATAAGTTTAAAACTTTGTTCTTTCAATTTTTCGATGGCCTCTAGCCCATTTGAAGCAATTTCAAAATGATGGCCCATTTTAGTCAGCATACTACAAACTACTTTTCTATTTATTTCATTATCTTCAACAACTAGGATATTTCCGGATTTGTCTGCCTTTTTATCCCTCTTAATTGTGGAAGTTGGAACTTTCGCTGACAATTTATCAAGATACTTAACTCTTAATTCAATTTTAAACTCTGCTCCACCTTTTGGTAAATTCTCCACTGAAATTTCACCATCCATCAAATTCATCAACTTTTTACATATGCTTAATCCAAGTCCTGTTCCACCAAATCTTCTCGTAGTTGAACCATCTTCTTGGGTAAAGCTTTCAAAGATTTTTAATTTGTTTTCTTCATTTATTCCTATCCCTGAATCAGCTACCGAGATGCTGATTTTACATTCATTCTGGTTAAAATCATGTGCACTTAAAAACACTTTCACATGTCCCTGGTGTGTGAACTTAACAGCGTTATTCAAAAGATTATTTACAACCTGTTCGATTTTTATTTTGTCTGCCAAAACGAATGATGGTACATCTTCTTTAATATCTAAATCTATTGAAATCTCTTTATTTTTAATAGATGCTTTGTGCAAAGTGATACAATTTTTAATTAACATTTTTAAATCAAACTCAACTATATCTAATATCATTTTCTCAGCTTCAATTTTTGAAAGATCTAATATATTGTTTATGATCTCTAAAAGTGCATCTGAACTTTCTTTTATTACCATCAAATCATCTAGAATCTGTTGATCAAGATTTTCAGATAGCAATATTTCTGTCATCCCAACAATTCCATTCATTGGAGTACGGATTTCATGAGACATATTTGCGAGAAACTCGGTTTTAACTGCTAATGCTTTTTCAGCAATATTTCTGGAATCAATTAGTTCTTTTTCTTTTTGTTTACTTTCTGAAATATCTCTGGCCATTCCCATATAACCAGTAACAATACCATCTTTATTTTTAAGTGAAGTGATATATAGAGAAACAGGAAACCTCGTTCCATCTTTTCGAATGTATGTCCATTCATAAAAGTTTTGTAAACCATGGTCTGTTAAACATACAAATGTATGAAAACCAGGCACTATTTTTCTTCCCAATATTTTTGAAAATTCTTCTGATCTCTTCACTACTTCATCAAAATCGTGAAATATAGCAGGTGTTTGTTTGTTTATCATTTCTTGTGCACTATAACCCAGAATATTTTCAGCAGCTTTATTAAAAGTTACAATTGTCCCTTCGAGGTCGCTAGCGATTATTGCGTACCCTGAGTTTTCTTGAATAATTTCCTGAAATTGTAGTGCTTCGTTAAGACTTTCAAGAAGTTTATTTTGTTGTATTTCAAACATCTTTTTTTCAGTGTTATCCCAAATATATGCAATAAACACAGAATGTCCTTCAAAGTTTCCTTTTTGAAGTCTTATTTCTACGCAATATGTACTTCCATCTTTTCTTTTATGAATGGTTTCAAAACTTATTTTATCCGTTTTGTTCTCAATTAAAGGTTGAATTATTTCTCGAAATTTTTCTTCATTTATCTCTGGTTTTATATCCAGTGGAGTCATTTTCAAGAGTTCTTCTTCGCTATAACCAATATTTTTTCTAGCTTCATTATTTGTATAAAGAAATTTTAGAGTGTGATAATCAAATATAAAGATTTCATTGATTGAATCTTCAATCAGCCTACTTTTAGATTCTAAATCACTACTTACAGCTTTACTTACAGAGTAGCTAATATCTTCAATCGAAGACCAAATATACTCCATGCCATTGAGTTCAATAATCTTACCATTAAGTCTAACAGGAATTAGACTTCCATCCCTATGGATGTATTCTTTATCATAAGGGCCATATTTTTTTATTTCTGCTAGAGACTTTAGTTGTTCTTGTTCTTGAGGGTTATATTTTTCAGGAGTGATATCCCAACAACTCAATTTGTAAACTTCACTTTTTGAATATCCAATTAGTTCAGCATAACGCTGATTAACATACAAAAGATTTCCCTGCATATCATTTATAGCTAGAGGAACTTCCAAAGCTTCAAAAAGTTCTATATGTAAATCATCTAAAAAATTGATCATAAGATCTAATCGGGATGAAATACCAAGACTTTAGATGGAAAAACAATACTCCTCTAAAGAAATTAATTCGTTTTTTAGGATCTTAATCAAAAAAGTTGATTTTAGGGAAACCAATAATTGACTCAGCATACTCGTCAATATTTTCAGGTCTTAAGTTGTCCAGGTCCATCTCAGGTTTTAAAAACAAAAAGAATAATGCATCTTCTTCCCATTCCTTATAATCTTTATCAGGAATTTGATCCCTTATTTCTTCAAAAAAATCTGAATGTTTCAATCTTAATTTGGGCATCTCAATAGACCCTATTCTACATGGGCCTTCTTTTCTCTTATACGATTTAAACTTCATTGTTATCCTCTCTTTATACTTAATTTTTCAAAGGATTGAACTATGAGTTTACGACGTATTCACCGTTACTGCATCCCTGGTTTTGACGTGACAGACACTAAAGAGTGGTTAGATAAAGGCTTTATTGAGATATTTATCAAAGATGGACGTGAAGTTAAACAGTGTTCCAGGTGTTGTCATGAGCTTGATGCAGCCAAAGTTAGCGAGCATAAAGTCAAAGTTCGCACAATGGATATTCATGGTTTTAAGGGATACTACATCTTTAAAAGAACTAAGCATCGATGCGGTAATTGTAAAAAAATTAGAACTTCTAAAATTGACTGGATCTCTGAGGAGACTCCGCACGTAACCGAGGAATATGCTTGGTGGTTAGGACGTCTTTGTGAGATTACTCCAGTCTCTCGGGCCGCTGAGTTCACTGGCAATGATCCTATGAGTATGTGGCGGTTTGATTTTAAAAGAATGAAGCGGATGTTTCAACACTACAAGATCCCAAAGGTCAGGAGGATTTGTGTAGACGAAGTCTATGCCAGAAAGAAAAAGTATCATGCCAAAGAGTCCAGGGATAAACGCTTTTTCACGATAATCTGTGACTTGGACACTAGGAGGGTTATTTGGGTGTCTGAAAGCCGCTCTAAAGAAGCACTTAATGAGTTTTTTCATGTCATGGGAAAAGAGCGCTGTGAAGAGATTGAAGTTGTAGCGGCAGATCAGTTTGATGGATATAAACTTAGCGTGAAAGAGAACTGTCCCAACGCTATTTTTGTATGGGATCGTTTTCATATCATGCAGACGTTTCAAAACTATATTAATAGTGAGAGACAGTGGTTAAATGAGCACATGTGCAAAGGAGAACAAAAGAGACTGACTCGTGGCAAATTTAAACAGTTATTCACTAAAAAATCTGATCGAAGAACAAAAGCTGAGAACCGGCATATTCGGGAAGTCATGAGAGATAATGAATATTTTGTTTACCTAGAACTCATTAAAGAAGGTATGCACCAGATATTTGAATCTGCTTCAGCTCCGGAAGCAAGAGCAAAGTTTGAAGAGATGGGGGAATGGATAAATCAAGCAGGGATCTTCTATGAACTAAAAAAATGGTGGAAAACGTTTGATGATGGATGGGATACATTCAGAAACTACTTCAAATACCCTGTTACCTCATCACTTTCAGAAGGAATAAACAACGTCATCAAAACAATAAAGAAAAGAGCTTATGGTTATAGGAATATGCAGTATTTTAAGCTTAAAATCCTCCAAGTATGCGGATTTTTGAACTCTAAGTGGGTACCAATGAATTTTCAATAACTTCAACTTTTTTGTTAGAGAGGCGTTTTTTATCGACGATACCAGTGAGATATATTCAAATTATTTGATGAATTTTTCACTACATGTTTTATAAAACCTAGTATGATAGTAGGTTTTCATCTTTCTAAACCAAGTAAAATTGTAACTTTCTAAAAGTCCCCAAATGCTGACCATACCTAGCCCAACCCAACCAGCGATTGTAAAAGAATGTGCGGCCATTGAATCCAAATATAACAAAGCAATTGGAGTCATTAAATGAAGCATTTTCAATGAAGCTAATATATAGTTCGAGGAAATTCTCATAGTGAAGATTCCCTTACGCATCAATTCTAAAGAACTTACTTTCAAATCAATATATTTTTTAGCATATTCCTTTTGTTTCATCGTTATTTTTTCACCTACTACAAAATCATATGCCTTTTCACGGGCCTCTAAGATTTTTTTCTTTTTATTAGTATCAACCTCGCTAAAAATTAAATCGATATTTTTTTGTATTAGAATCGGTAAATGTTCTTGTGCCATTGAAGAAGCTTTATCTAATTGAACTGTCGATTTATGTGCAAGGTCAGCAAACTTTTTATTGAACCCCGATTTCGCAATCCCTGTTTTAACAGAACTTAAAAAACCGTTACCAATTATGGCAAAGTTCATTACACTCAAATCAAATAAACTCACTACCACAACTGCCGTAATTGCTGATTCGATAAGTGATGTTGATAGAATAGACCATTTAGTATCGCTAGAGATAATAAGTTGTTCACCAGGAGGGTTTTCTTCTATCTTTTGGATTTGTTTGTATTTACCAGTAAATCTCTTAACTCTATCTAAACTTCCTATAAATCCCCAGGCCCAGGCCCATATAGCTAAGTATGGTGCTACATAATTTATTTCTACACTATTTTGAATACCTTTAATCGCAATTGAGTTGAGAACAGTTCCCATAATCCAAGCTTCAACTAGGAAAGTCTTACGATTCACATCCCATTTCCAAAATTTCAATCTCTCCCATTCTTGTGAAAAAACTTTTGGCAAATGTGTAAAAAATGTTTTGCCGGGTAATAAGTTTAACATTTTTTTAGAAATCTCTAGTTTTTCGTTGGGAAATTTATCGTAAATTCTATATTTTTGAGTTTGATCTTCGAGTTGTAGCTCTATTCCCTTTTTGTAACCATTTAATTGATTTTTTTCTATTAAGGTTCCGTTAATTTCAAAACCCAATTCACTCAAACGAACGAGTACTTTTTTAAGTTCAAAAGGAATTTTTTCGTCTTTAAAATGAATCACCGAAACTGTTCTTAGGTGATGAGGTATCTCAGTTATTTTTGAGACAAAATCTTTATCATTAAGTTTTTCGTAGAGTTCAGAAAGTCTTGAACCTGCTAACAAATTAAAGCTTAGAAAAAATGCGATGATTGCGAATTTCATTTTAAATCTCCAAAATAGTAAGATGCACCCTAGCACAGCTCATTTCACACTTCATTGAAAGATGCGTTGAAATTTTTTAATCATTTTCTGACAAAGATAAAGCGAAATTTCGCTTTATCTTTTCAATTAAACGTGGTTAAAATGTTCCTGCTTTAAAACCAAGGTCATTCTTTCACGGAGGTAGAAGATATGAGCTATGTTCCACTTTCAAGACACGTAGAGTTGTCTGTTATTGCAAACAACAATAGATCCAAGTGTCTTTTTACAAATGAGTTTCAGGATTTACTCGTTCATCTTCATAGAAAGTTTGATAATCAGAGAAAATTTTTATTAGCTGAAAGACAAAAAAAACAAGCTGAATATGATTCTGGAAAGTTACCAAAGACTGAATCAATTGATCCAAAATCAAAGGGAGACTGGAAAGTATCAAGTATTCCAGCTGATCTGCAACAAAGACGTGTTGAGATTACAGGTCCAGTTAACGATACTAAAATGGTTATCAATATGCTATCTCGAAATTCAGCAGGCGCTAGAGCTGACATGGCCATGGTGGATTTTGAAGATTCCATGAAGCCCTCTTGGATAAATGTAGTAGATGGTATTTATAATGTAATAGGTGCTTCTAAAGGAGAATTGAGTTTCCGAAATTCCAGTACAGACAAAGCTTATCAACTCGATTCTACTGATATGGCCGGACTCATGGTTAGAGTACGTGGACTTCATTTACAAGAAAATAATGTAAAAGTTGACGGTGAATTTGTCTCAGCTGGGCTTTTTGACTTGGCGATGAATTTCTATCAATCTGCACAAAATTTAATTGAAAGAAAAAAAACTCCCAAATTTTACGTCCCTAAAATTGAATATCCCTTGGAAGCTCGCTGGTGGAATTCTGTCTTTAGTGATTTAGAGACACAACTTGGCCATAATATTGGAACACTTAGAGCGACGTTTCTCATAGAAACCTTAACTGCAGCGTTTAATATTGAAGAAATTCTCTATGAAATTCGAGAACACGCTGTTGGTATGAATGTGGGACGTTGGGATAAAATTTTCTCAGATATAAAAACCTTAAGAATGCATCCAGATAAAATAAGTCCTGACAGGGCCGAAATCAATATGAAAAAATTTTGGATGGAAAATTATGCTAAAAAATTAGTTAATATTTGCCACAAACATGGGGCCTTTGCCATAGGTGGAATGTCTGCTTTCACTCCTGGAAAAGATGAAGAACTCAGGTCCCAACAAACAAAAAAAGTGACTGATGACAAATCTAACGAATTTAAATTAGGCCATGACGGATGTTGGGTGTCACATCCCTATTTTATTGGCCCGGCCCTAGAATGTTTTCCAAAGAAAAACCAAATTGACTTCATTGATAAAAACTTTAAGGATGAAGACAAACTTATTATGGAAGGTAGTGGCCCTCGGACGTTAAGCGGATTAAAAACAAATATTCAAGTTGCCATAGCATATTTACTTGGATGGAGTGATGGCCTAGGGTGTATTGCCCATAACAACTTAATGGAAGATTTAGCAACTTTAGAAATTTCCAGAGCACAAGTTTGGCAATGGTTGCACTACAATGTAAAACTAGAAAGTGGTGAAATTGTCACGCAAGAATTTGTAGAGCAACTCTTTGATGAAGAATATAGAGAATTTTTAAAAGAACTCAAAAAAAGAGATCTTGATCAAGAAACACTGGACTATGAAATATTGAGACTTGGCAAAATAACATCAGAGGCCAAAGCTCTCTTTACGGCGAAAGAACTGGCCCCATTTCTTACAACTGTATCACCAAATGAATCACACCGAGTAATTACTAATAAAAGGATTGAAACTATGGAAGAAGCTGCAAGACTAAAAGAATTATGGGAAAAAGACTCTCGATGGCAAGGAGTAAAAAGAGACTATACTCCTGCAGAAGTTTTAAAACTTCGAGGTTCTTATAAAATCGAACATTCAATTGCACGTTTAGGTGCGGAAAATTTATGGAGAGCAATCAATGAAGACTCTTATGTAAATGCCCTCGGTGCATTGACAGGAAACCAGGCCGTTCAACAAGTCAAAGCAGGTCTAAAAGCAATTTATCTATCAGGATGGCAAGTTGCTGCTGATGCAAACTTAGCAGGAGAAATGTATCCAGACCAAAGTTTGTATCCTGCTGATAGCGTTCCATCTGTTGTGAGAAAAATAAATCAGGCGTTAATTAGATGTGATCAACTAGAAAGTACTGAGGGAAATGTCACTAGAGATTGGTTAGTTCCAATTATGGCCGACGCCGAAGCAGGTTTTGGTGGAGTGCTTAACGCTTACGAGCTTATGAAAGCTATGATTGCAGCAGGTGCAGCAGGTGTACACTTCGAAGATCAACTTGCAAGTGAAAAAAAATGTGGCCATTTAGGAGGAAAAGTACTTGTACCTACTTCTGAGTTTATTAAAAAACTTACTGCTGCCCGCTTGGCCGCCGATGTTATGGATGTTCCTACAATTCTGGTTGCTAGAACTGACGCCCAGGCCGCAACTTTACTTACAAGTGATGTTGATGAAAGAGACAGAAGATTTATTGAAGGAGATAGAACTCCTGAGGGCTTTTTTAGAATAAAAAATGGACTTGATACAGCTATTGCAAGGGGACTTGCCTACGCACCTTATGCAGATCTTATTTGGTGTGAAACTTCAACTCCTGATTTAGATGATGCAAAAAGATTTGCAGAGGCCATTCAAAAAGAAAATCCTGGAAAAATGCTCGCCTACAATTGTTCTCCATCTTTTAACTGGAAAAAGAAATTAGATGCCTCAACAATTGCTAAGTTTCAAAAAGAATTAGGCGCAATGGGTTATAAATTCCAATTTGTCACTCTTGCAGGCTTCCATTCTCTAAATTACTCAATGTTCTCTTTAGCGCAAAAATATAAAACTGAAGGAATGACTGCCTACTCTGCTTTACAAGAAGCTGAATTTGCTGCTGAAGAAATCGGCTACACCGCAACAAAACATCAAAGAGAAGTTGGAACTGGTTATTTTGATGCAGTTTCTACAACTATTAGCCAAGGAAAAGCTTCAACTTTAGCGCTTAAAGGTTCAACTGAAGAAGCACAATTTTAATTTTTTACTGGTGGGCCAATTTTAGGCCCACTCTATTGGAGTATACATGGCCTCCTTCTATCCAAAGAAAAGAATACTTTTGGGACCTGGGCCCAGTGATGTGTCTCAAAGAGTCTTAGATGCTCTGGCCAGAGATACGATAGGTCATCTTGATCCTTGCTTTGTAGAGTTCATGGAAGACACTAAAGATCTTTTAAGAAAAACGTTTCTCACAAAAAACAAAATGACTTTTCCACTATCTGCTCCAGGATCAGCTGCAATGGAAATGGCCCTTGTCAATTTATTGGAAGAAAATGACAAAATTGTAATCTGTATCAATGGAGTATTTGGAAAAAGAATGCTTGATATTGCAAACAGAATCAAAGCTAAACCGATTGCTTTGGATTTTGAGTGGGGTAAAGAGATTGATCCAAATGTTCTAAGAGAAACACTAAAAAAAGAAAAAGATGTTAAGGCCGTTGCTTTGGTGCATGCTGAAACTTCCACAGGAGTGTTAAGTGATGCTAAAAACCTTGCACAAATTGCTAAAGAGTTTGGTTGCTTATCTATTGTGGATACTGTTACCTCTTTGGGAGGAATAGAATTAAAAGTAGATGAATGGGAATTAGATGTGGTTTACTCTGGTACTCAAAAATGCCTCTCTGCTCCCCCTGGACTAGCTCCAATTACTTTTAGTGACAATGCAATTGAATCAATTCAAAAAAGAAAAAGTCCATGTCCAAGTTGGTTTTTAGATTTGAACCTTCTCCTTACTTATTGGAATGGAGATGGGGGAAGATCATATCATCATACTGCTCCAATTAACAATTTATATGGACTTCATGAGTCTCTTCTTCAACTACATGATGAAGGACTGGAAAATTCATGGATAAAACATACTAAAATACATAACTACTTTAAAAATGAAATGGCCAAGATAGGTCTAGAGTTTTTTGTGAGAGATGGAGTTCGTCTGCCAAATCTAAATGCGATTAGAAGACCAGAAAAAATAGATGATGCTAAGTTTAGATCATCCCTGTTGAATCAGCACAATATTGAAATAGGTGCCGGTCTTGGACCTATGGCCGGTAAGATTTGGAGAATTGGTCTCATGGGAACTTCTGCAACAAAAACTAATGTTGATGAATTCGTTAAAGCTTTCAAAATAATTACAGAATAACTTGTGAATATTTAGGAATTTCTGCATAATATTTTTATGAATGAAAATAAACTTATAGAAATATTAGAAACTGCTAATGAAAAACTCAAAGATGGTCTTGTGACAATTCAAGAAAATCTTACTGAATCCGTGGCCTACAACAGGGAGACACAAGGAAGTTATAGTGAGATTTCAGGTCATTTTAATAAGTTGGTGGATAGTTCAGATAAAATAGTCAAAAACAGTAACTCTATGAAAACTGTCTTAGGTGAAACCATCCAAAGTGCAAACGAGATGATTGACAGTGTCTTGAAAGTTACAGATTTTCTAAAAGGTATTCAAGAAGTAGCAGAACAGACGAATCTTCTTGCCCTGAATGCCACGATAGAGGCCGCGCGGGCCGGTGAGGCCGGAAAAGGTTTTGCAGTTGTTGCCAATGAAGTAAAGGAACTTTCCAAGCAAACATCAAAATTAGTAAGTGATGTTGAGACTGTTCTTGAAAATATTGGCAAGAGTTCTAAGAAAGTTGAAGATAATATGAATAGAGCACTTGATCAATCAAGTGAAAATAATTCAGTTTTAGATGAATTTAGCCTTAATATTCTTCAAACGAGACAAATCAACAAACTGGCCTTTGAAAATGTCACTAAAAATAGTGATCGAGTATTTGTGACTCTTGCAAAATTAGATCATGTCATTTGGAAAATTAATACTTATCTTTCTATTTTAAAAAAACGTCCAACATTTCAATTTGTTGATTACCATAATTGCAGATTGGGAAAATGGTATTATGAGGGTGAGGGAGACAAAAACTTTTCTCATTTAAGAAGTTATAGAGAACTAGAAAAACCACACTCAGTTGTACACAATGGTACTAAAAAAATACTTGAGGCATTAGAAACAAATAATTATGACCTAGAAAGTTTTATGCACTCTCTCAATGAAATGGAAGAAGGTAGTGTCGGAGTTTTTAAATTTCTCGATAAGATACTTAGTGAAAAATAATTATTTTTTTGCTTTCTTGATAATGGCCTTATAATACTCGTGTTCTTCATGTCCTGGTGCCATCGTTTGCAACTTAAATGAAATTTCATATTTGGCCTTACAGCTTGTACACTTCACAATTTTTTTATTTTGAGAAAAAGGACAATGCAAAGTCATCTGTTTGCAATTTGGACATTCATGGTTTTCGCTTTCTTCTCTCATATTTGCATTTTAAATTGTAAGTTCAGTGATGTAAATATTTTCAAAATCTAAAAATCAATTCAGATGGCCAGAACTAGCGAATTCAGATATTAATTATAAAAAATTGAGGAATTATGAACAAGTTTTTAAAAAGCTCTGAATTAAAAATTATCTCTGTTTTACTTTTTCCCCTAATTATTTCATCACTCTTCATTCCAGATATGACGAAGGCCCTACCTTTATTTATATCTGTTGTTTTATTGTGGTTTACTGAACTCATTCCATTGCCTATAACGGGTATTCTGGTCCCTGTCCTAGCAATTTTTTATGGATTATTACCCACGAAAGAAGCTTTTTCTTCTTTTGGGCATCAAATATTATTTTTGTTCATTGGAAGTTTTATTATGTCTCAATCAATGATAAAACATCAACTCGATAAGAGGGTGTCATATTATTTTCTATCAAAATTCTTTAAAGGAAATTCACTGTCCTATCTTTGTCATATATTTGCACTACTTTGTTTTTTTCTTAGTATGTGGATATCTAATACGGCAACATGTGCAATTGTCGTCCCCATAGCACTTGGAATTATTAATATAATTAAAGAAAAAATCGATGATGAAAATGTAATGCAATCTTTTAAAAACAGAATTTTGCTAACATGTGCATTTTCTTCGAGTATCGGTGGTCTTGCCACTCCAATCGGCTCTCCACCAAACTTATTGGCCATTAGTTATTTGAAAGAGTTAGGAATTACCATCACATTTGTTGATTGGTTAATTATTGGTCTCCCCTTATCATTAATTATGCTTTTTATTCTAGGAGTAATTTTTGAAGTACGCATTCCACTTCACGAAAAAAACCTAGAGGGGATTAATTCTTTTTTTAAAAAAAAATACAAAGAGTTAGGCAGTATAAATATTGCTCAATTGCAAGTTCTTTGTTGCTTTCTGTTGGCCATTTTTTTATGGATTCTTCCTGGTATCATTCTTGAAATTTTTCCTCATTCACATTTTGTGATTGAATTAAATAAGCGTCTACCAATGGGTGCTGTTGCTATATTTTCCAGTTCGCTTTTATTTTTTTTAAAAGAAGAAAATAATAAAAATACGTTCACTTGGGCAGATGCAAGTCAAATTGATTGGGGGACAATACTTCTTTTTGGAGGCGGACTCACTTTGGGGCACATCCTTACTCAATCTGGACTTGCAAAAATAATAGGCAATCATACTTTCAGTTGGATTACTGCTCATTCATCATTGTTCTTTATTTTGCTTCTAGCAGTTATTTTTTCTGTTGCAATGTCCGAACTTAGTTCTAATACTGCTTCTGCAGCAATAGTCATTCCTATACTTTTGGCAGTTTTAAAAGAATATAATATTGTCCAAAACTTTGAAGCTCCAATTATTGCTACTGCATTTGGTGCGAGTTTTGGCTTTATGCTCCCTGTATCAACGCCGCCAAATGCCATTATTTATGGTACAGGTCAAATAAATTTAAAAGAAATGCTAAAAAATGGTGTGATCTTTGATATTTTTGGCATACTGGCGATTTCTTTATATATGTATATTATTTTTTAATTTCAATTTTTTTCTGGATTGCAAATACAAACCGAGGGGCCGAGTTTCACGCGCATATTTGATAAGAATTGTTGCTAATCATAAATATTTATTGAGAAAACTCTTTAACGAATACGTCCATATATCGATATGCCTAAATATAGAGCTATTTTCGATGTCTTAAAAACTATCTCCCTTGTTAGATTTATTTGCAATACTATTCAAAATTTATGTAAAGTAACATAAGAATATTTAGAAGAATAAATTTTCATAAAGGATAAATCAATATGTCCGAATGGCCAAAAACATTTTCAGATTTGACTGAAGAACAGATAAAGATTCGTAATGACTTTATGTATCACTGGCATCAAATTCTCCCACAAAAATATGGTCTTATAGAAAGATTTAACCATTCATGGGGTATCAAAAATCAAAGTTTTTCAAATAAAATTAAAACCCTTGAAATTGGTGCCGGACTTGGTGCACATATCGAATATGAAAATCTAGAAAATCAAGATTATTTTACCCTAGAGTTACGGAAAGAAATGTCTGCTGAGCTTGGCAAACGTTTCCCAAAAGTTACTCCAGTGGTGGGCGATATTCAACAAAGAACTAATTTTGCTGATCATTCATTCGATCGTATTGTGGCAATCCATGTACTTGAACACTTAACAAATCTTCCAAAAGCGCTTATTGAAATGAAGCGCTTACTAAAGCCAGATGGATTTTGCGATTTTGTTCTACCTTGCGAAGGATCGTTGGCCTACAATATTGCGAGGAAAATTTCTGCACAAAGGCTTTTTGAAAGAAAATACAAAACTTCTTATAAGTGGTTTATTGAAAGGGAGCATGTCAGTAATTTAGATGAAATTTTATTCGAATTAAAAAATGTAGGTTTCGATTACAAATGGATTAAGTTTTTCCCTTTTCCTCTCCCTTTACAGTTTTGTAATTTAGTAGTTGGACTACAATGTAGGATTATTCAATAATATGATATTTCAAATATCTTTTTACAGATGTAAAAATAATAGAAGCCCTTTTTTCTAGTTAAATTCAAGTCAAATTGATTGAGGGATAATTCTTCTTTTTGAAATAAGTGTAACTTTACTAAAATCCAACATCCACCCAAAATGTTTACGTTGAATGGATTTTTTTTATTTGCAAAAAAATGGTGTAATTATTGTTTTTTTGTATATAGGCGATTTCCTTGTACTTTTTTCTTTTTGTATAATGGAAGTTAGTTTAAATTATTTGTGTTAATAGAAAATATTTGAAATTTATAACAACTATTCCCATAGAGTGTTTTGAATGCTTAACAATTTTGATAACATAAAATATCTAAAAAATTATGATTTTTATTTTTTAATAACTGTTTTTTTTCTAGCTTATTTGTTAAATACAAACTTCCTTATCTCATCCCTATTTATGTTGTTTTAAGTCTATTCCTAGTCTTCAGAATTGGTCTTCTAAAATCTATTTTAAAAGAGATTGATTTTAATTTAGGAATTCTCATTATATCTCAAATCATAATTTTAATTATCAGTTCAACATTCTCAGAAAATATTTCATTGGCCTTAAAACAAACCTTAAAGTATGTCGTCTATTCTATTTTTACTTTTTATAGTTATTTAATATTTGCGGACAAAGAAAATATAAATAAATTCAAAACTATATATATTTTTTTAATGAGTATTATTTCATTTCTTGGAATATTAGAATTTTTTTCGCCCAATTCAACGATATTTTCTTTTTTTAGAACTCAGGCCTCACTTGTTATATCCCCTCGGATTGCTTCTATTTTACAATGGCCAAATCAGCTTGCAATTTTAGTATCCCTTTCACTCCTATTTACTGACAGGAAAAAATATTCTCAAATCTTCATAACAATCATATTTACCACTCAGATAATTTTAACTTCAAGTCGAAATGGTCTACTAGCACTCATACTCGTTCTTATCTATAAAACAATACGAGAAAAGCAAGTTACAACTTTAATTTTAGTAATACTAACATTTCTAATTTTTACACCCTTAAAAAACTATGGAAATTTAAGAACTTATGAAAACAAGAAAATAGAAACGAAAAATATTTCAAATAGTAAAAAAGAAAAACTCAACAACTACTCGACTCTATTAAATGGTGGTGGAGTCGAAGCATCAACTACAGTTTCATTAAGATTGGCCCTATGGAAAGGAGGACTAAAAGAATTAGTTGAAAAAAATTTACTCTTTGGAATTGGCCCTGATAACTTTAGAAAAATTGTGACTCCCAAAATATTTAAATTTCATGCCTATAGAGAATTAAATGCCCATAATATTTTTATAAATTTCCTGGTTGAATGGGGATTAATTGGATTCATTGGTTTCCTACTAATCACATTATATATTTTCACACATTGCAAAAATATAGATTTCAAGTTCGTTTTAATCATGTTTTTTTCTGTTCAGATATTTGACTGTTTTAATTATGATGTATTTTTTATGTTTTCATTTTTGGCCATACTCACTATCCTCTATCACAGTGAACTTATATCTAAAGATAAATTCGAATGGAAATTGTTCTAAAATTGTTAAATTATATTTTTTTCATTGGCCTTACGAAGTCCTTCTCTTTCTTTTTCAATCTCTATATTTATTCTCAATTAGACACTCAGGACTATGGTAGTTTTCAATATTATTTTTCACTCGTATCTATGATCTTCATCCCATTTGTGGATTCTTTATTAGATTTAAAACTCGTAAATAATGAAAATGGCGTCAATAAAATACTAAAGATTAAGTGTTCTTTTTTCCTTACTTTTATGACGTTCTTATTAATCTATTCGTTTTATTTTAAGCTCAACCTACTTATTGTCATTCTCTTTTCGGCCCATTACTTTTTTCTTAGTCTTAGATCACACAATGTGACACTACTTCGACGATCACTACTCTACAAATATGAACAGATAATCATGTTTATAGAAAAATTCTTACCCATTTTGATTTTATTTATTTTCTATTTACTAAATTTGACTCTCGACTTGAAAGTTATCATGATTATTCTACTTTCCAGCTCTATACTGAGTTTTATAACGTCTACAATTTTTCGCCAAACTCAACTGAAAAAAGAAATTGCAATTGCTCAAAAATTTAGTGGAAAACAAACGATTAAACACACATTTTTTGCTATTTTAGCAAGTTATTTTATGGCCATCTATTTTAAGGTAGATCAAATCATGATTGGTAATCTCATTGGAATTAAATATGTGGCCAATTATGCTCTAAGCGTTAAATTTCTAGAAGTCTTTTTTCTAATACCAGGTCTTTGTATGAGTTATTTTTTTCCTAGATTTAGTGAGCAAATTAAAACTAAAACATTAAATGCAAAATATCATTTAGGACTATTTTTTGCATTAGGTTTGGCCCTTAGTTGTCTTTTCAGTTTATTAAATCTTATAAAACACCAATATATAATAAATATTCGCCCTTTTTTTACACCATGGGTAATGACCCTCACCATTGTCACCCTAGGACACTATTTAACACAAATACTAGTCGCATTAAAACGTGAAAAAGTATTATTGTATATAACGTTAATTGCCGTTATAATAAACGCGGTTTTAAATTACTTAACTATACCAAAAGCAGGCCCTGTTGCTGCTGCATACAGTACTTTTATTACTGAAACTTTAGTTGTAATTTTTTGTTTGATTGCAGCTTTGAAGTCAAGGTTTAGAATAGAGCAATGAAGAAATGGATGAAAAGTGTAATTTTCAATGGCCTAGCATGTCATTATCATACTTCGGGTTTTGGAGTTTATTCTAGAAATATTCTCCTCGAGCTGAAAAAACTTGGTCTTATAAAAAGTGGATTTTTTTTAGAAAAAGATTCTTTTTCCAAAAATATAAAATTTCTCAAAGTTTCCAAAATTCTAAAATTTAATAACGGACTTTTTAGTCACCTACTAAGAATTCTATGGTATCAGATTGTTCTCCCATTTAGAATCACTGATAAAAACACAATTTTTTACTCCCCTCTACCGGAAGGAAGTATTTGGGGACGATTTGATCAAATTGTAACTATTCATGATATAATTCCACTGCGTTTTGAGGAATATCATAAAAATCTAAAATGGTACTACAAAATTTTCATACCTCTCATTATAAAAAAAAGTAAATACATCGTTACTCCATCGGAGTTTACTAAAAAGGATATCATTGATTATTTTAAAACACCTGAATATAAAATCATTGTGGCCCCAAATGGATTTGATCATACAACATTTTATAAAGAAGATAATATTGAAAAAGAAAATTTTATGGTTTTTATTGGAGACTTACGACCCCATAAAAATTTTGATAATACGATTAAAGCTTTTGCAAAAACAAAAGGTATTAAGCTCAAAATAATTGGAAAGCAAGACGGACGATTCTACTTTAAGGCCCTTGAATTAATTAACCAATTAGGGCTTATCGATCGTGTTGAGTTCACAGGATATCTAACCGATGATGAATTAAGAATCATTTTAAATTCATCAAAAGGACTGTTGTTTCCATCATTGTATGAAGGATTTGGTCTACCAATAGTTGAAGCTTTGGCCTGTAATTGTCCTGTTCTAACTTCTCGAGGTTCATCTATGCAAGAAGTTGCGAATGAACACACTTTATTTGTAGACCCATACAATATTGAAGACATTTATAATAAAATTGAAATATTGAGGAACAATCAAAATAAACAAATGAATCAAGATATTGATTTCTCACATTTATATGATTGGAGTAAAACGGCCAAGACCGTTTGCAACACAATTGAAAAAATTCACATTTAATAAACCAACTAATTGTTTAGTTCAGATCTCGGTAACTTCACTTGTGAAATCATGTAAATGAGCATGATAAAAAATAAATTTTCTCCATCCCCGAATGTATACTGAGTTAATCCAGATATTGAAAATAATATAAAAAAAGGAAATATTAAATCGCCAAGTATATCATTACGCTTAAATAATTCAATACCCCAAAAGATATGAAACGCAATCGTAATGAGAAATCCCAATATACCCATTGTTGCCAAATGCTCTAGAAAGTTACTGTGAGCATGCCCACCAAAATTTGGGCTTCCTAAATTATTTTCTTTTTTTATTTTAGCTGACATTTGTTCAAAATTCTTAAAACCAACTCCTATAAGAGGGTGTCTTTCAAATACAAAGAGTGCCGCTTTCCATTGGGATAATCGCACACTAACAGAACGCATTCTTTCGGCCGATTGAAACATATCTTTTAATTTTGGAGAATATATATAAAACATTCCAGTTAGACATGCTAGTACTCCAATTGATATAAAAAGCTTTTTAAAGTTTTTTCTATATAAAAAAGGAAAAGCAATAACGACTCCTAATAATGCTCCTCGAGTATAAGATAAATAAAGGCCAGCAAAATTAAATATGATTGCAACGATGAGTAACTTTTCATTCAAATAGTTATTAAGTTTTTTTCGATAAACAAACATACCAATTAACAAAATAAGTGCAAACGCGGCCTGGTATCCATAAGTGATATACATTCCGTACATTCCACAGGCCCTATCTGCATGGCATGCGGCCTTCATTCTAAGAGGATGGTATTGTGTATATAAAGCAATTATGCCAGAGACTGATGCGATTATTGTTGAAACCATAAAAAGATTAAGCATTGATTTCAACTTTAATTTTTTTATATCTAATTTAATCATATAATTTAATGCGATTGTTCCGAAACAACCAAAAAAATAGTACTTTGATTTAAGGAACATTTTTAAAGGTTTTTCATAATCTTCAAAATTCACGAGCATTGAAACAAAAATGATGATAATCAAAGCAATAAGAGTCAACTGACTATATGAAAGTTTGTATTTTTTTTCTTTGAAATTAGCATAAGCAAAGTAAAGGCATGGTGGCAGAATTAAAATATGACCTAGTGCAGATACTGAGAATGACGTAAAAATAAACGCACTCCAGACCCAAAAAGTCCAAATAACTAGATTTGTCATTTTTCTTTCCATAACTCTCCCTACATCTCCCGATATCCAAAACTTTTCAAATCATACTGTTTTAATATATAAGTTCTGTATGATCATGAAAAGGTCAACTCGCTCTGTATATTGAGACAGACTTGAAATTTTAAATAAGGTGAGTGCAATGACTGATAACTTTTCCCAACAATTTCTAAACGATTCTATTGAAATTATAAAAAAAATTCCATCCCAGAAGATTGAATTTATTGCCTCTGAACTTCGAGAAGTGAGAGACAATGGGGGAAGACTTTTTTTTCTTGGAGTTGGTGGGAGTGCCGGCAATTGTGGCCACGCAGTAAATGATTTTAGAAAAATTTGTGGATTCGAAGCATACGCACCGACAGACAATGTTTCTGAACTTACTGCCAGAACAAACGATGAGGGATGGTCTGGAATTTTTTCTGGTTGGTTAGAAACTTCTAAATTAAATCAAAATGACGCGATATTTATCTTATCTGTCGGTGGTGGAAATTTGAAAAAAAATGTGAGTCCAAATCTGGTCGAGGCCATCAATCTCGCAAAAAAAAGAGGATCTAAAATCTTAGGAATTGTTGGTAGAGACGGTGGTTACACCGCTCAGTCATCCGACTCAGTCGTTATTATTCCTACAGTAAATCCGGCCCATGTAACTCCACAATCAGAGGCCTTCCAAGGAATTGTTTGGCATTTACTTGTCACTCATCCTCTGCTCAAAAAAGCTGAGACTAAATGGGAATCAACAAAATAAAGGCCGTTTTTTTAGATAGAGACGGAGTTATCAACAAGTCTATCGTTAGAGAAGGTAAACCCTATCCACCTCAGTCAATATCTGAATTTGAGTTCAATCCTGGAATACATGAAGTATGTCGAAGTTTAAAAGAAAATGGCTTCATTCTTATCGTTGTCACAAACCAGCCTGACTATAAACGTGGAACCCAAAAATTAGATGTTATTGAACAGCTTAATACTCATGTCGCCAATAAACTTCCCATAGAGAAAGTATACTGCTGCTTGCATGACAATGAGGATAATTGCAACTGTAGAAAGCCTAAACCCGGCATGATTTTAATGGGTATAGAAGAATTTAATATTGACCCGATGCAAAGTTTCATGATTGGTGACAGAACTTCAGATATTTCCGCAGGTAAGGCCTGTGGATTAAAAACTATCTTTATAGATTATCATTATGAAGAAAAACAAAATGAAATTCCGGATTATACTGTAGAATCCATTAAAAATATTGTAGAAATAATCGTGCCAAAAAACGAATGGGAGAGTTGATATGAGTACATTATCTAATCTTGATATAAAGATCTATGCTGACGGTGCTGACAAAGCGGAAATGCTTGAAATGGCCAAAAGGGAATATATCCAAGGTTTAACAACCAACCCTACTCTTATGAAAAAGGCCGGAGTCAAAGATTATGTATCTTTTTGTAAAGATATTTTATCTGAAATAAAAGAATTGCCTATATCGTTTGAAGTATTCGCTGATGAATTTGAAGAAATGAAAAGACAGGCACTTGAAATTAAAAGTTGGGGTAATAATGTCTATGTTAAAATTCCAATTATGAATACAAAAAAACAGTACTCATATGAACTGATTAACGATCTAACAAATGCTGGAGTCAAACTCAATGTGACGGCCATTTTTACACAGAAACAAGTGGAAGAACTTCTCAAAAATACTGAAAAAACTAAAGGTTTGGTAGTGTCAGTTTTTGCAGGAAGAATAGCTGACACTGGAGTTGATCCAGTTCCTTTAATGTCAAAATGTAAACAACTAACCAAAAATCATTCTGATTATACTGAGCTACTTTGGGCATCACCACGAGAAGTTCTGAATATATTTCAGGCAAATGAATGTGGGTGTGATATTATCACGGTCTCTGGTGATATTCTTAATAAACTAAAATTATTAGGTAAAGATCTCGAAGATTTCTCCAATGAAACGGTTAAAATGTTTTATAATGACGCAACCTCTGTAGGTTACACAATCTAATGAAAAATTATAAACTGTCTGTGATTGTACCAGTTTTCAACGAAGAAAAAAACGTTCCTGTCCTTATTGAGAGATTAAAAAAAGTAATCCAAAACTTGAAATGTGATTATGAGATAATTTTTGCACTTGATCCATGCCCTGACAAAACTGAAGAAGTTATTTTAGAACATCGAATCAATGACAAAAATATTAAACTTCTAAAATTTTCAAGGCGCTTTGGACAACCTGCTGCAACGATGGCCGGACTCGCCTATTGCTCAGGCGACATTAGTGTGGTGATTGATGCTGATTTGCAAGATCCACCCGAGCTAATTGAGTCTCTCGTCGAGAAATGGAAAGAGGGAAATGATGTTGTCTTTGCTCAACGAAGATCACGAGAGGGAGAAACCTTTATAAAAAAAATGGTGGCCTATATTGGATATTGGGTAATAAACCGTATCACAGACATTAAAATACCCAAAAACACTGGCGACTTTAGACTTATGAATCGAAAAGTGATGGATCATTTAAAGAAAATTCATGACAATGAAGGTTTTTTAAGAGGTTTAGTTGCCTATGTAGGTTTCAAACAAATTGCTGTCTTGTATGACAGAGATGCACGTTTAACCGGTACAGGAAACTATAATCGTTGGCTTGGTTCTCTCACAATTGGACTTAATGGAATCATTGGTTTTTCTAAATACCCATTGCATTTTATATCTGTTCTTGGACTCATTATTTCATTTGGTAGTTTTGTCCTTGGACTTACTTATTTTACTATGAAAATTTTAGGTTATGAGCCCATCTGGGGAAACCCTACACTTGTTATGCTAATTTCATTCTTTAGTGGTGTACAACTTTTATGTCTTGGAATCATCGGACAATACATGGCCAGAATGTATGACGCAATTAAGGCCAGACCTGCTTATATTGTCAGTGATTTTTACGGGACTGAAGAATAGACACGTAACGTACTGATATAAAACAACTCGGTTTTTATTTCATTTAGTCTAGAGTGACAAAGACCCACTTTTATTGACACTTTCAGGAAGAAACTCAAATTAGAATATGAATTTTCCTAGTTAAATTCCAAACATTTACAAAATATCAAAAAAATAGTCTAGAATAACTTTATGATAATAGTTTTTCTCTTTTGTACTATTATATTTATATCAGGCTGTGGCAAAAGTGCTATATCAGTGGGTAATCTGACATCTGAGGATTCAGTATCTTCTGGATCAAGTCTTCCAATTAAAACTATCATAGTTTCTCCAACTTACCCAAATCACGCAAATTGGAACGATTATATTGAAAATGATTTTATAAATGATAAGAATCATCAAAGTGATACAACATGTTCAGTAGGATCAAATTATAGGACCAACTGTCTCCATGCGGGTGAGCGAAGAAAAGTTGAAATTATTGGATATAGTAGTTGTAACGCTCTTACTTTGAATGAAAATCTCGCAGTTTTTAAATGGAAATGTGATGACAGTAGTGGAACTGCTATCTTTTATAGTAGTTATTTAAAGAGTAATAAAGGTTTAAAAGATTTAATTGACTCACAGGGATGGAGAGAAAATTCAGTTAGTATTTATCAAGGTTCAACACTTATTGCCCAAAGTAATCCAAATGTTTGGTGGTCAAACGAGATAAAAGAACTACCTGATAATTCCACAACGAGTGTAACTGAACTTCCTGTCTCTGGAGATAGTCCAAATACAATTTACTATCATGACACTGATATTCTTTCTAATGGTTATAATGTTAACGGAGATGGCGTTTCAATTGTCTCTCTGGGAAATTCGATAATGCAAAATCAAAGTAATACAGTTAAGAATTGTAATTCTAGTGATGGAGAATTGGTAAACTATAATGTGAGTTGTCTAATTGTTAGTGGTTCTCAAAAACATATCTGGATTGAAACAAACTTAAACTGCTCAGCACCAAATGCGACCAAAGAGAATTATGGTTTAATGCTCAATGGTGTAAAGCATTCTCACATTAGAAACGTTAATATAAGTAATTGTAGTCAAGATGGCGTTAATATTATCAATAACTCTCATAACAATATCGTTTATAATATTAAAGTCGAAAACGTTGGAAGTGATGGTGTTTTTCTCACAGGTTATACGTCTCATAATTATTTTGAAAATATTACTGTTGCAAACGCAGTCGGTAAGGGTTTTTGGATTGAATATGGTGGAACTTCATTTTTAAACATAATGAAAAATTTAAGAATTTTCAACGTTGGAAGTTACGGAATTCGATCATTCGGTGATAGCAAAGGTACAAATCGCTGGGTTTCAGCTCTAATTGTAGGGACTGGAAACTCTGGGATTTCTCATGCCGACAGTGCTTATAGTATCGCAAGCCATTTTACAATAGTGAATTCTTCATATAGAGGAGTTGAAGATAGTGATCTTAACTATTTTAATAATATTGTCGTTGTAAATACAACTGATGATTCTTTATATAATAATACTGGTAACACTAATACGTACTATGGAGGAAGTAAGTTTTACAATCTAGCACTATTCGATTCAGGTGATAATGGTATCTATGACATCGGAAAAAGAGGTTATTATTTAAATAAAGTTTTAACAGGTGGGCACACAACTGCAGATTGTGAATCTTCAGGTGGTGCGACTGAATATGGAGTAGAAGATATAACTTGTACTATAAGTGGAACAGACGGTTCGTCCGATTATACTAGTCCAAACTCAAATGCTAAGTTTTTCTTTAATTTAGATGTATCAAATTCATTTGTAGGAAAAACAGGAGATTCAATAAATACATCACCTGATGCATCGACTGGACTAAGCACTTATACAGATATTTCAGATTTTTTAAATTTTGAAAACGAATTTAGAGGTTATAGTCTAGATGGAGGTACCTTTCCGGATTCGGCTCAACGTGGGGCCTGTACGAGCGGAGACTGTGCAATTTGGGACTTCAGCTTAAAACAGACAGATACTCTTTTACGAAACCGCGTCGGTGATACTCAAAGTGAAAATGAAACTTTTCAAGCAGGTTCACCATGCCCAAGTGCTGCTCATGGTGACAAAGTCCTCAGTAGCTTCTCCTATGAAATCCCCGATGGATCAGGTGATTTGGATGGAAAATGCGAAACAGGAGAAAGCTGCGAAACTAATATATTTCTAGTCAATGCTCAGGAAATTTCTTTTGATGACATAGGAGATGATGACGGTCTATGCGAAAGTAACGAAGCATGTGTTTACGCTCCAAACCTTGGAGCTTATCAAGGACATGGTGACTACGAGAGCAACGGAACTTGTATCTTCCAAGATGGTACAGTCTCTGGCGTCACACTCTATGCTTATCCAATCAACGGCAGGTAAAGAGATTTCTAATTATTTGCATAGGGATCCCAGGACATCGCCCTATCGATTGGAGCAATCCTACGAATAGTGTAAACATCTGTCTCTTGAATATCTTTTCGATGATCATTGAATATTTCCCAAGGATCCCAAATTGCACTGATAAGCTTTCCTGTAATACCATTACTAGACTGACTTGATAAATAAACCGCTAAATTCGTGGCCTTCTCAAAACCTGCGCCACCGCTTTCTTTTTGTTTTAACGAACTCTTATAATATTCCTCACGAACTTTACTCGGCCCAGCTGCTATGACTTCATCCAAAAATTTTGTATTCATTGCCCCTGGGGCAATACAATTTACATCAATTCTATACTTCTCTAATTCCATGGCCAGAGTCTCTGCAAAACGTACAACTCCTGCTTTACTGGCCGCATAGGCCGATACGTAAGGCATTCCTTTAGTTGCACCTCCCCCTGAGAGAATTATAATTTTAGCATCAATTGATTTTTTTAAAAACTTGAGAGCTTCCTGACAACAAGAAACGGTCCCAATTAAGTTTATATTAATCGTATTAATCCAATCACTAAGAGTATACTCATCAAGCTCGCCCTTAGGTCCTAAAACTCCGGCATTACAAATAAGAACATCTACACCATTCATAGATTTTGCAGCATTTTCTAAAAATGAATTCACATCTTGCTGATTAGCAACGTCGCATGCGGCTGCATAGATAATCTGATTCACATTTTTTTTATATTTGGATAATTCATCTTTTGCCAATTGGATTTTTTCACTGGATCGCGCACAGATGGCCACATGTGCTCCTTCTTGCACAAATCTCTTGGCCATCGCAAGTCCAAGTCCAGTGCTCGCGCCCGTTATAATCATCTTCCTATTTTCCAAACTCATGAATTCTCCTCTGGTAGCAAGAATTTAGCCTTTTTCATTTCTACAATGGTTTGCTATATTATCCGTAATTTCAACACATCGAATAGGATTAATATGAGGTATTTTGTCACTGGTGGAGCTGGTTTTATAGGAAGTAACATGGTTGATAGGCTGCTCGAAATGGGAAATAGTGTCACTATCTACGATAACTTTTCTACTGGCCATCGACACTTTGTTGAAAATGCCCTTAAAAATGATAAATGTACTTTGATCGAAGCTGATCTCTTGGACGAATCCACACTCGACTCTAGTATCGCAGGGCATGATTTCGTTTTTCACTTTGCAGCAAATGCTGATGTAAAAGATGGATTAAAACATCCAAGAAAAGACTTAGAACAAAATACCATTGCAACATTTAACGTCTTAGAAGCAATGAGAAAAAACAATATTAAAAAAATAGCATTTTCTTCTACTGGTTCAGTTTATGGTGAACATCCAACAATTCCAACTCCTGAAGATGGTGCTTTTCCAATCCAAACATCACTTTATGCAACAAGTAAGGTTGCGGGAGAGGGTTTAATTTCAAGCTATGCAGAGGGCTTTGGATTCACTGGATATATTTTCAGATTCGTTTCAATTCTAGGAGAAAGATATACTCATGGCCATGTTTTTGATTTTTATAAAAAACTTCTCAAAGACCCTTCTCAAATGGAAGTACTTGGAAACGGAAAGCAAAGAAAATCTTATCTCTATATTCAAGACTGCATTGATGCAATTTTAACTACAATTGATAGGGCCACTGAAAATGTAAATATTTATAATCTTGGAACAGACGAATATTGCCAGGTTAATGACTCGATTAATTGGATTACAAAATCTTTAGGTCTCACTCCAAAGCTCATGTACACAGGAGGAGACAGAGGTTGGGTTGGAGATAATCCCTTTATATTTCTCGATACCAAAAAAATTCGTTCTCTTGGATGGAAACCTAAACTTAGTATAGAAGAGTCAATTTTAAAAACTCTGGATTACTTAAAAAATAATAAACACTTATTAGAAAGAGTTTAAAATGCGAGTGGCAATTATTGGCTGTGGTTTAATTGGTGAAAAAAGGCTTAAAGCGATTGGGAAGGACCACATTGTTTGTGCTCTTTGTGACACTGATCTTGAAAGGGCCAGAACTCTTAAAACATATGCCTCGCAAAATACACTTTTGACTGATGACTATCAAAAGGCCATTTCACAAAGCGAATGCGATATTGTCATCATTGCGACAATTGTATCGAAATTAAGTGAAATTACAAAGTTTTCTGTTGATAATAAAAAGCATGTCATCGTTGAAAAACCTTGTGGACGAAACTTCAAAGAAATTGGGCCGATTTTAAAAACTGCTCAAGAATTTAATTTAAAAGTAATGGCAGGATTCAATCATCGCTTCCATCCTGCGATGTTAAAAGCTAAAGAGATAATCGATTCTGGAGATCTAGGAGAACTTATGTTTCTAAGAGGTCGATATGGGCATGGTGGAAGAGTTGGCTACGAAAAAGAATGGAGGGCCAATCCAGAACTTTCAGGAGGGGGAGAGCTCATTGATCAGGGAGTCCATCTTATCGACTTATCGAGATGGTATTTAGGCGATTTTCCAATTGTTCAAGGTGAAGCACATACTCTTTTTTGGGATATGAAAGTAGATGACAATGCCTTTATGAAGCTTACGACTCAAAAGCAACAAATTGCTTGGTTGCATGTAAGTTGCTCCGAATGGAAGAATATGTTTTCTCTAGAAATATATGGAAGAAGAGGTAAGATTCAAATTGAGGGACTTGGAAGAAGTTACGGGACTGAAAAACTAACTTATTATAAAATGCTCCCTGAGATGGGCCCTCCCGAAACAGAGTTATTTGAATACTCTGGTGAAGATCTCTCTTGGAACAAACAATTTGAACATTTTATTGATTGCATAGAACAAGATACTCCGATGTTGGGAAGTTTAACAGATGCCTATGAATCTCTTAAAATAGTTGATCATATTTACAAGGAGAGCAGTTGTGCTTATTACTCGTAGCCCACTAAGAATTTCACTTGGAGGAGGAGGGACTGACCTACCTTCGTATTATGAAAAATACGGCGGTTTTTTAATTGCTGGTGCTATTAACAAGTATATTTATATTACTATTCATAAAATATTTCATGAGAAAAATCACATCTTAAAATATTCTGAGTTTGAAAAAGTAAGAACTATTGATGAAATCAAACATCCGATTATCAAAGAAGCATTAAAAGATATACATCTAGGAAACGAATATTTAGAAATAGCTTCTATGGCCGATATTCCGGCCGGAACTGGACTCGGATCTTCTGGATCATTTACAACAGGTTTACTTAAGGCCCTTCATTATTATAATCGTCATATCTTAACTCAGGAAGAACTTGCAGAGATGGCCTGCGATATTGAAATTAATAAACTTGGGGAACCTATAGGAAAACAGGATCAGTACGCCGCGGCCTTTGGAGGTCTTACTTGTTTTGAATTTCAAAAAGATGGAAAAGTCATTGCTTCTCCTTTGAATATTACCAATGAGACACTTTATGATTTAGAAGATAATCTCCTACTCTTCTTCACCGGTTACTCTAGGAGTGCTTCAAATATTTTGAAAGACCAAAAAGTAAAAAGCGAAAAAAATGATGAAGAAATGATCAATAATCTCCACTTTGTTAAAGAATTGGGACTTCAATCGAAGGCCGCACTCGAAGCAGGGGATCTTTTCAAATTTGGTGAACTCATGAACACTCATTGGGAAAATAAAGTCAAACGTTCAAGCGGTATGAGTAATTCCCAGATTAATGATTGGTATCAACTGGCCCTTAAAAATGGAGCAGTCGGAGGTAAACTCATTGGAGCAGGAGGAGGAGGATTTCTGATGTTTTATGCTCAAGACAATGAAAAACTTAGACGGGCCATGGGAAATCAAGGTTTAAAAGAAGTCAGATGTCGCTTTGACTTTGATGGAACGAAAGTGATTGTTTAATAATCATGATATATTTTATACTATTGATACTTTTTTACTGTGGATTAGGGCAACAAATTTCTAAAAGAATTCCCCTACCCCAATCATTCCTTTTAAGTGCACCAATTGGATTTTCAATTGCAACGATTTTTTCTAGTATATTTTATAAACTAGGGATTGCGTTAAGTTATCAATGTATATTCTTAGGGATAGTTTCATTTCTAAACATATTGATTGAGAGAAAATCAATTTTAAAAATTTTAAAAACAAATCTCACTATCTATTCAGTGGGGCTTGCTGTTAGCTTTTTTTTACTCTTACCCTATTATACTGGTGGCCCTCAATTTTATTCCTTCCAAGGGAATCATTGGGATAATTTCTCATATCTAGGCTCATCCATCAGTTACAGTAAAGACAGTTTTGAGTTTTTAAAATCAACTCCCGAAAATGAGCTCGTGAACAAACCCATAGCACTTACTGGAAAAAGAAATCTCTCAGTTCGACCTTCAATCAATATTACGCATGCACTCACTTCTTTTTTTTCAATGAGCTCAATGATAGATAATCATTATATTTTTCTGTGCTCTCTTTGGTTCTTAACATTTAACGCATTGTTATTTGGACTCATCACTTTTTTTAAATTTAAGTTTTCAAAATCAACCCTTGTGGCCATGGCCTTCGTGCTTGGTTTTTTTGGCCAATATATATTCGATATAAATGCCTGGAGTCATATGGGGGCCTTCTCACTCATCCTCTCATTGAATTTTCTAGCATTTTGTTTTGTTAGAAATAAAAATAATCTCAATTTCTATTTTTATCTTTCACTCGTTATTCTTGGGGGAGGAGTGCTCTATATCTACCCTGAAATCTTACTCTTTCATGGGCCGTTTTTTGTTGCCCTCCTTGGGTATGGAATCTATACAAAAAAATTGAACCTGATTGATTCCACTAAAATTTTAGGTACATTTGGCTGTGTTCTCATTCTAGGACTTTTCTTCTATGAAGGTTCAATCGGTTTTATCATTCGTCAATTTACTGAATCAAATTCATCCCAAAATACTTTCTGGACCTATTTCCAAAAATACTTTTTTGGACAGGGTGATTTACTCATTGATCTCAAAACAGCAGCTGAAAATACTTTTATCAAATTAGGCTTCGATAATAAAGAAGAGGCCATCAAAAATATTCACTGGCCCACATTTGTCAAAGATTTTTTCTTCAGTGGAAATGGCCTAATTCAACTCTTTGTCTTAGCTATTAATCTTCTCGCTGGTTTTTTTGGACTTTACTTCATCACCCCAATACACAATCTTGGTACAATACAACTCATTTTGTGGTCTTTAACTCTCGCATTATTTCTAATTTCATTAAAATATTCTATCTTCAAAAATATTAAAAACTATATCAAAAATTTAGATTTTCAATTATTACTCCTCTATTTAACTATCCTTCTAAGCATTTGCTCTATATTTATTCTCAAAAAACAACTTTGGTCCTTAGGAAAAGCACTCACCTATATTTCGCCTTTTCTTTTTATTCTCATCTCTTACTCATATTTAAAAGAAGTAAAATTATTTAAAAATATTTCATTAATCTATATATTTTTAAATATTATCTTTGGCCTATATCGCCCATTGGCCGCAATGAATGAGAATGGAATTCATTATAGTTACCCCCCTTATCCATCTATCCATGATGGTTCAAGAGAAGTAAAACTCAATTATGATCTTTCTTTGAGAGATCTTCGAAAAAAGATTAAATCATGCAAAGGCATAAGCGTAGATGTTAAAAATTTATGGGCCAGAGAACATGTCTTTTTTTACTTATATGAACATGATATTCCATTCACTTCTGACTTATCTATTTGGAGTTATGTCGATACTGAAAATGATTTAGGTCACATGAAAAAAATTGCTACTGATTGTGTATTAAATGACGATTTTATTTTGACATACTCCCCATGGATAAATCCAGGGGATTCTTAGGGTTCAAGCAACGCGAACCTGAGCGAACTCAGGAATTACCACATCTAACCCCAAGGAAGATGCCCCTTCCTTTAAAATATTAATTGCTGCGTTTAAATCTCTGTCCATTTCATGACCACATTCACATCTGTATACACGGTCTTTTAAATGAAGTTCATCTTTTAATTTAATGTTTCCGCATTTTGAACAAAGTTTAGAACTTGGAAAAAATCTATCCACTTTATGAAGGGTTTTTCTGTGTTCAACTGCTTTGAATTCCAAAATTTGCAAAAACATTGCAAAAGAATAGTCTGAGATTTTTCTTCCCCAAAGGCGCTTCATGCCTTCAAGATTTAAGTCTTCAAAAAAGATGTAGTCGTATTTTTGAACAAGTTCGAGTGCCATTTTAAAATGAGCATCTCGTCTTTTGTTTGCAATTTTCCTATGAACTCTTGCAAGTACTTTACGACTCTTCTTTCGGTTTTTTGAACCTTTTAACTTTTTTGAATGCTTTCTCGATTTGTTTTTTAGTTCATCGAGGTGAACATTTAAAAACTCAGATGATTCGTACACACTTCCGTCACTTGCAGTCAAAAAAGATTTTAATCCGAAGTCAAACCCCGCGCTTTTACCCGTCGCCGGCTTGCTGTTGGAAGGAATAAATTCTTTTTCAAGCACACAGCTAATTGAGATGTACCAATCTCCGACTGAGTCTCTTGAAACTGTTATTGTTTTTGGTGTTCCAATTATTTTTCTAGAATTATTATATCGATACCAAGTTTTTCCAATTTTAACTCGACCTTTTTCTTCATCAAGCTTCCACCCTGCTTGCTTTAAAGTGAATGATTTTGCTTTTCTAAAGGGCTTAAATTTTGGCGGAGCAAATCTAGGTCCATTTCTCCGTTTACACCACTTAAAAAATGCGTCGTATGATTTATATAGCCTATCTGTTACGTCCTGAATCCCTTGGGAATACCCAGGTGCCCTCCATTCAGGTTTTTGACCTCTATCCATTAATTTTTTAAGGTGTTTTTGCAGATTGTTTTTGCTTGGGTTTTTACCGAATAATTTATAGTGCTTTTTAATCAATGCTAATGAATGATTATAAATTTGATTAAATACAAATAACTCTTGTTCAAGTTTTCTTGCTTTTCTTTTGTTGTTGAATAATTTGTATTTAAAACTTTTTCTCATATATTGTATAATAGAGGATTTAATTACCCCCTTCCGTTATTATTCCATCCTTTTTCTTTAATATCTTGGTATCTCGTTTTTTGATTTGCTACATATTGTTTTACGATTTCGAGTGGTGCTCCGCCAACCGTGCTTACAAAATAACTATTTGTCCATAATGTTGGGAGTTTCTTTTTCAATTCAGGAAATTCTTCTCTTAAAATCCTTGAGCTTCTCCCTTTTAGTATTTTTACTAATTTATGAACTCCAAATTGAGGGTCACATTCAACAAGAAGATGAATATGGTCTTTATCGCATTCAACATCAAATAGTTCACATTTTAATTCATTACATATATCTTTAATTATTTTTTTAAGCCTTTTTTCAACGGCTCCAACAAGTATTTTTCGACGATATTTTGGACACCAAACGATATGATATTTGCATGAATACGAAATATTGTTATTATTCTTGTATGTGATATTCATGACATCAGGATATCATACAGTGCATTATAAATCAAGTATTATTTAGGGGTATTTAAAAAATACCCCGGTCTGATATCCCCATGTCTAAAGTCAGGGGCTTTACGACCATTTTTGGTAAAAATTATGAATTAAAGGTTTTTTCTCAAAAAAGTATTTAATTCTTCTAAACCATCAATAGATCCAATTTCATAAAAACGCTGACCAACTTCAAAACCTTGAAGCTTATTATCTTTGAGTGACTTTTGAAAAACTTCGCTTAGATCAAAGATTTCCAGATCCTTGAAATTTTCAAAAGCTGACTTTTGAAAAATATTAAAACCCCAATCAATGTGTTTCATGTCCGAAGTTTTATCTATTTTATCATATTTTACAATGTCACCATTTTCAAAATAAACATTTGAAGAATCATGCAGATCTTCATTGTGATATACTGTCATGAGTGCATTATATTTTGTTTCGTCAAATGATTTAAGGATCTTTGAATAATCATAGAGCAAATAGGAATCACCGTATAATACGACAAATATATCTGTTAATAAATCTAGACTGTTTTTGGTCGCTCCACCTGTTCCTAAACGATTTTTTCCATCATGACAAAAAGCAATATTAAAATCCTTAAATTCTTTGTTGCCTTCAAAGGCCTCTTCAACCAATTCGCCAAGATAACCTGTAGAAAAGATAATATTTCTAAATCCATTTTTTCGCAAAAGCTCCAACTGATGGAATAGAAATGGTCTTCCGGCCACTTCAAGCAAAATTTTGGGAAATTTTTCTGTAAGTGGACGCATTCTTGTGGCCAATCCTCCGGCCAATACTAAAACACTTATATCACCAGTACTACGCTCCATATAAACTCCATCATTCAAAAACAATCGAAAGAGTATCAATATTTATATAACTTTACTATTAACACGCATAGTTATTCACAGGTGTTTTTTGCCCTATAAATACTCTAGTCATAATGCTATAAAGAAAGTGATAAAAACGTATCCGGAGAAATTATGGGGCAACAAACTATTCTTGTGACGGGTGGTTCTGGCTTTATTGGCTCAAACTTCATTAAGTACATAATCAATAAATATCCACAATACTCTATCATAAATTTGGATGTTCTCACTTATGCTGCTAACCCCCAATTTTTAGAACACTTTAAAGATCATCCACAATACAAGTTTATTCAAGGTAATATTTGCAACAAACAACTCATTGATAAAATCTTTGCTGAATACAATATCCACGATGTAATTCATTTTGCAGCAGAATCTCATGTGGATAACTCAATCCAGACTCCAGAAGTTTTTATCCAGTCAAATATACTTGGAACTTTTGTCTTATTAGATAAAGTCAAAAACGTATGGCTAGATGAAAACTATAAAGTCAAAGCTGGTTTTGAAACATCAAGATTTCATCATATATCAACAGATGAAGTCTTTGGCTCTCTTGGACAAGAAGGACTCTTTAGTGAATTTACTCCCTATATGCCCAACTCTCCCTACTCTGCTTCAAAAGCAGCGTCAGATCATTTGGTCAGGGCCTATAATAAAACATATGGACTAAATACAACTCTTACAAACTGTTCAAACAACTTCGGCCCTCATCAACATGATGAGAAGCTTATCCCCACAATTATTAGAAATGCCATAAATAACAACTCTATTCCAGTTTATGGTAAAGGTGAAAATATTAGGGATTGGTTATTTGTTGAAGATCACTGCAAGGCCATTGATTTGGTATTTCATAGATCAGAAAGTGGCCAGACTTATAATATTGGAGGAAACAATGAATTAAGAAACATTGATCTTGTCTACTCCATTTGTCGCAAACTTGATGAGTTAGTTCCAAGAAAAAATCATACAAAATACGAAGATTTAATTACATTTGTTCCTGATAGACCAGGACATGATCTTAGATATGCTATAGATGCTTCAAAAATAGAAAATGTCTTAGGTTTTAAAGAAATATCTAAATTTGATGATGCCATAGAAAAAACAATTCAGTGGTATTTGGCAAAATACATATAAATAAGGAATCACCGATGAAAGGTATTATATTAGCAGGTGGCAGTGGAACGAGACTTTATCCCGCTACATTCTCAATATCTAAGCAATTAATCCCTGTTTATGACAAACCAATGATTTATTATCCTGTCTCTATTCTGATGACCATGGGTATTACTGAGATATTAATTATTTCCACACCTGAAGATTTACCCCTATTTGAAAAACTTTTTGGGACTGGTCAACAAATTGGGCTCAAGTTTAGTTACACAGCTCAAGAAAAACCAGAAGGAATAGCCCAAGCTTTCCTCCTTGGAGAAGAGTTTATTGGAAAAGATCAGGTAACATTAATCTTAGGAGATAATATTTTTTATGGACATGGTCTTCCTGAATTACTTATTTCATCAAGTAAAGAAAACCAAGGAGCAACCATCTTTGGACATTATGTAAATGATCCAGAAAGATATGGAGTAGCTGAATTTGATTCCGAAGGAAAAGTTATTTCTCTAGAAGAAAAACCCAAACAACCTAAATCAAAATATGCCGTCACTGGCCTATATATTTATGATAACAAAGTTGTTGAATATGCTAAGAGCTTAAAACCCTCAGCTAGAGGTGAGCTAGAAATAACGGATTTAAATAAAGTCTATCTCAACAATGACAATTTAAAAATTGAGTTACTTGGTAGAGGAATTGCGTGGCTTGATACAGGGACACATGAATCTTTATTAGAAGCATCTAACTTCATATCGATCATTGAGCAAAGGCAAGGTTTAAAGATTGCTTGCCTTGAAGAGATTGCCTATAGACAAGGACTTATTTCAAAAGAACAAGTGGCCACACTAGCTGCACCTATTGCTAAAAATGGATACGGACAATACTTACTTGAACTCATCAAATATAAAGAAAATTAAAGAGATCAAATATGCCTAACCTCGTAGAACTTCCCTTATATAAAGACGACCGTGGTTCACTAACTGTTCTTGAAAAAGAAATCCCTTACCCTATTAAAAGAATATTTTATATATATGATGTTGCTCCTGGTGCCGAGCGCGGTGGACATGGCCATTTCAAAACAAAGGTTTCACTCATTGCACTAAGTGGACATTGTCATATAAGAGTTAACAACGGAATTGAAAAAAATAATTATCGATTAGATTCACCCACAAAGTGTTTGCATCTAAATCCTGAAGATTGGCATATTCTAAGTGACTTTAGCAAATCAGCTGTCATTCTTGTCCTAGCATCTTCTCCTTACGATAAAGAGGATTATTTTTATGAGGAACCAAAATGATAGACTACGAAAATCTTTTTAAAGTTAATGAGATCTTTCATGAAGAATTCAAAAAAGAGTTTTCACATTTTTTAGAAAGTGGTTGGTTCATTCTTGGACAGAATGTCAGCGAGTTTGAAAAAGAATTTGCTTCTTATTGTCAATGTAAGCATTCTATTGGAGTTGCTTCTGGACTTGACGCTTTAACCTTAGCACTGAAGTATTTCGAGTTTCCAACTGGCCTGGAAGTTATTGTTCCATCAAATACTTACATTGCGACCATTCTATCAATTCTAAATTGTGGACTCAGGCCAGTACTCGTAGAGCCAGACATTCGTACCTATAATATTGATCCTTCCAAAATTGAACAAGCTATTACTGACAAAACTTGTGCGATTATGGTTGTTCACCTATATGGTAAAGTCTGTAATATGGATCCAATCTTAGAAATATCTAAAAAATATAATTTAAAGCTCATCGAAGATTGCGCTCAATCTCATGGAGCAAAGTATAAGGGTAAATCAGTTGGTTCTTTCGGTGACATGGGTGCCTTTAGTTTCTATCCAACAAAAAATTTAGGCGCCTTAGGTGACGCCGGAGCAATTACAATAAATAACGAAGATTACATCTCTAAACTCACAGCGCTTAGAAATTATGGTTCACATAAAAAATATTATAACGAATATTTAGGAATGAACTCTCGCTTAGATGAGCTTCAAGCTGCATTTCTAAGAATAAAACTAAAAGCAATGGATAGAATTACCGAACATAAAAAAATGCTGGCCGATATTTACCATAAAGGATTATCCGACAGATTTATCAAACCTATTCGTGAAGACAACTACGATGATGTTTTCCATATATATAATATCAGACATGAAAGAAGGGATGATCTCAAAGAATTTCTTCTTAAGAATGAAATCAAAACTGAAATCCACTACCCAGTTGCACCTCACCACCAAGTGGCCATGAGGGGAGTATTTGAAATGGACAATGCATTTCCAATCTCAGAAGAAATCCACGCAACAACACTTAGCTTACCCATTTCTTTTGCCAACACGAAAGAAGAAATTGAGCGAGTAGTGGAAGTACTTAACACATTTTAATGCAGCATGATATTTTTATTAGAATTTGATAAAAGTAACAAAAAGAAATATATTAAACGCCCAGTTTCAATTTTACGGGAGGAATGATGGCCAAGTGTTTAGTTTGCGGTAGCGAGTATGAATCTTTTATAAATTTCGGAAAACAACCTGTAGCTAATAGATTCATTCCACCAGGGGAATATGAGTCAGAATATTTTTTCGAGATGAAAGTAGGATTTTGTGAACATTGTAAAATGGTTCAACTAGAAAACCAGCCTGAAAGAGAAGAAATGTTCAATGAAACCTATGCTTTTTATTCCTCTACATCTGAATACATGAAAAAACATTTTCAAAAATTTGCTGAGAGTATCAAAAACAAATACTGCACAACTGAAAATCCATTTGTGGTTGAAATGGGCAGTAACGATGGCATCATGATGCAAAATTTTAAAAACTGGAATATGAGACACCTTGGAGTTGAACCTTCAAAAAACGTTGCAGAAGTGGCCCGTTCAAAAGGCATTAACACTATTAATGAATTTTTTAGTGAAGAACTGGCCCAAAAAATAATTGCCGAATATGGCCAGGCGGATGCCTTTTTATCTGCAAACGTAATGTGTCATATACCTTATATCCATTCAATTGGAGCAGGAATTGCAATGCTCTTAAAACCAAAAGGTGTCTTGTGCTTTGAAGATCCTTATATCTGTGAAGTTATCGATAAAACTTCTTATGATCAAATTTACGATGAGCATGTTTTTCTATTTTCTGTCATGTCCGTATCAGCTGCTTTTGAACGCCATGGACTTGAAGTTATAGATTGTGAATACCAAATCACTCATGGTGGATCAATGAGATACACTCTTGGCCATAAAGGGCAACATCAAATCTCTGAAAATGTAAAAAAACAGCTTGAATATGAAAAGAAAATGGGAATAGACAAACTTGAAACCTACCAGCAGTTTGCAAAGAATGTTGAAAATTCTAAAAATCAATTATTGGAACTTTTAACGAGTCTTAAAAAAGAAGGCAAAAGAGTTGTTGGATATGGTGCAACCTCTAAAAGTACAACTGTACTTAACTATTGTGGTATTGGCCCTGAGTTTATCGATTTTATCAGTGACACTACTCCAATCAAGCAGGGAAAAGTGACTCCAGGGACTCATATACCAGTAAGACCTTATGAAGAATTTTCAAATGATATGCCAGAATATGCACTCCTTTTTGCTTGGAATCACAAGGATGAAATTATGGCCAAGGAAGATGACTTCAAAACTCAAAAAGGAAAATGGATTACTTATATTCCGGAAGTCCACATTTTTGAATAGGTTTAATTATGAACATAATTGAAGGTGTACAGTTTAAAGAGCTTGTCACTCACACTGATAAGCGAGGCTTTTTTAGGGAAATCATACGCCAAACAGATGACCCTTTTTTTAACGTCCCTTTTGGACAGTGGAGTCATTCTTTTATCTATGACGGAGTTATTAAGGCCTGGCACTACCACAAGATTCAGACAGATTATTTCTATGTTGTCTCTGGTGTTCTTAGAGTTGGTCTTTGTGATCTAAGAGAAGATTCACCAACTTTTAAACAGGTTATGGATTTTCAGATGGGTGATTTTCAAAAAGCAAGTTGTGTCAAAATTCCTCCAGGTATTGCTCATGGAGTAAAGTGTATCCAAGGGCCCTGTAATTTATTGTATATGATGTCTCATATTTATAACCCCGATGATGAAATCAGAATTCCTTATAATTCAAAAGATATTGAATTTAATTGGCATGACGACTATGAAATTACTTAAAGGTAAAAATGAATCATTTGGACGAATGTTTTTTTGATAATAAAAAAGTTCTCATCATTGGTGCTTCTGGCTATATAGCAAATGCAGTTTTATCCCAATTACTGAATTTTGATTGTGAAATCACAAGATTTTCTCGTCGTGAACTTGCACCAATGAATGGACACAAGGCCAAAGTAAAAAATCAATTAGTTGATTATAAAAATTTGAGTCATTTTGAATCTGACATTAAACAGGCAGATATCATCTATTTCTTAGCGGCACAAACAAGTCTGTATAAGGCCGAAGACAACCCATGCATGGATCTATCAGATAATCTCATTCCGCTGATTTCGACTCTAAAAATATGTGAAAATAATCAACATAAACCTATATTTATCTATGCAAGTACGGCCACTGTTTTTGGGTATAAAAATAAAGTTCAACTTGATGACTATTCTCCTATTGATCCTTCAACAATTTATGACCTCAATAAATCTATTGGTGAACAGTATATTAGCTATTACTCAAAAAAATCTTTACTCAAAGGTGTCACTCTTCGTTTGGCCAATGTCTATGGACCTGGGACAAAAGAAAGTTCAAATGACAGGGGTGTTATCAATTTTATGGCCAAAAGGGCCGTGAATGGAGAGACACTCACAATCTTTGGTGATGGAGAATTTATAAGAGATTATATATATATTGAAGACGTAGCAAGTGCATTTAATCTATCTGCAGAGTATGCTGATCAACTCCAAGGTGAGTGTTTTATCATTAGTAGTGGTGAGGGCCGTACGATAAAAGAAGCAATTTCAAAAATAGCTCTTATCTTAGAAGAATTAAGTGAAAAGAAGGTAGAGATTCTTCACGTAGCTCCACCTGAGGGACTCTCCCCTATCGAGATGAGAAATTTTATTGGAAATTCATCAAGATTTAAGAAAATAACCAATTGGTCCCCACAGTTTGATTACGACAAAGGGATAGAATTAACCATAAGGAATTTTTTGTGAAATTATTAGTTACAGGTGCTTTAGGACATATAGGATCGAAATTAATCAGGGAATTTCCCAAGCATATACCTGGTGGTGAAATCATTATGATTGATGACTTATCAACGCAGAGATATTGTTCACTTTTTAATCTTCCTACAGAAGGCAACTATAAATTTTTTGAAGACAATATTCTCACGGCCGAGTTCGATAAATATATGGACGGCGTAGATGCTGTTATTCATCTTGCGGCCATCACTAATGCTGCTGGCAGTTTTGATAAACAAAAAGAAGTAGAAGAGGTCAATTTCATTGGAACAAAAAGAGTTGCAGATGTTTGTGCAAAATATAAGGCCAAGTTTATCTTTCTTTCAACAACAAGTATCTACGGTACTCAGGCCGATGAGGTTGATGAAAATTGTTCTAGAGATGAGCTCGCTCCACAAAGTCCATACGCTCAATCAAAATTTGATGCTGAAGAATATCTCAAGGAAACAGCTCCTCTTTCAGGTTTAGAATATGTGACGTTGCGTTTTGGAACTATTTTTGGAACTTCACCGGGGATGAGGTTTCATACAGCTATTAATAAATTTTGCTGGCAAGCAGTTATGGGAACGCCATTGACCGTATGGGAAACCGCCCTTGATCAGAAGAGGCCCTATCTCGATTTAAAAGATGGAATTAATGCGATTCTTTTTATTTTGAAAAATAATATTTTTGATGGTGAAATTTATAATGTACTTACCAGCAATGCGACAGTCAGAAACATAACTGAAGCAATTAAGGAGCACGTGCCTCATTTAAAAATTAACTTTGTTTCTACTGCCATTATGAACCAACTTTCATACAATGTTAAAAATGAGAAATTTAAGCAGCTTGGATTTGAATTTAATGGAAATCTTCCACTGGCCTTACAGGAAACAATCAAGCTGATTAAAAAATCAAATTCCTAAACTATTTTTTAAAGTATCTCCAGACATTTTGAAGTATATGATGTGGTAAAATCGAATGGATGAAGACCCTTGGTTTTTTGAGATTGTTTATCTTAATATCTCCCAAAAGCATATTTTTAATTTTTGGTAATGTGTTTATAGATGGGTAATAGATATGATATATCCATATATAATAATAGATTGACCAGATAGAGAGTTTTATTTTTTCTAAAATTTTAAGCTTTGGACATGTCCAAATCATTTTTTGAAAGTCTATTTCACTCACTGAATAAGGAAAAAATTGAGCGATAATTGGATTTATCCCCATTACTTTTGAAAGTTTTTTCACGCTTTTTGAGGCACCTCCCCAGCGTTTATAAAAAAGAGTCTCATTGATTGTTTCAACTGGCCCGTTTAACAATAATTCGGCAATAAAATTATGATCACCAGCGATGAATGTTTGATATGGCCTAATATTTCTTAGGGCCTCAATTTTATAGACCCCTTTAAACAAACCTCCAATATGATCTCCAGAATGCAGGCATCGACGATATTTTTTGAACGACTCTTCTGGAGAATTACCTAGAGTATTGAGGCCAGGATCAACTCTGTGAACGATTTTTTCTCCCTTAATTTCTGAAAATGACTCGGTGACTGTTGCGGCCAGTACAAGTTCAGGTTTTTCTTCAAGGAGATGAATACATTTTTCTAAAAAATCAGGTTCCCAAAGATCATCATCATCTCCACACATAAAATATTTTCCCTGGGCCAGTGAAACCAGATAATTAAAATTTCCGCAAAGTCCTTTATTTTCTTTATTAAAATAGTATTTGATGCGTTGATCTTTTTTTGCAAATTCTTCAATGATTTGTCTGCTCTTGTCAGTTGAATTATCATCAGCAATGATGAGTTCAAAATTTTGGTAGGTTTGCGCTAAGAGCGAGTTTAATGACGACGCAAGGTGTTTTTCACTATTATAAACTCCTACTCCAATTGTAACTAGCTTTTGATTCATCCCTTTCCTTTGTGTATAATCCCAAACAAATAACCGAGATTGTAGCACAAACAAGTTAGAAAATTGAGATAATGGAGAGAATTTGATGGAAAAGAAAATACTTACAAGAGAAGAATTTGAAGCAATGCGACTAGAAAAAGCACAGCAGATGCAAACAGACAAAGATCTCCTCAAAAAAGCTCAAGAAGTACAATTTAAGGCCAGTCAAAAGTATTATTGGACTCATCAGAGTACTTGGTTTGGTGAGCCTACGATACAGTTTGGCCAGGACATTATGGCCCTGCAAGAGATCATTTTTAAATCAAGGCCAGACTATATTTTAGAAATTGGTGTGTGCTGGGGTGGCTCTTTATTGTTCTATTCAACTCTGATGGAAGTTTTGGGTGGAAAAAAAATTATAGGGATAGATATATTTATTCCAGATGATTTGAAGGAACGTTTACTCTCTCATGGGAAGCTTTCGGAACGGATTGAACTTCTGACGGGTTCTTCAACAGATCAAAAGACTTTAGAAAAAGTTAAAGAAATCATCGGTGATAGTAAAAAAGTTATGATTGTGCTTGATTCTAATCACATACATGAACATGTTTTAGAAGAACTAAAACTTTATGAACCTTTGATGAAAGAGGGGCAGTATTTAGTGTGTGCAGACACTATTTTAGAGTACGAGCCAGAAAACAAAGACAGGCCACGACCCTGGGGGCCTGGTAACAGTCCAAAGTCTGCGTTGGATGAATTTTTGAAAACGACAGATCGTTTTGAAAATGACCGTGAATTAGAAAATAAACTTCTTTTTACCTGTACTCCAACTGGTTATTTAAGATGTATTAAAAATTAAAGTAAGAACTCAGCGATTGTTTTTGTTTCTGAGGTGTGGACGTTTGTGAGCTTTAAGTTTTTAATCACTTGAAGTTTTTCAGCGTCTTTCAAATAATCCAGTTCACCGTTTAGATTGCGTGATTCCCTGAATTTTGGAGAAAAGATTTTAACTTCTTCTATTTTATTTTCTATAAAGTGAAAAATGTCTTTGCGAACAAAGTAAGCATTATTTCCGTTAGAATTTGTTCCGACAAAAACGTAACCTTTTTCATGAGAAAGATGAATGAGTGATTGAATAGATGCCCCAAAATAAAGATTTGAATAATGTGCTTGTGTTCTATAAAAATCTTCTTTGTATGGAGTACTCAGAGGCAATTCACTTCCCCAAGTTCCATTATATTCACAAACAACAATCCTGGGAGAAAGACTATGGATGGACTCCCAGATCCAGTAATCATTTCCATCAATATCAATTGACAGTAGACCAATGTCCTCACATGGGGAATTTTCTTTTAAAAGATTGTCGATATTTTCTTTTGTTAAAAAATGGCACAGCGCTATGATATCATGCTGCCAATAGATTGGATCATTTTTAATAAAATCTATATAATCTTGATTGCCATCTAGGATAAGTCCACTCCAGTTATTATTTTTAAGTAAAAATCTTGTATTTGACTCAATATAATGTTGGACACCAAATTCTATAAAAAATTCATTCGCAATGGGGAGTTGTTCAATGAGCCATTGAATGATTCCGTCATCACCCCACTGGGAAAAAACCTTAAATTCCGATTGAGATAAGTCTGTTAGTTTTGAAATATTTTTGTTCTGTTTAGAGATTAATGCTCCGATTAGCTGCATCTGCTCTTGGTGACAATGCATTATTTTACGTTCCAATGCGTTAAACCCAACTATTTTACGAAACATGTTAGTCATCTTATTTTTCATAAACTCACCCAATTATTTTTTTAAACTATAGCATCTGTGATGGTATAACATCAATCTTAGACATTAAGAGGGGGAAGAACTTGAAAGATTTATCCAGAAGAGATAACTGCCGGCTATGTAAGAGTACTGATTTACAAAAAGTGCTGCAATTGCGCCCTACTCCTCCTGCCAATGAATTACTAGGGCCTGAGACACAAAATGACTCCCCTGATTACTTCCCTCTTGATATTTATTTTTGCAATCATTGTAAACATGTTCAGCTACTAGATATTGTTAATCCGAATCGATTATTTGCTCATTATGTTTATATGTCTGGAGTATCAAAAGTTTTTCAAAAACACTTTAAGGATTATGCTGAAATAACGTTGAGTGATTATAAAATTATAAATGGATTTGCAGTAGATATCGGTAGCAATGACGGCACTTTACTTTCATTTGTAAAAGAACTTGGCAATAAAGTTTTAGGAGTTGATCCGGCAATAGAAGTTTCAAAAAGTGCCTTGGAAAAAGGTGTTCCTACGATTAATGCTTTCTTTGACACTGAATTGGCCCATTCGATTGTTCAAAAAGAAGGAAAAGCTTCTATCATTTATGCAAACAATGTGTTTGCTCATATCGATTCTCTTGAAGAAATCGTTCAGGGCGTGAATATTTTATTGGACGATGAGGGTGTCTTTTGTTTTGAGGTATCCTATTTAGGCGATGTGCTTACAAAGACACTTTTTGATACTATTTATCATGAGCATTTAAGTTATCATTCAGTGGGGCCTCTTGTTCATTTTTTCAAACAATTAAAAATGAAGCTCATTGATGTTCAGGGCGTTGATACGCATGGTGGTTCGATCAGGGTTACCGCTGCAAAAGACAGCTCAACACACAAAATCAAACAAAGTGTATCTGACTATATAAAACAAGAAGAAGAGCTTGGTCTCTATGATCCAAAAACATTTTTGAATTTTGGAAAAGACATTGAAGATAAGGGACAAAAGCTTAAAGAGTTACTCTTGAAGCTAAAAGCAGAAGGAAAAACAATTGCTGGTTTCGGATACCCGGCCAAGGCAACGACTTTGCTTCATCATTTTAATATTGGTAGTGATTATCTAGAATATATCATTGATGACACCCCTCTCAAACAAGGCAAGCTAACTCCTGGATTTAAATTTGAGGTAAAATCGCGAGATATTCTTAAAGAAAAAAGACCGGATTATTTGCTCATTCTGGCCTGGAATTTTTCTCGTGAAATTCAAAAAGGACTTGGAGATTTTACAAGTCAAGGAGGCAAACTAATTGTTCCCCTGCCAAATGTTGAGCAACTTTAGAGATGTTTCCCAATTGGGAATTTTATAATTAAAATGAGTTTCTAATTTGTTTACAGACATGGCCGTATTTTTTGGTCTTGGTGCCTTTAGTTTGAATTCACTCGTTTTTATAGGGCGAACCACCGTTTCAGAATGAGAAAACTCTTTTATTTTTTGAGCAAATTCGTACCACGAAATTTTTCCGTGATTACAAAAATGGAAAACCTCTACACCATTGGGTGTATAATTCTTCTCAATTATAAACTTGATAAATTTGGCAAGATCGTGCGCATTTGTAGGCGATCCTATTTGATCGTCCACGATGGTTAAGTCATTAGTTTCTTTTAATTTGTTGTAAATTGTTCTTACAAAATTCTTCCCATAAAGAGAATAGAGCCAAGAGGTTCTAAGAATTATTGATTTATCCTGTAATTTATTTTCACCAGCTAATTTACTCTGGCCATAGATGTTTATTGGTTCACAAACGTCTTCTTCGCTATAAGCTTCACTCTTTTCACCATTAAAGACATAGTCCGTTGAAATTTGGATAAGTGTGGTCTTGTATTTGTTGCAAATTTCAGCAATTTTTTTGACAGCATAAGCATTTAGTTCAAAGGCCTGAGCTTTTTGATCTTGAGCAGCTTCAACATTTGTAAAAGCTGCTGTATTGATAAAATATTTTGGTTTGTAGATTTCAAAGGCATTCTTTAGAGAATCAATATTGGTAATATCAAGCTTTTCTTTTGACAGAAATATTGCCTTTTGATCATCCAGCTCATCTTTCAAACATTGGGCCAGTTGTCCATTTCCGCCAGAAATGAGTATCATATTGCTTCCTTTAGCGAAGAGAATAGTTTTCTTTATCAATAAATGCAGTGAGCTCTGCTAGTTTAAGTTCATCTTCTTGAGGTCTGTAGATTTCACAGAAATAGGAGTAGACGTTGGAAGAATTCATTTTTCTAACTCCTCCGGCAACCTTGACCATTTGCGCATAATCTCCCCACAGCCAGGAGTTTGTTTTCGAGTAGTGTTTGAGATAGTAAAATGAAAGTACTTCCTCTCGCTCGATGTTTAATTTACAATTCTCTAGGTTTAATAAGATTTTCTCATATTCTTGTATGGACTTTGGGTGAATATTGAAATTAAAAGCGACATGTGGATTATTTAAAGAAGCATTAATCACAGGGATATTAAAATACGCGTACTCAAACCCTACTGTTCCATATACCGAAAGGACAAAGTTTACTCCGCTACTAATGATTTCATAATGCGAAGTGTTTGAAGGAATGAGCTTGAGTTTAGGATATTTTGCAATAAACTCATCGATAATTTCCGTATTTCCAGGCAAAAAATCGGGATGGGTTTTCATGACCCATTCGTAATCAGTTTTTTTTGAAATTTCACCTAAAAAATTTAACCATTCATAAAAATCTGTGAACAGATTGTATCCATAGGCATGAGGACTATCAAAAAAACAATGAAGAGGGATAAATATTTTGATTTTATCAGTGAAGAACACTTTATTCTTACCTTTGCCTTCTCCCCAAGCGCTTTTAGTGGAATAGGCCATATCAACACCGACTTCTCCATTAAATCTTTGATTTAATCTTTTTTGGGCCCAATCTAGACCATTTTTTAGTTTTTCCTCTCCTATGCTTTTGAGACGTTCTTTAAAATCTAAAAACTCTAAATTAGAAACAAGTCTTTCATTATTTAATTTGTGAACATTATTTCCATTGGCCTGATATACTGAAATTTCTTTTTTAAGAGCAATGCGAATAATTGTCGCAAAATGAGAGTAAACGGCATGACTAACGATAATTTTTTTTACATTATTTTGACTTAAATATTCTTTCCAAAATAAATAGTAATAAATACATTTTCTAAATTCTAGTTCTAATTTTTCTGAGTTTAGAATGACGGTTGGTTTGCTATGTGTTCGAAGATACGAGTCATATACCAAATCTCCAAGTAATATTTCATCGACAAGAAGTGTTTCAAGTTCTTCTTTAGTTTTAATTTTTGTAAAATATTTTTTTACATAGGCCTCAATTTTGGGATTGCTTAAATCAGTTGGATAAACATACAAAAACTCATCAACACCCATATAAGTTAGAATCTTTCTAAATTTAAAAGTCAAAACTTTAGTCTTTAAGCTCTCACTCATTAATAAGTAGGAAACTATACGAAATGAATTTTTTTTAGCAAAGGCCATCAATAAATAGTAAAATGAAATCAAATTATCTGGTGTAGGATTAGCTTCAATCAGAATCAACTCATCACTGTTTTGGCCTAATTTCTTTTTTGTTTTTAATATTTTTACAAATTTACGTTCATGTTTATCTAAGAAGACTGAGCTCAAAAGAATTCGTATTTTTTTTATCATTTTCATTTATCTAAAAATAAGTGTTTAGTCCCGAATTGAGACAGGTTCTTCTTATGGGTAACAATAACAACCCCGATATCATTGTATTTATCAAGAATATTTTGCATCACTTGTGTTTCAGTTTCTTGATCTAAATTAGCAGTGGCCTCATCTAAGATTAAGAACTTTGGATGCCTAAGAACTGCTCTGGCCAAAGAGAGTCTTTGTTTTTGTCCTGTAGAAAGAGCAGCTGTTTCATTTAGAGGTTGATCCAATTTTTCATCAAGTTCATTCACAAAATCGAAGGCCTTGGCCATTCTAAGGGCGTCCCATAGTTGCTCATCAGTCAAAGAATTGATGTTGGGATGTCCGTAAATAAGATTTTCTTTTATTGTACCTTCAAACAAAAAGGGCTCAGGCCCAACATAAGCTAAACCTTTGAGAACTGAGAGATTATTTCCAACGTATTCTTTATCATTAAGTGTAATTTCCCCCTTTATGGGAGTATTAACACCTAAGAGCAGAGAAACAATTGTGCTTTTTCCAGAACCAGATTCTCCCTGGATAACAACTTTATCACCTTTAGAGATTTCAAGATTGAGATCTTTTATAAGTGGGACTTCTTCATCATAGGAAAAGGAAACATTAGTCAATTTGAATTCGATAACTTTATCGTTGAAAGCAGTATCATTAGTTTGATTATTTTCAACCTGTTCTTCGAGAGTTTTAATTCCTTTATCTATTTCTCTGAGTTGTTTAATATTTGTTTTATTTAATTTAAGTTCACTTAGAGCTGTTGATAGTTCACTTCCACTTTGTGAAATTCTTAGGAAGATATAGAGAAAAGGAATAATATTACCCACCGGAGTATTAAAAACATTTATACTTAGGTAAGTAAGGACAGTAATAATAATCACTCCATAAAAGCTTGGCAGAGTGTTTTTGATAGATGAAAAGAAATAATACCGTTTGTATTGATTTTGATAAAACTCAATATCATTTTTAAGAATATTAACTTGATTACCCACCAGGCCATGTGCTTTGAGAAAGTAGTGATGTTTCATTCCTATGAGTAAGTTTTTTGTGGTTTGTTGCCAGTATTCATTGAGTAATCTTCCTGATTTAACAATGATATTGCTAAAACCTTTACTGGGAAAAACAAAAATAAAAAGAGAAATCATTCCTAAAATCATTTCTTTGGGGGCCAGTTTCAAAGCAAGTATACCTAAAAGAAAAATATTAACTGATGTGATGATAAGAGTTACACAGATGAGGATCACAGAACCCACTCTGGATAAAACTTCAGAATACACAGATAAAATGGTGTGAGACGATAAGATTCCAGCTTTTTCCAATGCATACTGGGCCAGTCTTTTTCTCTTGCTTCCCAAAAAGGCCTGATTGGCCATACCGCCAATAAAAGATCTTGCCGCTATTGCAAGAGCTCTTAATGCACCAATGACACCAAAAGCAACCAAAGCATAGGGTTGTTTTTGCGGATACCAATTAGGTAACATGACTGTATCTATTTTTAGTAAGTCTAGAGAGATAAAAAAACCTTGAAGTGCAATGATAAAAAGATATTCAAAAGCAAAAACCATCAGTCCTGTGAATACTGAAATAATCACAAGTCTAAAGACTTCTGCTCCGACTAACTCTAATGTTTCATGGTAGAGTGTTTTGAACTTATTTATCACAGAAAATCCTCTCACCGAGCACAAGAATCCTATAATTTTGAGTTCATTCTAACTGGATGAACAGCTTTTTCAACTCTTTGACCAGTTTCAATCATCTCCATTACGTCCCATGATTGTTCAATACAGTCATCAATATCGACAAGATACTTGTAGCTCCCTGCTCTACCGATAGAGAAAACTCCTTCAGGCATGAGATCAAAATACTTTTGAGCTTTTTCTTGTTCAGACAAAATGGGAAGTGGATAGTAACGCCCATTTGTTGAAGGCATCTCTATCCCTAAAAGAGTGTGGGGAGATTTATGTTTTGTAAATTTTTTGTATTCTACAATTCTTGTGAATTTTTCATCGCCACCATAGTATAGGAAATAAACATCTTTCGGGAAGGCCTCTTCAATGGGAAGAACTATTTTATGAACTTCTCGTCCAATATAAGGTAGTTCACCATAGCAGTTTTCAAATAAGATATCAGGAGAAATCGTGTTAATGATATAATCGTACTGATGATCTTCTCCATTGAATCGAACTTTTTTATTAGGAATATCAAACGCAGAGATATGGGTGTTGAGAAGAACTTTTGTGCCCTCAGTTGCTATTTTAAAATAGGGATCATAACCATCAAAACCATAAGGATATGCGGAAATTGCAATATCCCATGCGGCCCTTGGTCCTTCTTTCAGGGCCACACCTTTTTCTGACCATTTAAACTCGTCAAATACGGTATTGGTTTCTTGTAGCCACATTTTGCGAGTATATTTGTCTACCATCTTGTAATAGAGAGTTTCTCCAACAGAGGCAATCCAGTATTCTTCTAAGTTTTTTGCGGCCTTAATTCCTTCTACTGTTTTGCGAGAAAGCTCATTTTTAATTTTATCTTTTTCTGGCATCCGATCAATATCGTCCACATGGATTGGAAAATTGTAAAAGTTTTCATCTTCGTGAATATATGTGAGAAAGATATGTTCTCCACATCGACGAAGAGGGACATATTTATCAAGGAAATTAAAAACTTTTTCATTTTGTGTGAGAAAGTGTCTAGGCCCAAAAGTGTGTGGATGTCCACCATAGATGAGGTTTCTGCAGCCTCCTCCTAAAAAGGGAGCTCCTTCAACCAAAGTGACATCATAACCACCTTTCAAATTAAGTTGATGTGCTGAAGAGCAACCTGCAAATCCACCACCAATAATTAAAACTTTTTTCATACTCTTTTCCTAAATCTAAAATTTGATATTTTCTACCTGACAATCAGTTTGCAAATTTTTAAGTCTCGCAAACTGTGCAAGTGTGTGCATAAGTGATTGATGAAGATCTTCAGTGATGCCGTAGTTTTCAACCTTTGTATGAATGCTTAGATCGGCAATATCTTTCCCTTTGCCACCACTAAAACCGCAAAATAAGACTGTTTTAGCTTCTTTTTTCTTGGCCGTTTCCAAAGCTCTAAGGATATTTTCAGAATTTCCTGAAGAAGAAATTGCAAGTAACATATCTCCTTGAGAGACATCTCTTTGGACTTGGTAGTTAAAAACTTCATCATAGGAAATGTCATTGGCCAGTGCGGTCATGAGTGGAAGATCAGTGCTTAGACTTCTCACTTTGGGCATAAGCCCGGTGTCTGTGGCCAGACCTTTGTAAAAGTCGCATTTTAAATGATTTGAGATGGCGCATGATCCGCCATTTCCGATTGAAAATATTGTCTTTCCTTGATCGATAACTTCACATACAAGTGCAAAAAGTTTGTTAAGATCTTCTTCTTTGATTTGCGATGCCACATGGCGCAATGTTTCTATATACCCGTTAAAATTGGAACTAAACGTCTCAAAATTTTTATCAATGGGAAATTTCATCAACTGGCCTTTTACTTTCATTGGGTCTCATTGCAGGCGATATCATATGAAAACTAAAAATAAAGATCAAGCTTAATACAAGTCTGAATACTTTTCGAGAAAATGTCGCCCTGCTCGCGTTGGACTTTGATAACAAAAATGTCCTTCATTTAGTAGTGACTTAAATCTACTCTGCGCATCATCTTCTTTTTTTGTGTAACAAACTGAATTGTTCATAACTTCATACAATTCATAGGCCAACTCAAGTACCTCATCTTCACTATTATCTACAACAGTGAGTTTTGTCAATTTTAATTGAAAATTCCCCATTTATTTCATTTGAAAATTCCCCACTACTAAGTAAAAAATATATTAATTTCTTTTTAATTGATCTTTTCTGTCCTTTAATCGATAGCTTTCACCTTTAACATTCACAACTGTACAGTGATGTAAAAGTCTATCTAAAACAGCAGATGCAATTACATTGTCTCCAAAAATACTACCCCATTCAGAAAAGCTTTTATTAGAGGTTAATATTATTGAATGCTTTTCATATCGTTTTGATATTAATTGAAAAAACAGATTTGCCCCTTGTTTATCAAATGGTAGATAGCCTACTTCATCGATAATTAGAACTTTGTACTTGGTTAATGTTTTTAGTTTCGTTGCTAAATTATTTTCAAACTGTGATCTATTAAGTGCTGTGATCAATTCGTGGCAATTCATATAGTAACAACTATATTTGTTTCTAACGGCATCCATTCCGAGAGCTATTGATAAATGAGTTTTTCCAACACCTGGTGGCCCTAGTAGTATTACGTTCTCTCCATTTTCTACAAAACGCATTGTCCTCAGTTCATTTATGGTTTTTACATCAATAGAAGGTTGATAATTAAAATCAAATTGTTCAAATGTTTTCCGATAAGGGAATCCCGCAACATTTGTTCTCATTTTAAGCGATTTTTCATCCTTGTGACATCTTTCTTCATTCACTAGATAATCTAATGCTTCTGTTATTGATGCTTGCTCTTTTACTGCTCGTTCTAGATAATTATCTAAAATTTCAGAAATTTTTGTCAGCTTTAATGCCTCTAAATTTTGATTAAGTCTTTCATAGGAAAAGTTCATTGTAATACTCCTTGATAAAAATTTAAGTCTCTTTCTTCAACATTGATATTTAAATCGACGCCAGAAACAGTATGAATCTCATTATTAGTTTTTTTGCTTTCTTTAATTTTTGGGCGATAACCAGAACCATATCGTTTTTCTGCAAGTCCATCTAAATGTTCCGGGTTAGTTATATAAATAGTTCCTAATTCGTTTATGGTATGTTCAGCAATAATTTTTTCTCGATAATAAACAATTATATTTTCTTCACTCAATTTTATTGCGACTTCTTTGTTTACGTATTGATAGGGAACTGAATATTTTTTTGAAAATAAATTAAAATGAGAATCAATAAAAACTTTTCGATAATATATTTTTGATAGATCAAAATATTTATTTTCAACTGTTATTAAGTTTTCATGCTTTAATCTATCAAATGGTTTTTCTTTTATTGTTGAATGAACCTGATTATTAACTTCATTTAACCAGTCTAAGGCCTTACTGTTGAGGTCCTTCAGTGATTTAAATGTTTCCCCATCAAAAAATGAAGTTCGAACATATTTAACAGTGTTTTCAACTTTTCCTTTGGTATTAGGTTTATAAGGGCGTGCTAAAATTGGATTAAAACCATAATAACCAGCAAACTCCATAAATCTTTTATTAAACTCTGAATCTGTGACCCTAAAAGCTCTTCTAATCACAACTGATTTTAAATTATCGTAAAGAATGTCTTTTGTATGTCCACCAAAATATTCAAAAGATTTATTATGGCCCATTAAAAAATTTTCAGTATTGTCGCCATCAAAAAAATGAATAAATTTTGTTCTCGAAAAACCTAGTACAATCACGAAACAACATAATCGAACATCTTTTTTTAAATCCTGATCATATAATTTTCCGAAGTATCCCCAATCAACTTGGGCCTGCTCTCCCGGTAAAGTTTCAAATAAGAGAACTGCTTTTGCCCGATGTTTGTCCTTAATTGTTTTTACATACTTACTAACAATTACATATTCACCGGAATATCCTTGTTGTTTGATTTCTTTGAATAGTTTTTTAGCTGTTAAATTATATTTTTGAAGTCTACCGTCAATATAGGTTTTATAGTCATCTAATTTTGAGGCTGATTTTTTTCTACTATATCCTTGTGGAGGTGTTTCACTATTTAGTAATTTTCGTACAGTCTTTCTGTCAAAATTAAGATTTCTAGATATCTCTGATATATTCAATCCATTATTTTTTAGATTTCTGATCATTCCCCAAACCTTTACACTTAACATTTATTCCTCCATGAAAATTGTTAGTGTTTACATTGTACACTGCTATGCGTGGGGAATTTTCAAATGTAATTTTTGGGGATTATTCAATTAAAATTTACACAAAGTCATTTCTTGATTTTTGGTTGTAATACTATGTTCAGAAAGTTAAAAAGGATACTTATAATGAATATTATCAAGTCGAGGAAGACAAATGAACAATGTAGAGCACGAACTACTCAAGCAAGACAAAGATAGAGCACAGTTTTTAAAAGAAAAAATTGATTTGCCTTTACCTATCCCTGCAGGTGGCTGGGAACACTATAACAGTGAGCGTGAAGCGTGTTTGAAAACAAACGAAAAACGTAAGATAAATTTTGAAAAATACCAAAGTTCAAATCGTAGTGAAGTCTTAGATTATTTGCCAATTAAAATGGATATTGAGAATGTAAGTCGGTGCAATTTCAGATGCACAATGTGTCAAGTTAGTGAATGGAAAAATGGCCGTCGAGCAAAGGACATGAGTTTTAGTGACTATAAGAAATTTATGGATGAGCAATATGGAATCGTTGAAATAAAAATCCAAGGGATGGGCGAGCCGACTTTTGGCGGAGATGAATATTACGAAATGATTAAGTATGCACGAGCTGAGCGCATTTGGGTAAGAACTGTGACAAATGCTTCCACTCTCCATATGCATGATAATTATAAAAAACTTATCGATAGTGGGGCGAATGAAATCCAGATTTCTATTGATGGAGCAACTAAGCAAACCTTCGAGTCGATACGACGCAATTCAAATTTCGAAAAGGTTGTTGAGAATTGTAAACTCATTAATGAATATGCCGCAAAGCAAGGACGCCCCTATACGAAGATGTGGACATGTGTGCAAAAGGGTAATAACCACGAATTAGAACAACTGGTTGATCTTGGCGCGCAGATGAATTTCCCTTGTATGGTTTTTTCTATTGATCTCACCGATTGGGGACAAGAAGAGTGGAATGAGAAAAATAGCAGTTCAATTATTTCTGAATTTGACCAAGAAAGAGGCCTATCATTATTGCAACGAGGTAAAGAAAAAGGCATTGATGTTTATTTCTGGTACGTAACCTCCAAATATTCTACAAAAAAAGATCTGGGAAAAAGATGTGCTTGGCCCTTTGAGCGGGCCTATATTTCATCTGACATGAAGATTGTTCCCTGTTGTATGCTTGGGAATCCTGATACTCATAATTTGGGTGACGTAGGTGAAAGCTTTACTCAACAATGGAACAGTAAAGTTTACCAAGAATTTAGAAGGGCGCATCTTACAGGAGAAATTCCTTCTGTTTGTAAGGGATGTTATCAGGAATAAGCAATTATTTTGCTATGTGCCTTAGCTTGTAAAATGAGTGGCCTAATGATAATTTAGGCACGTTTAGATGTCCTCAAAATCTATTAAGGAGTCCCGTAAAATGACTACAAAAGTAGCAATTCTAGGATTTGGATATATTGGTTCTGTAATTGGCGCAGTACTTGCTGACAGAGGTTGCGATGTTGTAGGTATAGAACAAAATCCTTTTATTATTGATAAAGTTTCAAAGGGTGAGTCACCATTTAGTGAACCCAAACTAGAAAAACTGATAAAGGAAAATGTTGCAAATAAAAGACTAAGAATTTCAAATGATCCTTCAGTAGTTAAGGATGTTAATATTGTTGTTATCACTGTGGGAACTCCACTTTCGGAAGATTTTACGCCAGATCTTACCCAGATTAAAGGTGCAACAGAAAGTATTGCCCCTTATATTCAAGATGGGCAAGTTATTACATTAAAAAGCACAGTTCCTCCTAGAACAACAGAGGATATTGTTGCACCATTACTGTCACACAAAAAAGTTCATATTGCTTTCTCTCCAGAACGTTTAGCTGAAGGAAAGGCCGTAGATGAACTTCTTTCAATCCCAATTGTAGTTGGTGGAGTGGATGAAGAGAGTACAAAAGTCGTCACTAAATTTTGGCAAGAAACAATTGATGTAAAAGTTATTGAAGTAGAAAACTCGCGTACAGCTGAGATGGTCAAGCTTGCAGATAATTGGTGGATAGATCTCAATATTGCAATGGCCCATGATTTAGCGAAACTTTGTGACAAAGAAAAAATTGATGTTATGGATGTTATTATTGCCGCTAATTCACTTCAAAAAGGCATGCATCATGTGAATATTTTATTCCCTTCAGTTGGTGTCGGTGGATATTGTCTTACAAAGGATCCTTGGTTTGTCCACAAGCTTGGCCATCAGCATGGACTAGAACTAGAAACACCAAAATTGTCGAGATTAATAAATGATGAAATGCCACTCTATTCTGCCAAAAAAATTGAACAATACTTTCTAGATCAAGGAAGTAAACCAGAAGAAACCAAACTTGCAATCATGGGTATTGCATTCAAGAACAATACTGGTGATTGTAGGTTTTCTCCAGTTAAGGGAACAATTGATTATCTTCAAAAACAGGGATTTCAAATATCAATTTGCGATCCCTTAGTGCATGAACATGATGCGAAAATGGTCACTGATCTACCTATAAGTAATTCAATTGAAGAAACTCTAAAAGATGCGAAAGGAGTACTCTTTTTGGCCGCTCATGATCAATTGAAAGACATTTCTCCTCGACAACTTGCAGATTCACTTGGAAGTGGTGGACTTGTTTTTGATGGACGAATTTTTTATTCAAAAGAAATTATAAAATCTCTTAGAGAACATGGACTTACTTATATGGGAGTTGGAAGATGAGTAAAAAATACCTTGTTACAGGTGCAGCAGGATTTATTGGAAGTCACCTTGTTGAAGAACTTCTTGAAAAAGGTAACTTTGTTAGAGTGCTCGATTATCTTCCACTTGAGAATACTAGAAATCTAGACCTAGTAAAAAACCATCAAAATTTTGAGTATGTTCAAGGCGATATTCGAAATAAAAAAGATATCGAAAAATTTTATGACAAGGATGCTGATGCTCTATTTCATCTGGCATCTATTGTTGGTATAAAGCACTACTTGAGTAAACCTCTAGACCTAATTGATATCTCAGTTTTAGGGACTAAAAATTTATTAGAAGTTGCCCTTAAAGATAATATGCGTTTTATTTTCAGCTCTACAAGTGAAGTATTTGGAAAAAATCCTAATATTCCGTGGAAAGAAACAGATGATAGAGTTTTAGGTCACACATCCAAAGACAGATGGTGCTATAGTACGAGTAAAGCAACATGTGAACATATGCTTTATGGCCTATTTCACGCAAATCAATTTCCTATGTCAATTGTACGTTTTTTCAATGCTTATGGGCCTAAGCAAAATCCGATTTTTGTTGTTTCTCAATCTGTACAAAGGGCCATAAATGGCCAAAACCCCTATTGCTATGATGGAGGGTTGCAAACAAGATGTTTTACTTATGTAAAAGATATAATCCAGGGACTTATTAAAGTTGTTGAGAGTGAGAGGGCCATTGGTGAAGACTTCAATTTAGGTCGACCTGTTGAAAACACGATGAAAGAAGTGATCGAGCTCATTTTGAAAAAAGTTGGAAATGAATCATTAAGTATGGAAGATTTTCAAACGGATAAAAGGCTTGGTGAAACTTATGAAGATATTCAAAGAAGAGTTCCAAGTGTGGAAAAAGCAAAAGAACTTTTGAATTGGGAAGCGACGACAACATTAGATCAAGGGATTGATGAAATCATCCAATGGGCCAAGAAAAATCCATGGTGGACAAATATTAAAAATAACTAATATTTCCCAAGATATTTGAGTGTCCCAAAATTATTGAGATAGTACCTATAGACAGCTTGTAAAAGTTGGTAAATCTTTTTTGTGAAGAGATTATTTCTCAAAATGGATTTAAGAGATTTAGATCTCTTACCAACTTGAGAAGTTTGATGGGAATATTCATCTTCCCATTGTGAAACATAACCACTTTGTTGTGGGATTTGTCCCATCACACTTTCTGTCTTTTTGGTTCCACTAAAAAAAATGGCCACGGTCTTATTACATTTAAATGTCCTTCTTAATCCCATTGCTCCTGCTCTATATGAATAAACTTTTTTAACTACTTTCTGAGGTGATTTAGTTCCATCGAAGAAAATTAATTTTGTGTCATTTATCTGATATTTATTTGCGCAATAATAGTCTAAAAAAAATGTAGGAGAATACATATAAAAACTATGGTCAAAATTATTTGAAGAAGGGTTAATGTGGATTATTCTCCCGCCTTCTTTTAACATAAGATGAATATTTTTTAATACTTGAATTTGATCAAACACATGTTCCATAGTTCCATCATCAACAATGTAATCATATTTATTATGATACTGTTCAGGAACAGGATTATTAAGGTCATGGGTCCAAGTGCATTTTTCAAAATCTGAATAATCGACTGACTCCACATTTTTAAAACCAATCTTTTTAAGAACATACTCGTCGTCTAAAAATCCCTGATTTGATAGTTGTGAAATATGTGAAAGTTTTGGTTCAATGCTCACATTGTTTTGAATCCCGTGACGATTGAGAATATTTTTTAATTCATGATCATTAAAATATGCAAATTGTCTTCCCAGTGTCAGAATGGAATCAAATTTTCCATTGTACGATTTCATGTCTTCAATTAATAAATTAATACAACATCGTGTAAACGCCACAATCAGGCCCTTTGTTAATTAAAATCTAAACTACAATTGTTCCAAGTTTTCGGCAACTTTAATAAAAGCATTACATACGTCGTCTAAATCTTCTTTAGACATACCTGGTCTCATTAGTTCATGAGAAATAAGTTTATTGAAATGCAAATCTTCAGTAATAGGACAAATTCCACGTTCATAGTTCATAGGATTTTTGTTAAGAGGTGATTCAAAGGGATAGTTTGCCTTTCCAAAAGCAATTTTTTTCTGATACACACTCTGTAAATAAAGAGGTTTAACGTATCCTTCACCAATTAAAACTCCTTCGGTCTCTCTCTTTTCACAAGGCATCAGCTCTGCTCTTACGGCCTGAACAAATTGAGATCTTGTTTTGTTATTAGCTTTTGCTGAATCAAATTTCATTGGATGAGCATAATAAACATGTGTTGCATGTTCTCGTACCTTAGGCATTGTTAAAAAATCTATTTTTTTCAATTTTTCTTCCATGTATTGAACATTTTCAAGGCGCATATTGATTAGACTTGGAAGTTTTTTAAGAAGGCTTCTTCCAATAGCGGCCTCAATTTCAGGCATTCTTAAATTCATCCCGATCATATTTGTGAGGTCACCATCATATTTCATGCCGTCAACAACGGCTTCAGCATGATTCCTGATAAGTCTACACCTCATGGCCAAGTCATCATTATCTGTAACGATCATTCCACCTTCACCTGTGTGAATATGCTTATGATAATTCAAAGAAAAAATTCCAATGTCTCCTAAATTTCCTGCAAATTTATTTCTAAATTTTGCATAGGGAGCTTGCGCCGTATCCTCAATTATCATTAAATTATATTGTTTTTTAATGCGATTGAGTTCATCAAAATCGCTGGGCTGGCCAAATATATCAACAGCAATAATAGCTTTCGTATTTGGTGTAATTTTGCTCTCAATACTTTTAGGACTTATACAAAAACAATCATCTTCTACATCAGCAAAGACTGGTGTGGCCCCATAAAAAAGAGGAGCAGATGCAGATATAGACATCGAATAACCTGTGACTATAACTTCATCTCCTGGGCCCAAACCTATCGCTCCAAGTGCACAAATAATTCCACTTGTATTCGAATTAACTGAAACACAGTGAATAGATTCAAATAACTCTCCCCATTCTTTTTCAAAGGCCTGAACTTGAGGCCCTCCAAAGAAATCTTCGTGCCAACAACCAAGGTACTTAGAAAGAATACCAGATTTGACAACATTATATGCGGCCTGTGCTTCTTCCTCTCCTAAAACAAAATATCCTGGGAAAAGTTTGTTACGAACTTTTGATCCACCATGAATTGCTAACTTAGTCATTTTTTCCACCTAAATATTCTTGAATTAATTTATGTATAAATGATTCCACCGTGTAGGCCAAATCTAAACTACATTTTACTTGTTGCTTATTTTTAATATGTTCTAATCCACTTGAAATGTAATGTAAAAGTGAGTGAGTCAATTGACCTGAATATGTTTTCTCGGTCGCTAAGTTTGAATATCCTGCAAATCGTTCACTAGGTTTTAAAGTACTTTTTGACACTTGGTAACCAAGATCACAGAAGGATACTTTTGCTTTTTCAAAATAAAATTCATAATCAAAAACAAAATGACTTCTCGCATCCATTCCCATTAAATAGACATTGCTGCAATTTTCAAATGATAGCCAACAATCAATGGTCGGATCTTTTTCAGAATAATCAAATTTTCCAGATAATATTTTATAATCAATTGGCAATCCTAAAAGTTCAAAAAGTAGTGCGATACTGTGACAGCCAGAATTTAGAATGCCTTTGCAATATTTGAAATTTACATTGAGAAGTTTGCCATATTTACTTTCTCTCATTTCATTTTTAAGTATTTCTATTTCAGGATCAAAGTTTCTTGCATAATTTACGGAAATGGGAGTAGAGATATCCCTTAATTTTTCATACTCAGATAGACTCGCAACAAGCGGCTTTTCACAAAAAATTATTTTTATATTTTTATTTGAAAGAATTTCTATATATTCCAAATGACTTTCTGTGGGTGTACAAATACTCACAATATCAGGACAAAATTTTTCAATTGCCAAATGGAATTGATCAAAACCTACAACTTTCCAAAGGTCACATGCCTTTTTGAGCGCCTTGCTATCGGTATCAAAAATAGCAAATTCAGAAATTTCGTTTAAATGTTTATAAACTGCAGCATGGGAATAAAAACTATTCCCTAAGCTCTCCCCATTAAGAGCTCCCATTTTGCCGCTACCAATTATTAGGCCTTTCAAATTTCCTCCAATGTCGAGTCATTATATGTTTAATTACTTAATTAATCGCTTTATATTTTCACTTCAAGCTAATATTTGTTATATTTAATTCATTTTTTTAAAGGTTGCGTTATGAAGAAAAAAGTATTGGCCATCATTACGGCCAGAGGTGGAAGCAAGAGAATTCCTCGCAAAAATATTCGCTTATTTTTGGGCCGTCCATTAATCGAATACTCAATAGATGCTGCACTCAAAAGTAAAATTTTTTCTCGAGTTATTGTAAGCACTGACGATAATGAAATAGCTGAAATATCAAAAAAAGCTGGAGCTGAAATTCCTTTTATGAGAACGAGTAAAAACTCCGATGATTTTGCAACGACTGTAGATGTTGTTAAAGAGGTCCTGGATGGTCTTGAAGGCATGGGTGAATATTATGAACATATATGCTGTCTATATCCTACAGCACCATTTATAACGCCAAAAAAACTAATCGAATCCTATGAACTCTTACAAAATGAAAACACAGATACCGTTATCCCTATAACTTCTTTTTCTTTTCCTATTCAAAGATCTTTTAAAATAGAGAATAACTATCTAAATTGGGCCTGGCCTGAATATATGTCTACAAGATCACAAGACCTAGAAAAATTTTATCATGATGCTGGCCAGTTTTACTGGTTTAAAAATGAGCATTTCCAAAAGACTGGTAAAATTTTTTCAGAGAGAACAACTCCCTATATACTTGAGGGCAATGAAGTACAGGATATTGACGATCTCGTTGACTGGAAAATTGCGGAAGCTAAATACAAGGCCTTTATCGAATGAAAAAAAGTATCATTTTTATTACTGCTGGAAAATGGCAAAAATGTGCTATTGAGATGGCCAAGGAAATGGGTCTGTATGTTATCGCCATAGATGCAAACCCAACTGCTGAGGGTTTTTCAATAGCGAACAAAAAGATTATTTGTTCACTTGAAAACACTGATGAAATTATCTCCGAAATTGAAAAGACTGGTACTCAAGTATTAGGGGCCCTGAGTATTTGCTCTGAGGCAGGTATGATTTTGACAGGGAAATTAAGGGATCACTTTCAACTTCCTTGTGCGGGTTATGAAGTCACTCTAAAATTAATGAATAAAAAACTCCAACGTGCAGCTCTTGAAAAATTTAATTTGAATCGACTGAAGTGGAAATCTTTTGAGAATCCTGATGAGGCAAAAAAATATATTTGTGAACAATCAATTGATCTTATTATTAAACCAGTTGACTCCAGTGGAAGTCGAGGGGTTACCAAAGTAAACTATTTAACAACTGACCTTGATGAAATCATCCAAAGGGCCTTTGATTTTTCTAACACCAAAGAAGTTATCGTCGAAGAATTTATTCCTGGAGATGAACATACGGTTGAAACTTTCACTCTTGGTGGAGTGACTCAACTTCTATGTTTAACAAAAAAGAAAAAGTTAGATTTAAATGGAAAAATGGTGGCCTATGAACTAGCAACGATTCAATATGAAGATCATTTGATGGAAAAAGTTTCTTCTTTTATATCTAAGGCCTTCGAATCTCTTGGATATACCGACGGTCCAGGACACAGTGAGATAATAATAAATAATAATGAAATTTGGATAGTAGAACTCTCTGGCCGAGGGGGAGGTTTTAAAGTTTTCGAAGAATTTGTCCCTAAGGTTTCAGGTTTTGATATTGTAGAGAGTACAATTCTTCAGTCTATTGGTGAAAAAGTCATATTAGATCTTTCAAATCGGCAACAGGGAATTCTTAGTTTTTTTCCATCTCACAAGGGCGTAGTTAAAGAAGTCATAGGATTTGAAAAGGCCAGAGAGTTGCCAGGTGTGTTTTGTGCTTCATTTGTCAATGTAGGTGAAAAAGTAAATGACGTTAACGGGGATGGCGATAGACTAGGATATGTATTGAGCGTTGACTCTGACATTCAAAAGGCCTACTCTAAACTGGCGCAGGCACAAGAGTTAATATATTTTAAAATCGATTGAATCTGAGGATTTTTATGGAAACAAGAGAAAATATTATCAAGTACATTCGAAGAAACCGAGTATCAACAACTGAAGTCGCTGACGCTCTTGGTAAGAATGGGGTTTTACCAGATATCTTCCCGATCAACTCAGGGCACCACGAGGTGGGAAAAGTGCGCTGCGTGTTTACTGCCAACGAATCCAATTATGCCGTGCATGAACAAATCCGACATATCGAAGAAGGTGAAATTGTCATCATCTTTACTCATAATTGTGAAGGTAGAGCAATCATTGGAGATCTTGTTTCAAAATATATTTTGCTTTATCAGGGAGCAAAAGCACTCGTTGTAGATGGAAAAGTACGTGATTTGAGTGGTATCAGACGTGAAGGATTTAAAGTTTGGTCCAATGGAACAACTCCTTTAGGTTGTTTCAATAAAAAAGTCGATTCATTTCCAGAAGATAAAAGACAAGAAATTGCAACAAAATATGATGGGGCCATTGCTGTATGTGATGAAGGTGGAGTAGTACTTATTGAAAATCGCCTGATTACAGAAAATACACTAGAAAGATTGAAACGAATTGAAATGCAGGAAGATATTTGGTTTTTCTGTTTGGACACACTTGGTTGGGATACAAAGCAAATTGTTTGTGATAAGGAATACCTTCAACGCCCTGAAATGTTCTCTTCAGTTCAGATTGAAAATCTAGAGGAGCTTAGTAAGCCCCTCGATCCTTAGTGTAGAGGTAGACTATAGTCCCCACGAGGTTTAATTGGAGAAGAAGTTCTAGCACTGATTCTAGTGAATTCATCTTTTGGTGGAACAGAGCTAAATCCCAAAAGTTCTCTTTGTTCTTCTGTGGCAGCTTCATAGATATCTAGCGGAGTGTTTTCATAAAAATCGAAGGCCTGTTTCACAAACCAGCGAGTATATGTTAGAAGAATGGACCATCTGCTGTCTTGAGTATTATTTTGACAGCCACCATGCCATACAGAGGCGTCATACATTAAAACTGATCCTTTTTTTAGAGGCAATTGAATTTCTTCATCGTATTTTTTACCATTTTCAGGGTAGCCAGTGAAACGATGACTTCCTGGTATTAGTCTCGTTGTGCCGTTTGCAATTGTCATATCCTCTAAGGCGACAACGGCAATGGCGGTTAAGGTATAGGTACTGGCCGGGAAATACGAATCATTGTGAAGTTGTTGATGCCCTCTACCTGGCAGAGGAGATCTGGCCGTGATTTGTCTTAAGTGTATGGGATAGGTATCACAGTAGGAACCTTCAGAAAGAACTGGTCTTACAACTTCTAGAACTTCTTTAATATTGGTGAGGTTTAAAAACTCTGGATCCTTATTATGAACATTATAAATGAGTTTATCATCTAAATATGTATTAAGTTTATGTTCTTGATTCACGCTTTTAATGTAGTGTTTAGAGCATTTTTCAAATGTTTCTTCTAATTTTTTAACATACATATCGCACACATCAGAAGTTAAAGCATTTTCAACAACTGTATATCCTACAGTTTTAATTTCATCAATTGCACTCATTCTTAAACCTTTTTTTAAAGTTTGTTTTCCATTTACATTTGATAGATCTCTGTGACAGTATCAGGGATAATATGTCTACGTCAAATTCAAAGAAAATTGCTTTCTTTATATCTCATGGTAAGAACATTGGAAATGGCCATCTCTCACGCTGTACACAGTTGTGTAATGTTTTAGCAAGTAGAGGTCATTGTCCTTCTATCATTCTCGAGGATGAAGATGCAACTATAGAAAATCACTATATTCAAAATATGCAACGCGACTTCGACATTATTGTTCATGACAGTAACCATGACTTAAGTCATTTTTTCTCAAACTCTTGTCCTTACAAAATTGGATTAGATTATAGTGGAAATTATCAAAATGAATTTCACTCTCTCATATTTCTCTACGATCATAATCCCAAGTTAAGACAATCTTTTACAGGCCATAAATTTGAGGGAATTGAATTTGCTATAATTAATAAAAATGTAAAAAAACTCTCGGAATACATCAAAAAAAAATGTTTTCATAAACTTTCAATTGCTATTGGTGGTTATTCGACGGTTTCTCTCCTAAAAAGCACATTGCAAAAAATAAATGTTGATCTTTTTGATACCATAACCCTTTATTCTCTCAATCGTGAAATATTAACTTTAGAAAATGATTTCAAAGGTATAACATTCATGATTGGAAAAAGTCTTGATGAAAATTTTTTCAATGCTTCACATATAATATGCAATGCGGGAACAACTGTTCTTGAATCTCTCTATTTAGGGCATAAACCATTTGTAGTTCCTCAAACTGAACATGAACGTAATTTTTCAAACTATTTAGTTCATTCAGACTACTGTTATCATTTTGAAACTCAGTACTCAAAATTATCTCATGAGTTTCCGTTAATTTCACCACCATTGTTAGATGGATTGGGAGATGAGAGAATTTGCAATATTATTTTGGGCAATTTTTGAAGGTGAAAAATTCTGTGGGCATACTTTCAATCAAATGAATCAAATTTTTCTCTATCGCATCTTCACCATTTTCAGCGATCAGCTGGTGTTTATGTTCTGATTTTAAGAGTTCATGAGGGTGACAGATCAGAACTATGGGATAGTCTGGTCTTATAGATAAAATATCGTCTACCATTTGAAAGAAATATTTTTCTTTAAAAGCAATATTTAAATATCTCAAAGGACGTTCAATTTGATCATAATCGGTTCGACATAAAAAAGTCGACATTGGAAAATGGGTCAGATCATTTTTCGAAAAGGCCCTATTATCAAATTCTGAATAATCCCATATATTGTTTTCGTCTTTTCGTCCTGGAAGTATACTTGAGTCGAATTTTATCTTATATTTTTTCAGAAGTTCATCGCAATTTTGGGGCCTGTATAAATCACCAAATCTAATCGTTTGAATATTTCTATTTTTAATCTTCTCAAGAATCTGTTCAAGTTGCTTATTCGCTTCATTTTGATTAGTTTGGAGTTTCCAATTTTCATTTTCTTTTATGACGAGATGAGGGTGAAGTGCGAATTCATCTAACTTATCTGTTAATATATTTTCTAGCTGATGAAACCAATAATCCAATTCTCCAAAGGAATCTATTACTTGATTATCACATCTTACAAACCAAGTGACTGGTATAGAAATATTAAATTTATCTTCAATTCTCATTCTTACATTTTTTAAAGTTTTTATCCCTGGAAGCACACAGCTCCAATCGATTTTGCTCTGCCCCTCAGTGGGCCTTGAATAAAAGTTGTGGTCTAGGTCAATTGTTAAAATTATTTTCATATATATGGCCAGGTATCTTCAATGTTTTGAAAAATCCTATCAGAATGCCAAATAAGGGTCAATGAAGATATAGGTTTCATAATTTTCGGAAAGAGTGTTCGACCTCCAATTTAGCAAGTCTATTTAAATTTAGAGAGAAGGCCCAATTGAAAAGGGCCCTCATGAGTAAGAGTATTTATGAATAGGAGCGATTCTAATTAATTAGTTTATGGGTAATTCACCAAACCTTTTTACCCATTCTTCAACAATTGGGGAATCTAAAACATCTGGTCTATCAGTGAAAATCTTCTGTAGAAGATCTACACTAGGCTGGAAGTACGAGTCGGCCTCTTTAACACCAAGTTTAGTTGATATTAATATACTCGCTAGTATGTTGTCATTTAGCCATATATATTTGAATTCTTCGACTTTTTCACCAAACAATCTCACCATCTCATGCTGTGTTTCTTCAATCATATCTAAGGCAGTCGCTTTGTTAACCCCTAATTTCTCAGCTAAAATATCACTATGGTCGACCAACAGTCTTAAATTTGCTAGAAAGTTTGTTCCAGCATTTCTCGGTTCACTGAAATATGAATTATTTGCAAGCAAACGGTAAGATTTAATCCCTCGAATAGGGTAATCAAACTTATCTTTTACTAAGTATAGAGCAACTCCAATCCGTAATTGTCCATCCGATTCAATTTGTTCACTTAAGGGAATAAGTACATTTCTAAAACTATTTCTTTTGTTTATCACTTTTATGAAATCATTAATCTTAGAAATTACCGATGTGTATCCACTTTGACTCGAAATTAAAATAAAAAAGCAAATTAAGATTTTTTTTAACATATATTACTCCGTACAATTTTTGCGCACATATTAATTGATTTCAGGTTTTTAAACAATCTCTTTGAACACTATACAAAGTGTACAAATTAAAGACTTTTTAAATTAAAATAGATTTTAAGTCTTTGATAATTCGACATTAGAAGAAGTACATTGTAATTTTGCAACGCGAACAGTAAATTAATACTAAACTATAGGATGAAAATATTTAGAAAATATCTATAAATTAAAACAATTTCGCTTGTTTTTATTCATTGAGATTAACTGAAATATTTTCTAACGACATCAGCAACTTTCCTCGTCGTATTTTGATCTGCATAATCAACCCATAAATTAACAACTCTGTTTTGAAATTCAGTTGCCATGGGTGTTTCAAAATGACCATTTTGAATAAAACTATTTAAGCTTGGATACCAAGAGCTTACATCTAATGATTTTAATCTAAGCTCTGAGATAAGTTCGTCTCGATGTAATTCATCACAAAGAAATGAATAACGCCACAAGGGCCATTGCTCGTATTTTCTAATGACTGAAATTGGTAATTTTTCAAAAGATTCATCATATATTTCAGTGTTTATAATTCTGTTTTTTATCAAAGTATCTAAATTTTGGAGTTGATTATAAATTCTGTTCCAATCAACATGACTGTCATTAACAAGAATAAGAGGAAAGTATTTTTTATAAAATTCTCCCAATTTAAAAAATTCTTTATTGTTGAAATATTCATAATACTCTTTTCTATAATTAATTGAGAGCTCTCTCAGATTATCATCTAACTCAGTACGAATTTCTGAGATCTGATTTAAGACTTCTTGTTTGGTTGGCAAATCTTTAGTAATTAACATCCCCCCATGCCCACAATCAATAATTTTTGTATGCCCAAAGCTCAGTAAAAAATAATCAGCACAACTTTTATAACCCTCTTCGGGCATTGCCTGAGCACTGTCTTCAATTACAGGTATTTTATAGTTTGAACAAAATTTTACAACTTCTTCAATTGGGGATTTAATTCCCAAAAGGTGTGCACAAAGAACAAGAGAGATCTCAGAAAAATGTTTCGAGATTTTAGTTTTAAAATCCGCTAGATCTATTTGACCTGTTTTTAAATTAGTATCAATAAATAATGGTTCATAACCTAAGTGTTGGATGACAAATAAAGGAGACAAACAAAGAGTTGAAGGTAGAACAACATATTTTTTTTTAGGCAATGATTTTAAAATTCCCCAAAACAATGAATTAACACGTGAAAAAAGAATAATATTTTCATTTTGAAAACGATTGATAAAATAATTTTTGACTTTATCTTTCATAAAAGCTCTTTAATAAATTTTAAATAAAGATTAACTGAATTTGGAAGATTAAAACTTGTTCCAACTTTGATATTTTCATCTATAGATTTTTTTATTTCATCTAAACTCTGGCATGACTTAATATAAGAATTTGTATTCACAAAAGGAGGTACTGGGCGGTTTGAAGGAGTACAACTGATGACTTTTCTCCGCATGAGTGCCCCTTCATAAAGAAGAATTGATTCAAGGCCAATAATGCAAGAAGAATTTAGAATTGAATCCCATTTACTCTCTTCAGTGTAAGAAACTCTTTGATTTAGATCCCTGTATTTTTTGAGAATCGAATCATACTTATCTTTCTCTTCTCTAGGGTGAAGTTTAATTACACATTTCCAATCTTTAAACTCATCTTCTAAAAGACAAATCAGAGATTCAAAAACATTAAACTCATCAAAATCTGCTCCACTATGCCCATTTCGATATGGTTCTGAAATATATGTGAAACGTTTTTGAGGAGTGATTTCTAATTTGGAGTGTTTTATACATTCATCAAAGCTTGGATGACCCAATTTTATAAGTCGGTTTGAATCACATCCATACTCAATGCATTTGTTTAGAACGTAATCATCAATAACTGCAACAAAATCTGGAATATTGTCATATTTTTCTTTAAGACTAAATCGTTCCCAAAGACTGGCCCATTGATCTAAAAAACCTATAGTTTTGACATTGTATTCTTTGGCCATCTTCCAAATTGGAAATTCTACTTCAGGATCGCCTGTACTTGTTATTATGAGATCAAATTTTTCGAGATGATCATTATCTATATTTAACTTTTTAAAGTTGATATTATTTTTATCAAATATATCAATCGAATGTTTTGTGGCAAAAACATCTACAATGTAGCCAATTTTTCTTAGAGGTGGAATGAGTATTGTGAAAGCATTGGTCGCTCCGGCCTGAGAGCTAACGATTGCAATTCGTTTTTTACCATCTTCACTGGCCATCATATTAGAACAAATGTTCCCAATTTAGAGGAGTTCCTTTCTTAAAGGATTTAACCGCCTTCTTACCAATAAAATGTTGAATGTACTTTGGATGTAATCCATACCCAGGTCTCACAATACGAATATTTTTTTCAGTAAACACTTCACCTTGAGAAATGTCTTCGGCGATATAGATTGAACGTCTATTTTTTGCTGAGAATTCTTCAGACTTTGTTGGCCCATAAAATACATGGCCAAGAGACTTCCAAGTCAATAAGGACTGATCAACTAGATTCTTGAGATCCACTGGTTCCATTGAAAAGCTTGAATCAACTCCCCCATCATTTCTATCAAGGGTAAAATGTTTTTCTATGACAGTTGCACCAAGAGCAATACTTGCAATCGGGACAATTGGCCCAAGAGTATGATCTGAAAGACCTACTTGAACATCTAAAGTATTTTTAAGATGAGGTATAGTATTTAAATTCGCGTCTTCAATTTTAGCAGGATATGAGCTTGTACAAACTAATAAAATGATCTGATCATTTCCTTCATTTTTAATTAACTCGACCATTTCAGCGAGTTCACTCAATGAGGCCATTCCTGTAGAAATAATCATAGGTTTACCGGTTCTTGCAATCTTTTTGATCATAGGAAAATGATTGTTTTCAAAAGAAGCAATTTTGTATACAGGTACATTCAGTTCTTCTAAAAAATCTACGGCCGTTTCATCGAATGGAGTACTTAAGTAAATAAGACCTTTTTCTCTACAACGCTCAAATATTGGTTGATGCCATTCCCAAGGAGTATATGCTTTCTGATAGAGGTTATAGAGTCTCTCTCCTTCCCAAAGATTTCCTTTTTCAGTAATTACAAAATCTTTGGCATTACAATCAAGCGTTATTGTATCAGCGGTATAAGTTTGAAGTTTCAGAGCATTTGCTCCACATTCAGCTGCTTTGTCGACAAGTTCAAGTGCTCTTTCGAGGGATCCGTTATGATTTCCAGACATTTCAGCGATGATAAATGGAGGATGCTGAGATCCAATTGTATAATTTGCAATTTTAATTTCTCTCATTTTTTAAACTCTCTTCTCAATAAGCTCATGAAAATCGTATCGCTAGGCACTCCATCCTTGATGAAATATTCTCTTTGTCTTCCTTCTTCAACAAAACCTAATTTTTTATATAACTGAATAGCATTCGTATGTTTCTCGCTAACACCCAATTCAACTCGATTTAAGTTCATTCGATTAAAGACGTGGTCTAAAATGGTCTGGCTGGCCTGGTACGCATAACCTTTTCCATGATTTGACCATAAGAGAATTGAATACTCCCCTCTTCTGTGAATCCAATTAATTTTATAAATTTCTATATTGCCAATATACTCATGTGTTTTTTTTAAAAATATTCCCAGCCATAAAGAGTTTTGAGTCTTTCTTTGAAGCTCCATATAATTCTCTAGAGATTTTTTGTCTTTGGGAAATACGGCATGGTCTGTAAACAGATCATAATCTTGATTATTAATCCCTGCTAAGTATCCCTTATCAACATCTTCCATTGTTGGAACCCGTAAATAAATTGACTCATTCTGTAAAAAAATATGCTCCATTTGGCCCCCGAAAATTTCAATAAAACCTGTCAGAGATTTTATCAAACTCAAAGAGGAAATCCAATTTATATATATGGACTTATAAGCTTGAAAATTGATAATGGTGTTAAGTATGAACGAGGTTTAATATGGAAAAAATACAGGTTGCCATCATCGGTGGTGGAATTATTGGCCTGCAAACAGCATTAGAATTAAGTAAATATGTAAATCCAGAAGAAATAGTTCTTTTAGAGAAAAATCCTTTTTGTGGCGATGAAACATCAGCGCGTCATAGTAGTGTACTCCACTCCGGTATCTATTATCCAATGAACTCCAAAAAGCACCGCCTTTGTATGCATGGCCTTGAACTATGGAACGATTTGTGTCAAGAATTTCAAATTGATAAAAAAAATTGTGGGAAGTATCTCTTTGCAACAACACAGAACGAGCTTGAAGACTTAAATAAGTATAAACAACTGGCACTTGAGAAAAATATCCCTTTCCGTTCCATATCTAACTCTGAACAAGAGAAGTTAAGAATCTATACTCATTTGCTAGATGGTATTTTTATTGAGTCTACCAGTGTCATCGATGCACCTAGTGCAATCAAGAAAATTGAGACATCTCTTTTTAATAGAGGTGTGATATTTCAAAAAAATATTACTGTCTTGGATATTGTTCAACATTCAGAATCTTATGAGCTTGATTGTGGGGACTATCGTTTTGAGTGTGAGTATCTCATCAACTGTGCAGGGCACGGAGCAGTTGATCTGAGAAAAAAATTAGGGCTTTTTGATATTGAAAATTTCTTTGTGAAAGGAAACTATATTAAAACTCATCAGAAATTTTATAATGAATCTCTTCTGTATCCGATACCTCATCATAACCTCCTAGGTCTGGGGATCCACACTTCTTTTGATCTTGATGGTACCCTACGTTTTGGCCCAAACACTGAACCAATTGCTGAAATTAATTACTCAATGAATAGCAATTTAATTTCTGAGTTTATAGGGCCTATTCAAAAACAATTTATTGGAATTGAAACCGAGAAACTTGAATTAGACTACTGTGGAATTAGACCAAAGATATTGTTAAATGGAGAGCTTTATACAGATTTTATCATTCAATCTCCCCTTGCAAAATATATTGAGTGCTTGGGAATAGAATCTCCTGGTCTTACTTCTTCACCGGCCATTGCTGAGTTTATAGTTTCACAATTTTTTCAAAGGCCTTAACATGTTCCAAATATGTTTTATCCCATGAGAACTTTTTAGCTTGTTCGAGGGAAAGTTGTTTTATTTCTGCTTGTTTTTGTTCATTTTCTAAAAATTGACTAATCACTTCTCTGATAGAATCAGTTGAATTTGCATCAAAATATAATCCAGCATTTCCGGCAACCTCAGGAAGAGAGGAATTATCTCCAAGAGCAACAGCACACCCTTGTGACATTGCTTCTAAAGTAGGGATACCAAATCCTTCATAAAGTGAAGGAAAAATGAATAATCTGGCCCTTTGATAAATCTCTGCAAGAGTGACATTATCATGCACAGGTAAATGATGAATTTTAGATTGTACGCCATCTGTTTCAAATTTTTTTAATTCTGCTTGTGAAAATTTTGGCCCTCCCCCACAGAGAAGATGGAGTGAATGATCTTTTAAAATTGGACTTACGGCCTCATACATTTTTTCAAAGTTTTTATATGCCCAACGGTTTCCAATAAAGAGTAAATAATCATCTGGTAAATTCAAATGATTTGTTTTTTGCATATTATCTAATGAATAAGCAAGATAGATCACATGAATTTTTTCTTCTGAAATATGACAATATTTTAAAATGTCTTGTTTCGTTGATTCTGATATCGCAAGTACAAGATGAGCGTTTTCTATAAGTTTTTTCTTTTTCGCAGGCAAAGGATCATTTTGGCCAAAATAGTTTGGAAAATTTTCATTGATCATATCGTAAATTGTTATTGAATAGGGAGTTTTCAAATCTCGATACAGATTGAGATAATAATCATCAAAAAATGTAAGGTGTACTAAATCGGCTTGTGCTACTTTTTTTCTAAGTCCCCATTGATTTATCAATGTTCGAAGTCTTTCTTTCCCTCTAAAATGAAAATCTTTAAATATTGAAGAGTGTGAAGAAATATCGTAATTTGTAAGATATTCATTATATGAGTGATTGAGATGAAGTTTCCAGTTTTGGGATGGATCTTTTTTTGATCTTGCTATGATTTCATAGATATATCTTGAAATACCACCAAAGTTTTGAAATTGAAAAATCTGATAATCGAATAATATATTCAAACGTCACCTATTATTAAATTTGGGTAAAATGTATTCTGAATTATTTTTTAAGCAAAATCCTAAAAGAAGATAAAGAGAAAAAGAATTCAGTCCATTGAGAAAAGAAAAACCAATAAAAAGAGACATCAAGATGGCCACTTTCCAAAGATCCTCTTTTTTATATGAAACTCTGAAAAAGAGTTGCAAAAGAAAAATTAAAAAAGGTACGTACCCAATAGGGCCAAATTCTGAGAATACCTGCATAAAAATATTATGTTGCTCATTTATTTGAGGTTTTCTAAACTTTGAAGTGAACTCAATAATCGGTTCTAAATATTCAGGATAACGTTCGATTCCACGAAAATATCCAACACCAAATATATTCTCAATTCCCATATTAAGATAAGGAACTAGAAGAAAAAAACGTCCAGAGCTTTTCTTTTCTATAAAATCTAAAACCTCATAATCAGCATGATGATAAAGTAAATAAACAACAATTGGGGTAGTACTAAGGATACAAACAACTATAATACTCCAATACTTTCTAATATTTTCATTTGATAATTTGAGTAATAAGTAGAAGGCCAAAAAGAAAATAATCATAACAGTTGTAGTTCGACTTACACTTGCGATAACACCCAAAAATGAAAAAAGAGCAAAATAGTACTTTTTAAAAGAAAGATGTACCATACAGGCCACACCAAAAATAAGTCCTGAATAGTTGGATTCTCCAATTGGCCCTTCAAATCGAGGAAGCGAAAATCCAAAATACATTTTCGGTAGTCCCACTGGCCCATGAATAATTATTTCTAAGAGAAGTTGAATTCCACCGATATAGACTATATATTCACATATTTTTTTTAAATTATCTTTGCTAATGTATTCACAACTAAAATGAGCAAATGAAATAAGACAAATGACTTGACCAATTCTTATCAAGCTTACACACTCTCCAAGAACAAAGGCATTAGCAATTCCAATTCCAAGCATAATTAAGTATGGCCAAAAAAGTTTATTTACTTTTTTAAGGAACAACAGATGACCTAGTCCAAACAGTAATGGGATCGCGTTAAAAAAAAGATTATGTTGCATTGGCCTTTTAAGAATAGAAAGTGCCAGCAAAAATTCTATAAAATTTCCGTTGGTTATTATCGGTTTTATATGTCTATCAATTAATCTTGAATAATTTTCTTTAGCTCTAATAAAATGCATTTTAACTCATCAAGTAGTTTACAACAGTGAAAAAGACTCTCATGTTTTTGGCCGTTTGGCGAGTCTCAAAAGATTGTTGAAAGTTTCAACCTGTGCTATAAAATATTATGATTTCATTGGTTACTATTACATTTAACAATTTTGAAGAATTAGTTGATACTCTAGAGTCAGTCAAAGACTGTGATTATATTGAAAGAGTTGTTATAAATGGTGGAACTTGTCAGAAGACCATTGACTTGCTTAGTCATCAAAATTTTTTTTCAATCTCTGAAAAAGACCAAGGCATATCAGATGCTTTTAACAAGGGTATAGAAAATTCTAAAGGAGATTCGATTGCTTTTTTAAATAGTGGAGATCATTGTCTTGATCAAAATTATTATAATCAGGCCAACAACTATTTATTAGAACATCCAGAAGTAGATTTTGTGTACTCGGACATTATCTTTGTAACGATTAACAATGAAGAAATTAAGGTTTCTCCGAATGATCTTGATGATGGGAAAATGCCTTTCCCTCATCCTTCCCTTGTTGTGAGATCAAGTGTTTTTGAAAAAATTGGTAATTTTAAACTTGATTACAAAGTTGCCATGGATTTCGACTTTGCGTGTCGCATGATTAAAAATCAATTTAAGGGCCACTATATTCCAAGTCAGGGAGTGGTTAAAATGTTTGGAAATGGAATTTCGAGCACTAGCGGTTTGAAAGGAATTGAGGAGCGTTTCAGGGCCCTCAAGGAGAATGAACTGCTCTCTAAAAAATCATATCGATATTTAAAAAAAATGAAATTCAAAAACTCTCTCAGAGCTTTAATTGGTAAACTTGGTCTTTTGCCATTTTATGATTCCCTTAAAAGAAAGATCTATCATACGAAGGCAGAATAATCTTTTTCCTCTTGGATTAAAATATCAAGAATCTCAAAAAAATTTAGGTCGTAATTCCAGCCAAGTTGATCTTTTGCCTTCTGATTATTTCCATAGATATCTTTAATATCCACAGGGCGGTAGAGATCTTTTGAAATCTCATATGAGGATTTTTCAATCCCAACTTTTTCAAAGACATACTCAAGGATTTCTTTTAGAGAAACTGAATGTCCAGAGCAAATCATGAAATCTTCTGGTCTAGGTTGCTGAAGCATTAAATACATGGCCTCTACATACTTGGGCCCATAACCAAAGTCTCTTTTGACTTCGATATTTCCAACGGCCATTTTTGATCTTTGGCCATTTTTGATTTCAAGAGCTTCTTTTATCACTTTTTTGACAAAAAAATTGTCTCTTCGCAAAACTGATTCATGATTAAAAAGAATTCCGCAGCAAGCAAATAATCCAAATGATTCACGGTAATTTATAGTGGCCCAATGAGCAGAGGCCTTAGAAACTGCGTAAGGACTAAGTGGATGTAAGGGAGTAGATTCACAAATAGGAAGTTGTTCTACTTTGCCATAGATTTCACTGCTGGAGGCCTGATAATATTTGGTTTGAGGCGAATAATCTTTTATCCAATTTAAGAAATTAAGCGTTGAATTAATGTTAAAATTAAAAGTCTCTTTTGGTCTTTTAAATGACTCACCGACTGAACTTTGTGCAGCAAGATGATATATTTCCGAGGGTTTAATTTGAGAGAGCACTGAGTTTAGTTTAATTTCATCCAGTAGATCAATTTCAACAAGTTGAATTAAATTATTAATTTTTAAATACTTATGCCCTGCAATTTCAAAATGATCATTTCTGACTAAACCTACGACTTTATAATTTTTCTCAAGTAGATATTTCGCTAAATAACTACCATCTTGGCCAGAAACTCCGGATATGACAGCTGTTTTCACTTTTCCCCCTAGTTTAAAGATAAATCATCTCGGAAGAGATGTCGATTAAATTGCCTTGCATTATTTATGAGCAAAAACTATGAAACAATTAAATAATCTGATATGTTTTCGCTCTGGAGTTATTTATGATTAAAAACCTCTCAACACTTAAATTGTGGCAAAAAAAGATTGTTATCTCTATCTATGATGCAGGTATCGTACTCATTTCATATTTTTTATCTTTTTCAATCCGTTTTGGTGAACTTGTTCCAGATATTTTTACTTTTAAATTTTTTCCTTATTATACAATTGTTCATTTCATAACTTGTCTATCCTGTTTGTATTTTAATGGTCTATATCGGGGAATTTGGAGATTTTCTAGTACTCCAGATCTCATTCGTGTCATTAAAGGAGCATTATCTGGAACAGTGATGTCAATGGTTTTGCTCTTCTTATTTTTTCGATTAGAACAAATACCTAGATCTTTTTCTATTATAAATTTTTTACTACTTGTTATGGGGCTTGGTGGTGGAAGATTTATTTATAGACTTTGGCACGACTCAAAAACTATGAAAAACAAATACCATACCAGTGGTGTAGAATTTGAAAAGGTGATTATCATTGGAGCTGGAAGTGGTGGAGAACAACTGGTTAGAGAGATGATTCAAAATCCTAATATCCTACTTGAGCCCGTTGGTTTTATAGATGACGATCTATCTAAAAAAGGCAGGACGATTAGGGGTATTAAAGTTTTGGGAACGAGTGAAATCATACCTGATTTAGTAGAAAAGCAAGGAGTGAAGCAGGCCTTTATAGCGATTCCTTCTGCTTCTAGTTCACAAATTCGAAATATAGTTGAAAGGTTTAAAGGTTTTAATATTGAAATAAAAACTCTCCCTAGAATGAAAGATATTATTCATGGGAGAGTAGAATTTTCACAATTAAGACGAGTTGGGCCAGAAGATCTTTTAGGCCGAGAAAGTGTTGATTTGGACATTCAATCATTGAAATCAATGATTTCAGAAAAGATTGTCCTCATAACAGGTGCGGGAGGTTCAATTGGAAGAGAGTTATGTCGTCAAGTTTGCCAACTTTCGCCTAAGTTTTTAATTGCCTTAGATCAAACTGAACTTTTTATCTATGAACTCGAACAAGAGTTAATAGAAGCTTTTCCTTCACAAAACATTATCTATAAAATAGCTGATGTGAGAAATCTGGAGAAAATGGAATCCATTTTTCTAAACTACACACCAAATGTTGTGTTTCATGCTGCAGCTTACAAACACGTACCGATCATGGAATTTAATCCTCTTGAATCCATACAAACTAATATTTATGGAACAAAAATAGTTGCAAGTCTTTCTCGAAAATATGACATTGAGAAATTTGTTTTAGTTTCAACCGATAAGGCCATCAATCCAACAAATGTAATGGGAACAACCAAAAGAATTGCCGAGATGGTTTGTTTAGATTTGCAAAATGACTCTTTCAAAACGAAGTTTATGATTGTCAGATTTGGCAATGTGCTAGGCAGTAGTGGTAGTGTTATTCCTTTGTTTAAAAAACAGATTGAAAAAGGTGGGCCAATAACAGTTACTCATAAAGAGATCAAAAGATATTTTATGTCTATTCCCGAGGCAACTCAACTCGTCATTCAGGCCGGAGCGCTTGGAGAGGGGGGAGAGATATTTGTTTTGAAAATGGGAGATCCTGTTAAAATCTATGATTTGGCCAAGCAAATGATCTTGCTTTCTGGCCTAAAATTAGGTGAAGACATTGATATTGAAATCACGGGGATACGACCTGGCGAAAAGTTATTTGAAGAATTGTTTTACGATTCAGAAAATACAAAAAGTACTGAACATCCCAAAATACTCATTTCAAAAACGAGTGTTCTATCCGACAATTTCAAAGCGAAGCTTGACTATCTCCTCAACTTGCCACCGAATACATCCGTTGAAGATGTTAAGAAATCCCTTAAAGAAGTTGTTGAGGAATACAGTCCGAGTGAACCAGTTGGAAATATTGAAAATAATTTCAATGAAAAATTAATGTGAAATATCTTTTCCAAAAGCAACTTTATACGCTGTAAGAAAAAGTATTTTCAGATCAAAAAGTACACTGGCCTTTGTGAAATATTCATAGTCAAGATCTACTTTTTGAGGGATAGGTATTTCATCACGTCCGTTGATTTGGGCCCAACCTGTTAGGCCTGGTGTTAGTTTATGAATTCCTTTCTCTGTTCTAAGTGCAATTAAATCATCTTGATTATAAAGGGCAGGCCTGGGGCCAACAAAACTCATGTCGCCTTTTAAAATTGAGTAGAGTTGAGGGATTTCATCAAGGCTTGTTTTTCTAATAAACTTACCTACTGGTGTAAGATAATCTTGAGAGTTTGAAAGAAGGTGGGTGGCCAATTGGGGAGTATCAATTTTCATAGATCTAAACTTAGGCATGAGAAATATTTCATTATTTTTCCCAATTCTTTTTGACCAATAGAGAGCGGGACCTTTGCTGGTTATTTTAACCATTACCCAAACTATAAGAAAGGGAATAAGAAGAAGCAAAAAAGCAAATATTCCAAGTAAAATGTCTATGATTCTTTTCAACTTAGTATCCTCTTGTATTCTGCGATATAAGCAGTTTTTACGCTTTCAACTGAAAATTTTTCAATAACTCGTTTTCTTGCATTTATTCCTAATTCAATTCTTTTATCAATATCTGTTATCAGTTGTGACAGACTTTGAGAAAGTTCTCCATCATCTTTAAGTGTGTAGAGAAGACCTGTTTCATTGTGAATGATGGTGTCAATAGATCCAATCACGTCAGCAACTACTGAAGGGACTTCTAAAGCAGCGGCCTCAAGTACAACAGTAGGAAATCCTTCCCTATAAGAAGGGAGACAGAGGAGATCCGAAGCACAAATATATTTTTCAACATCACTGCGATGTCCTACGGTTAAAATATTAGGATTTTGCTCGATGGATATTTTTGTTTTTTCAGGAACAGGATCGCCAGAATCTTCAAATGGCCCAACAAGAAGTAGTTTTATATTTGGTACGAATTGATTTAAATTTTCAAAGGTTTGAACGAGTTCGACAATACCTTTATCCCTTACTATTCTTCCGATAAAAACGATGACAGATTCAGAATTTGAAATCGAAAGTGCTTTTCGGATTTCTTCTCGGTATTTTTGTTTTTTTTCGATATCAAATTTTTCAAGATCAATTCCTCCAAAACTCCCCTCACCTATGCAAGACAATTGATTTGATCCAGCAATTTCTTGTTCTTCCAAATATTTGGCCTGACTAATGGAATCAGTATAAACTTTATCATCGAGTTTTATTATTAATTTATCAAAAAAACGTAAAAGCTTGCGTTTAAACCCTGTTAAGGTTTCCCACCTTTGACCTGTAAATGTGTGGAGAAATTTAGTCTTGGGACAAAAAATACTGGCCAAAGATACAAGTAGTCCTGCTTTTGGTGTATTTGAGTGAACTATATCAAACTTATGTTTTCTGAAAAAAACAATCAATTTAAATAAAGAGAGTAAATCTTGAAAAGGAGAAATTTCTCTTGAAATGTTGATTGGTGCAAACTTTCCAATATGAGCGCTCTTCAGAATTTCTCCTCCAGATTCATCCGATGATACAAGCGTTACATGAATTTGAGGCCCATGAATTTTTTCAATTAACTTCAAAGAGCTATTAAAAGCAAATGGAACAGTGGCCACTCTACATAGTTGGATCTTATTTTCCCCTTTCAAATACAAACCTTTTAAAAAATCGATGATAAAAATCACGACACATTTTCATAAAACATTGAAATATTTCAAACTGATATACCTTTATGACTTTTTTTAGTTGAATAAATTTATATATCTGTGGTGTCTTAGTGATACTGACTAAATAGATGATCAAGAAAAACAAGCGTGAAAAAACACTTTTCCTTAAGATTCTTATTTCACGTTCTTGTACATTTTCCGAGTTGCAGTATTGATCTAATTCTTTTCCAATATTATTGATTAATATACTTACATCATCCTGATGATTTACTTTCCAGGGCATTCGGTAAAGAAATAATTCTCTTTCACTTAATGAAATGGGAGCATTTTTTGTAATTGCTCTCATCATTGAAGACAATGATTCATCCGAATATTTTGCAGTTATACTTTCTTTATGAATTCGGTAACGAAGAAGATCTTGTGACATATTGGCAAGCTTAAATTTTCGCGACAGTCTCATCCAGAGTTCATAGTCTTCAGCATGAGGATAATTTGAATCATATGACAATTCACTGCCTATTAATTCTTTATTAATCATTACTGTGGGATGATAGAGTGCACATCTTTTTAGAAATTCCCATACAATAGCATGATGAGTTTCAGGTGCTTTTATTCCTCTACCAATTATTCTATTGTGTCTGTCTATAAAAATAATATTACTCCCGACAACAGCAGTTTCTGGATTATTTTTAAGATGTGCTATTTGAAGTTCAAACCTCTGAGGGTGGCAAATATCGTCCGCATCCATTCTGGCCAGATATTTTCCTACACAAAGTGAAATTCCTTTGTTTAAGGTTTCTATCAATTTTAAATTGTTTTCGTTTTTAAAATAACGAATTCTTTTATCAACAAAATTTGAAATTATTTTTGCTGTATTATCAGTTGATCCATCATCAATGATTACAAGTTCAAAATTTTCAAATGTTTGTTTTAAAATACTCTCAATTGCTTGTGAAATAAAATCTTGAGCGTTATAAACGGGAAGAAGTACTGAGAGTTCTACCATTTGATTTCCCTCCAGTTCATGGGTATGAGATCCTTAGTTTCACGCTCTCCTATAAACCATCGATATGGATAATAAACTTCTTTATCAGGGTTCATATTCAGCCAAGCTCCCCACCAGCTAAAAGAACTATTTGCAATAACATGATGCTTACAATGGGACATGAGGTAGATATCACAAAGGGCATGATCGATTCCATTAATGTCGACGAAAACAGTTTGATCATTAAATTCAATATTTTCTTCGACCCATTTTAAATCGTCAGAGAAGACAAAGTATTTTACATTTTTATATTTTTTTTTAATTTCAGCAAGTGCATTTTTGTAATACTCAATTGGCAATACGCCATGAAAAGTGGCGGCATGGGGATTAGTAACATAATCTCCTCTTCTAATATGAACGGCAACTGAAAGTGAATTTTGAATTTCAAAAAGTAGTTGTTTATTTAAGCTATTTATTATTTTAGGAGTAAAATCTTCATTTAATTCTTTTTGTAAATGAGAAAAATATTTTGGTGATTGCCAGTATCCATCAATTAAGATTGAATCTCTCTCTTTGAAAATATTCTCTTGATAATAAAAATCTTTTTCAACAACAAATTGTTCTAAATTTATTATTCCTAACTTTATTAGTTTTCGCAAATAGGGATAGAGAATTGAAAATTTCAAAAGAGGCAATTCTTCAAACTCTTCTTGGGTTGCAATATTTTCTTCTAAACAAGCACGATTAAGCTCATACAATCGTTTTGTATTTTTAGCATTGGCCGAATCAAATTCTCTAAGATCAAAGAAAAGTTTTTGTCCTCTTTTTTTGGCGAGTGCTTTGCCCGTTGCGTATTGAAACATCTGATTTCCAAGTCCGCCATAAAATCTTACAAAAATCATGACTTGTTCTCCAAAAGCGTTTCATACATATCTATATATCTTTGAGAAATAGCTTCCCATGTGAATTTACTAGTCCACGCATCGTATCCATTTTTTGCCAGTGTTTTCAATTTTTGTTTATCTAAGCAAAGCTCTTCAAAAACCTTTTGCGACTCTTTTTCTTCGATAATCACTCTCTTATCTTTTTTGATAGTAGGAAGCAAAACCCCAGCCTCTGTCCACTCAATGATTTCTTGAGCGTTACCAGCTGCACTGCTTAGAAATGGAGTGCAGGAGGCCATTGCTTCGAAGAGTACAATTGGAGAACACTCGATATTTGAAGGAAATAAAAATAAATTGGCCCTATAAAATTCTTCAATTGTTTGTTTTCTACTTAATTCTTTCATCAGTATCTTTTTCTGAGATCGATTGAGTTTAAAAACTATATTCCAAAAGAAAACTTTAAGTTTGCATTTCAAAAAACATCTTCCTTTCCAATTATGCCTTCCCACTATAAGTAGTTCACTTTTGTCAATTTTAGATCTGCTGTAGAGTTGAATAAGTTCGGTGTGACCTTTTTGGCCAGTGTGATTTCCAACATGTAAAATTTTGAAAACATCATTATTTTTTGGAACCCACTTTCGATTAAATTCTGCCTTTGAAGCACCGTTTGGAATGATTATTTCATTAGTCACGTTGTTTTTACGAGCAAAATTAATATCCCTATAGTCATTTGATAAAAAAACATTTTTATCAAACCAGAGAAACCATTCTTTCATATTTTCAAAATAGTTGTAATACAAAGGATCAAATAATCCTGAAAAGCCAGTGGGCACGAAAACTTTTTTACTCTTAAGTTCTTTCAAAAGGTCTTTATAAAAAAATATGTCGGTGGCCCATTGTTGTGCCGCAAAGCAAGTAATAATATCAAATTGATTTTCTCTTAGAAATTTCTGACAATTTTCTAGATCTCCGTGCATACCTTTTGCCAGGTTTCCGGAAATTTCAAAATCTACTATCCTTACACCATTTAGTTCAGTGAAATGACGTGAACTATTTGTGCTCGTAAGAACAGTGACATCATGTCCAAGTTTAGACATACTTTCAGAGAGTTGTTTAACAACTTCTTCCATTCCTCCTACTGCAGGGTGATAGAATTGAACAGCGTGTAATATCTTCATTTTGATCCAATATATTTAAGATTTATTTCTATCATAAATCATCTAGGCGTGACTATGCCTTAACGCATTGGGTTTTTAATATTTTTGGGCCAGATCATGTTCACTCAATGTTTAAACCTGTACAGTAAAACTTGGTATTAAATGAAAAACTTGTTAAGATGCGGCACAATTATAGGACAGTGGAGGATAAATGTTAAATGGCAAAAGTATACTTGTCACAGGCGGGACGGGATCATTTGGTAAAAAGTTTATTGAAATAATTTTGAGAGAATATCCTGAAATAGAACGACTTGTCATTTTTTCGAGAGATGAACTTAAGCAGTTTGAAATGTCTCAAGAGTTTCCGCAAGCTGAATTTCCAAATCTAAGATATTTTATCGGGGATGTGAGAGATAGAGACAGATTAAAAAGAGCTTGTGAAGATATAGATATTATCGTCCACGCAGCTGCCCTTAAACAAGTTCCTGCGGCCGAGTACAATCCAATGGAATGTATCAAAACAAACATTTTTGGAGCTGAAAATGTAATTGAATCTGCATTAGAAATGGGTGTGAAAAAAGTAGTGGCGCTCTCCACTGATAAAGCTGCAGCTCCGATTAATTTGTATGGGGCCACAAAACTATGTAGTGATAAATTATTTGTTGCAGCAAATAATATGAAAGGAAAAAGAAATTTAAAATTCTCTGTAGTTCGTTATGGAAATGTTTTTGGTTCTAGAGGTTCAGTCGTTCCTTATTTTTTAGGTAGAGCACATTTAAATGAGCTAACAATTACTGATGAAAGAATGACTAGATTTAATATAACTCTTGAAGAAGGCGTGAAACTTGTCATTAGTGCTATCAAAAATGCTTGGGGTGGAGAGATATTTGTACCCAAGATTCCTTCATACAGAATTCTTGATGTTGCGAAAGCAGTGAATCCAAATGCAAAAATTTCTTATATTGGTATACGCCCAGGTGAAAAAATTCATGAAGAAATGATTACACCTATGGATTCTTTATCCACACTTGAATTTGAAAAATATTACGTAATCACTCCATCTACTCATATTTGGAATTTAGATGAATATACTGATCATTTCAAAGGCAAAAAAGTTAAGGACGGATTCAGTTATAATTCTGGCGATAACGATCATTGGTTAAACGTTGAGCAGATTCGAAATTTAATCAAAACTCAACTAGATCCTAACTTTACAGTGTAATTATGGATATCATACCTTACGGAAAGCACAAAATTGAACAAGAAGATATTGAGTATTTAAGTGATATCTTGAGAAACAAGTGGCTCACACAGGGACCTGAGATTGAAAAACTTGAAAATTCATTTAAAAAACTAACAAACGCTCCCTATGCTGTTGCCGTTTGTAATGGTACTGCGGCCCTACATTTAGCGGCCTTATCAATTCATCTTTCAAAAAATGATACCGTTATCACAACTCCTATATCATTTGTGGCCACGGCCAATTGTGCTCGTTATTGTGGTGCAGATGTTGATTTCTGTGATATTGATCCTGAAACTTACCTTATGGATTTCAATAGATTAGAAGATAAGCTCAAAACAACTAATATTTCCGCTGTTCTTCCCGTTGACTTAGGAGGACTGGCCCATAATTTAAGTGAGCTCTCTTTTTTGGCCAACAAATATCACTTTAAAATTATCGAAGATTCGTGTCATGCGATTGGAGCTCGCTATCAAAGTGAACATAAATGGTTTCACTCAGGAAGCTGTTCTCACAGTGATCTGGCAGTATTTAGTTTGCATCCGGTAAAGCATATCGCCGCGGGAGAGGGTGGAATTATAACTTGTAGAGATGAATCAATTTACAAACATCTTTTAAGATTGAGAACACATGGCATAGTTTATGATAAAAACTTTTTTGTAGGAAAAGAACTTCATCCATGGGCCTATGAAATGCAAGAGTTGGGTTATAACTACCGAATCTCTGATATCAATGCAGGGCTGGCGTTTTCTCAGATGAGAAGAATTGATCAAAATTTAAAAACGCGTAAAAAAATTGCTAAAATATATAGAGAAAGTCTTAAAGATGTCGGAGATCTCACTTTTCAAAAAGAGATAGAGGGCCAGGAGAACGCTTATCATTTGTTTATTCTACGAACGAAGCGTAGAGATGAATTATACAATTTTCTTCGAGAACATCATATCTATTCTCAAGTTCATTATATTCCCATCCATACCCAACCTTATTACAGGGGTATAAAAGAAATTAGTCTTCCAATTGCAGAAAGTTACTATAAAGAGTGTTTAAGTCTTCCCATGTACCACAGCTTAAGTGATAATGAATTAAGCTTTGTAATTGATAGAATTAGGGAATTTTTTACAAATTAATAGTATGTTTAAAACTTTCAAAGAAAAGTTTTCTTATTTTAAAGAAAATCCAAGAGAACTTTTAATAAATGTGGGACTTCAAAATATAACTTTGACTTTAATGACTAAAGGTTTGGGTTTTATTGTTGGTCTCTATGCAGTAAGAGTGTTCTCCAACACTCAATACGGTTTATTCACTTATATAATGCTGATATCCAGTTATATTCCGCTGGCCCAATTGGGGCTTTTTCAAGGTTTAATACTTGAATATCCAACGCAGCGTATTCAAAATAAAAATGAATCCATTCATTTTTTTAATGATATCAATTTTTTGTCGGTTATATTGCATACTTTAGCAGGGATTTCTCTGTTTTTTTTTGATTTTGGAGTTAGCACCAGAACAATTATTTTCTTTTATTTAAGTTTAATACTAGATCGATTTATAGAAAATAAATATGTCCATCTTACAACGCATATGGAGTTTTATAAATTGAATTTGCTTCGCTTTTTGCGCGAAACATTTATTCCCTTATTGCGTCTTTTTATCTTATTCAATTACCAAAATTTTGAATACTTTATCCTTGCCCCACTTGTGTTGAATATTCTTGTGCTCCCGTTTACAATTTTCATTCATCATAAAACAACTTTTTTTCCGACTCCCGAATTCATTAGACATATCCGTCTGGCCTATAAGGTTGGTTTTCCGGCCTATTTACTTGCGGCAATGGATAGTTTCTTTTTAAGTCTTGATAGGTTGTTTATTTCAAAGTTTTATGAAATTGAGCAACTGGCCGTTTATGGTTTTTTTACGACAATTACTCTTGCAGTTAACCTTCTCATTACGAGTTATATGGCGCCAAAAGTACAGATTCTCTGGAATTTGATTGCGCAGAACAATCATTCAGAGGCATCTGATTATTTTAAAGCGGCAAAAAAAAGAGTTTATCTACTTTTGATACCACTTGTAATAATGTTAATTATATTTTTCCCGATTATGACAAAATATATTATCAAAAAGTTTCATGACGATTGGGCTCTGTATCTTTCATTAATATCTATTAGTTTTTTATTTTGTAGTAATATTATTAATATCGACTATATGCTCGGAAAAAATCAAACCAAACACCTATTGAGATTTCAGGGGGAGATACTTGTTTTAAATCTTATATTAAACAGTATTGTAAGCTATCTCAAGATTGATATCATTTATTTTAGTTTTGCGACCATAATTAGTTTATTTCTTTACTATATTCGATGTCAGAATTGGATTAAGAAAGACAAACTTCTCAGATATGAAAATCTAAGTTGACTTCATCTGGGTTGATTTTTTAAAAAAATTCTCCAGTACACACTTTAAACTTTTGATCGATGTTTTTATTGCTAAGATAAACATTTGTTTTAATAATTTAACTTTATAAAATAAATTCAAGTCTTTACTGAATTTAAAAATATTAAAAAAATAAGAACAAATACCAAACCCATTAAATTTCTTTTGCCGAGTGTATGTTGTATAATAATCGAGAATTTGCCATTTTAAAAAAGAGTAAATGTACTTATTTTTTTGTGTTGAAAAGAAGTCATTATTTAATACGATAAGAGATTTTGTGATGACATCAATTTGTGAATCGTAAAGAGTTTTAACATCATTGTTTGAAGTCGACAAAGATTGATCATGATATCTAAAAAAATACATGGGAGTTGAAATAAAAACTAATTTATCAAGTAAAGAAGCTTTTACTCCTAATAATGTATCCGATCCTAGGGATACTTTTTTCCCTACTTTTTCCATTCCATCAATTTCTCTGAGTTTCTCAGTATTATAAACTCCGATGCAACCTTGAGTGTACCAGTTTCTATTTAAAAAATTTGAAAGATATTCAGATTTGTCTACCTGCTTTAATTGGTATATTTCATGAGGAATTGGTTTTTTGTCAATAAATGTTTCTATCAGAGGGAAAATATAATCAGGATGAGAATATTCGTTAATGGCATCATTTACGGCCTTAAGAAAGTTTGGATGAAGTAGATCATCGTCGGCAATGTATGAAAAATATTTTGTATCTGCAAGGTTGAGCATTTCACGCATATTACCTATTTCACCGAGGTTGTTTTTATAATTAATTATTTTTATTCTCTGGTCAGTCGATCCAATGTCTTCAGAATTGATTGGTACTGATATATAGTCATTTCCTATAATAATTTTAAAATTTGCCTCAGTTTGATCAAGAATAGATTGGACACATTCTTTGAGCATTTCAGGTCGATTATAGGTGGTTATAGCAAAAGTAATATCGTAAACTAGTGATCCCATTTTAAACGTCTCCACATTTTGACAAAAGAGCTGAGTCCAAATCTTGCAAGGTAAGATTTTAATCTTATTCTGAATTTTCTTTGTCTCTGAAATGCTTTGGCCTTAGGAGTTAGAAAAGCGTATTTTTCTAAGATTTCTTCGACTTCAATAATTGATCTTAGTTCATATTTCCAAGATACTCCGCCGGCCATCATTTTTACTAATGGTTCACCTTTTAAATAAACACCTTTAAACTTGGGTTGATCTGGAGTTTTATACATCCTACAGATCAAATCGTAGTCCATAGTAAATTTGTACTTCAAATCAAATAGTCCTATTTCATCATAAACTCTTCTTCGTACAAAAAATGTTGGGTGATTATAGGGAAGAGCATATTCCAATGAACATAAAAGTGGTTTTCTAATATTTGTTCCAAAATATTTATCTTCAAAGATCATATCTCCATGAACAAAATCGACAGAATTACCTTCAAAAATTTCCATTACTCTTGATATGACATCATTTCCGATATAGGAATCATCGGAATTTAAAAAAACGATAACTTCACCAGTTGAATTTAAAATACCCTTATTAAAACCATCTGATATGCCTTTATCTTTTTCAGAGATTAGTTTGTACTTTCTATTTGTTGATTCATACATATTGTGAATCAAATTAATTGTATTATCTGAAGAACAATTATCAATGAACACATGCTCGATATCTAGGTAATCTTGTTTCAATATAGATTCTATTGTTTTTACAATTGTATTTTCTGAATTAAAGCTAAGGGTTATTATTGATACTATCATAAAAGAGACTCGTATAATTTAATAAATTTATTGGCCACATTATCTATATAAAAATTCTCATTTTTAGTTTCCATATCTAATTTTTTTATATTTTCAATTATATAAGAAATACCTAAAGCGAAATCTTCAGTATCAAAAGATCTGGCCAAATATCCATTCACTTTATGATTGATAATGTCTTTGGTTCCAGAAAAGTCAAAAGCTACAACTGGAGTTTCACACTGAAGAGATTCTAGGGCCATAAGTCCAAATGATTCAACTCTTGAAGGTACACAAACTAGACTCACACTAGAATAAAGAGCAATCAAATCTTCATACTTTTCTAGCTTCGGAATACACACTGTATTTATATTCTTAAAATACTGCCCAGGATTATCTGCTCCGAGTAACACAAGCTCAATATCAAAAACATTCAAAATCTTAAGGGCCTCATCGAGTAGGTCAACACCTTTATTTTTATCTAACAATAAATCATTAGCACCAAATAGAAGGGTCATTTTACTTTCAGAAATATTATATTTACTAAGAATATCTTTATTCTTTATTCTTTTAAACATATGAGGATCAATCCCATTGGGGATAATCTCAATTTGTGAATTATGACCCAATGCAGATTTTTTAACCATTTCAAGCATCCACTGACTTGGCACAGTTAAAGTGATATTAGGGAGTCCAAAGATTCGTTGCTTCTTTTTAAACAAATACTTTGCGATTTCTATAAAATGTTGATTAAAAAGTGGACAATTTTCACAAGATGATTCAAATTGGCGACACTCACCTACTACGTGACAACCACCTGTTACTGGCCATAAATCATGTAGAGTCCAAATGATCGGATTTTTTATTTTACTGACTTGATCGATAGAAATCAGACCGTTGTTAATCCAATTGAGATGGATGATCTGTTTTTCACTTTTAATATGGCCCTTAATATTAATGCTAGAAAACAGTCCATTGGACCATAGTGCCCCAGGTTTTTTTTGAAATATTTTATTGGGTATTTTATCAAAAAAAGTTGATAAATGTTTTCTCTTATGAGCATTGATGAGTCTGGCCTGGATCTTCTTTTTGCAAAGTGCGTCATACAGTCGTTCAGTCGCTATGCCAGCTCCTCCGGTATTTTTAGAATAATTAAAAAGCAAGACATCAATATCCAATATAATCCTCAGAAAAAAAATCTTTAATATTTTGTAGTATATTATTTATCAATAAGCCTGGCCGTAATAAAGTAAATTCTATGAATGTTTTAATGTTAACACTACGCTCGGATATGGGTGGTGGCCCTAAACATCTTCTCCAACTTGCACAAAGCATTAAAAAAGATGCTCCTCATATTCGTATATTTTCTGCTTCACCACTAGATCCACCATTTGGAGAAGAGCTTAAAAAACTTTCATTTCAACATATAGAGTTGGAGCATCGTACATTCAGATTGAAGTATCTAATTAAGATTTTAAAATTGTGTAAGCAATACAATATTTCAACAGTTCATTCCCATGGAAGAGGCGCTGGAGTTTATTCTAGGCCTTGTAAGTTTTTAGGGATTAATGTTATTCATACATTTCATGGGATTCATCAAGAAAATAATCTTATTGGTTTAATGAAACATTTTTTAGATATCTTTTTGAAAAGTTTAACTGACAAATTTATTTGTGTTTCAGATGATGAACATAAAGAGGCACTTCGCGCAAATATGTGTGATAAAAAAAGTGTCGTTGTGATTAGAAATGGGATTGATGTTGCTGAATATAATACTGAATACAAGATTAATCGCGAACGTTTAGTGTTGGGAACTTTGGCCAGATTTAATTTTCAAAAGGGATTAGATATTCTTATCGATTATATCGGGCAATATAAGCACGATTATCCACATACACGTTTTGAATTTCTATTAGCTGGAGATGGAGAGCTAAGAATTAAACTTGAAGAAAAAATTTCACTAAAAAATTTAAATGATTCAATCAAGCTTTTAGGCGTCATGGAACCAACGGCCTTTTTAAATTCTTTAACTATTTATATTAGTTTTGCGAGATGGGAAGGACTGCCACTTTCAGTGCTTGAGGCCATGGCCATGAGACGTCCATGTTTATTATCAAATGTGACAGGACACACTCAATTTGCGAAGAATTCATCGGTAGAACTTTTTAATCTTGATCAATACGATGAATTTAAAAACAAACTAACTAATCTCATCAATTCCGAAGATATCTTACAAAAATTATCGTCAAATGGAAGAAAATTAATTGAAGACGAATATTCTCTCAAAAAAATGGTGGAATATACAATAAAGCTCTATAAATAATTTTCTCTATAAAAATTGACGGCCAAATTAAGTCCCTCATCAAGAGAAACTTCAGGCGCCCAACCCAAAGATTTTATTTTTGATATGTCCAAAAGCTTTTTCATCGTTCCATCTGGTTTACTTGTATCAAAGAGTAGTTCACCTTCAAATCCAACTTTATCTTTTAGCATGATGGCCAAATCTTTAATTGAAATATCTTCACCTGTTCCAATATTGATTAAATCTGGTAGTTCATTTGTATAGTTCATCACATAGACACACGCGCGGGCCATATCATCAACATAGAGAAACTCCCTTTTTGGCATTCCACTACCCCAGACTTTAAAAGTTTTATCACCATCTGACTTAGCTTTAAAAAAACGGGCAATTAATCCAGGAATAACATGTGAGTTTTCGAGATCATAGTTATCATTAACCCCGTAAAGGTTTGTTGGCATCACACTATAAAACTGGTCCCCATATTGTCTTCGAAAACTTTCGGCCGTTTTAAGACCAGCAATTTTTGCAATAGCATAGGGTTCATTTGTTGGTTCTAGAGGGCCTGTAAGTAGTGACTCTTCTTTCATTGGTTGGGGACATTCTTTGGGATAAATACAAGAAGACCCTAAAAAGAGTAATCTTTTAACTTTATTTATATGAGCAGCTTCAAAAACATTGTTTTGAATCATCAAGTTTTGGTGAATAAAATCGGCCCTATAAATATTGTTGGCCATAATACCACCAACTTTGGCGGCCGCTAAAAAAACATAATGAGGTTTGTAGGTTTCAAAATAACTTAGTACTTCCTTTTGCTGAGTTAGATCTAAGGTCGTTCTGTCGGGGGTAAGTATATCTTTATAGGATAAGCGTTTAAGTTCTCTTACAATTGCTGATCCAACCAGGCCTTTAGGCCCCAAAACAAGAATACGATCTGTTTTATTCATGATATTCCATTACCTTATGCCCGCCGGCCTTCAAATACTGATCTTTCTTGAAGAGTTCAAGATCAGATATCATCATATCTTCAACTAAAGTGTCTAAATTATGTTTTGGTCTCCATCGTAATTTTTCAAATGCTTTAGTTGGATCTCCTAGTAGTAGCTCAACTTCGGTTGGTCTAAAATACCGTTCGTCAATTTTTACAACTTCTTGGCCAATTTCAATTTTATATTCAGGATTATTGCATTTTAAAACTTTTGCAATTTCATTAACGCCCACTCCTGAAAATTCAAGTTCAACTCCAATATGTGAGAAAGCTTTAACGACAAAATCTCTAACAGTCGTTGTCACTCCAGTTGCAATAACAAAATCTTCAGCCTCATCTTGTTGTAACATAAGATACATGGCCTCTACATAATCTTTTGCGTGTCCCCAGTCTCTTTTTGCATCTAAATTCCCAAGAAACATTTGCTTTTGAAGTCCTAGACCTATTCTTGATACTGCTCTTGTAATTTTTCTCGTCACGAAAGTTTCACCTCTTATAGGTGATTCATGGTTAAAAAGAATCCCATTACAAGCGTACATCCCATATGCTTCTCTATAATTTTTGGTAATCCAATATCCATAAAGTTTAGCTACTGCATAAGGTGATCTGGGATAGAAGGGGGTGGTTTCTTTTTGGGGAGTTTCTTGGACAAGGCCATAGAGTTCTGAAGTAGAGGCCTGGTAAACTCTACATTTTTTTTCAAGTCCAAGTAGTCTAACGGCCTCTAGTATGCGTAAAGTGCCAAGTGCATCGACATTGGCCGTATATTCGGGAGTATCAAAGCTTACTCGTACGTGACTCATTGCACCCAAGTTATAAATTTCATCTGGTTGAACTTCTTTAATAATTCTTATGATATTCGTAGAATCAGTAAGGTCCCCATAGTGCAATTTGAGTTTGACATCATTTTCGTGTAAGTCTTGATAGATATGGTCTATTCGGTCTGTATTAAATAATGAAGAGCGTCTTTTAATTCCATGCACCTCGTAATTTTTGCTAAGTAATAGTTCTGCTAAGTAGGCACCGTCTTGCCCTGTAATGCCTGTAATTAACGCACGTTTCATATCTTCTCCTGGATCTCAATAAGCAAAGCGATTTTAACCCTAGACTAATCATTTGTCACTTCACTCTCCACCCAAACTTGTCTTAAAATGTTGTCAATGATAAAAAACCCCCTAGGACAAAAAGATGCTCAGAAAATTAGATAAATATCTATCCCTCATTCAGCAATGTTTGGATTTTACAGTTGTAATTTTAATGTGGTTTTTGGCGTATTTTATACGTTTTGATTTTTTTCAAGGGCAACAGGGTTTGTTAATTCTTTTTGCAAAACTCTCCTTCCTCATTGGTTTGATTACTGTTTTTTCTTTTCAAAAATTTGGACTTTATAAATCTCAACGTTTTACTCGACGTGGGGCAGAGATTACGGCAGTATTTTTTGCAAATTTATATGCACATATATTCTTTATTATTGTCTTGTATTTTTTCGCCGAGACAAAGGTATCAAGGATATTTATCCTGACATATGCTCTTTTATCTACATTCACACTTACATTTGTAAGAATTGTTGTGAGAAACTATCTACGTCATCTTAGAAAAAATGGCAGGAACCTCCGCCATTACTTATTAATTGGAGATGGAAGTCAAATAGAAGAGTATATAAAAGCAATACGTTCTTATAAAGATTGTGGTATTAAAATAATTGGTTGGTTAGATTCACATGGAAAGGCAGAAGGACAAAAAGATATTAAGGATCTAGGAAATGATTTCAGTCAAATAAAAGAACGTTTTTCTCCAGATTCCTTGATTTTAAGTTATAGTCATCAGAATTCAATTTACACTCAAACTTTTTTGCAAAAATACCACAATGATCTGATCCCAATTCAAATATTACCTGATCTTCCTTTTTCATTTGTCGGCAATAAAATAGATGATTTTGCTGGTGTGCCAATTCTTAATCTCAACCGGCCGAATATAAGTGATGTTGGAAGATATCTAAAGAGAATTTTTGATATTACAGCATGTAGTTGTGGGCTGATTTTATTATCACCATTTTTATTCATTATTTCTATTGTTATTAAATTAACATCCCCTGGGCCAATTCTCTATAAGCAAGAAAGAATAGGATTAGATGGGCAAAATTTTTTCATGCTAAAGTTTAGAACGATGAGAATTGCTGTTGATAATGAGGACAAAAATGAATGGAGTAATAAGGATAATCCACGTAAGACTGTTTTTGGAAATTTTTTAAGAAAAAGTTCATTAGATGAGCTCCCTCAACTCCTTAATGTAATTAAAGGGGAAATGAGTCTTGTAGGGCCAAGGCCTGAGCGTCCATTTTTTGTAGAAAAATTCAAAGATGAAATTCCGGCCTATATGTTAAGACATAAAATGAAAGCAGGGCTTACAGGTTGGGCCCAAGTCAATGGATGGAGAGGAGATACATGCCTCAAACAACGAATTGCTTGTGATCTTTACTATATACGAAATTGGTCTTTCTGGTTTGATATAAAAATTATTTTTCTTACTTTGTGGAAAGGTCTCTTTAATAAAAATGCATACTAAAAGGGAGTAGGCAAAATGAGTGATAAAATACTCGTAACGGGTGGGGCCGGTTATATCGGTTCTCATGTCATTAAACTTCTAAATAAACAAAATTATGAAATAGTTATATTAGATAATCTTTCAACCGGAAGAAAAGAATCTGTACTTTCTGGTAAACTCATTGTTGGTGATATTTGCGACAACAAACTTGTGAGTGAGATAATTAAAAAAAATAATATAAAATCTGTCCTTCATTTTGCAGGGAGTATTATTGTACCAGAGAGTGTAACTAACCCTATTAAATATTATCAAAATAACACTATAAAATCTTTTGAGCTGATTAAAACTTGTGTAGAAAATGATGTTAAGAACTTTATTTTTTCAAGTACAGCAGCTGTCTATGGAATACCTGAAGTCGCTGAAGTTGATGAATCAACTCCCCTAGATCCGATAAATCCCTATGGAAGAAGTAAACTTATGACAGAATGGGCATTAGAAGATATTTCAAGAGCAAATCATGCTTTCAATTACGTGGCCCTTAGATATTTTAATGTTGCTGGTGCAGATATAGACAATCAACTAGGTCAATGCACTCCTATAACGACACATTTAATTAAAACAGTGGCAGAACTTATTGTAGGTAAACGTGATAAAATGTTTATTTTTGGCGATGATTATGAAACCAGAGATGGAACATGTATAAGAGATTATATTCATGTTTTAGATCTTGCACAGGCCCACCTTGATGCACTCACATATTTAAATAATGGAGGTCAATCAGATGTATTCAATTGTGGTTATGGACAAGGTCATACCGTTAAAGAAGTAACTGACAAAATGAAAGAAATGTATGGAAGTGGACTCAATATTCTTATAGATAAAAGAAGAGAAGGAGATCCACCGTGCTTAATTGCAAAGAGTGAAAAAATTAAAAAAACTTTTGGCTGGACTCCAAAATATAATGACTTAAACATTATTCTAAAAACTGCAGTAGATTGGGAAAAAAAGATTAATGAGCAGAACAAGTAAACTTTCAAAAAAAATAGATCTTTATTTGGGAAGTTTGATACTCTTTTTACTTGGTCTGATACATGATAAAAAGAAAAAACCAGCAGAGATATATCAAATTGGTGTACTCAAGGAAGCTGCGATTGGTGACACTATTCTCGTTTGTGCCATTCTCGAAGACTTAAAGATAAAATACCCTCATGCAAAACTAACGCTCTTTCTGGGTGAAAGTAACTACCTCATGAGAGAGCTCATTCCAAGAAATGTCGATTGCGTGTATCTTCCTGTTAAATCACCTTTAAAAGCTTATAAAGTTTTAAAAAACTACCACTTCAATGTTTTTATTGATTTAGGTTCCTGGCCAAGAATTAATTCAATCTACTCATACTTTTCTAATTCAGAGTTTGTCATTGGTTTTAAAACCCTAAGTCAGTATAGACATTATGCTTATGATGCATTTAGTTTGCATAATCCCAAGATACATGAACTAGATAATTACCGTAATCTCATATCAGAATGTTTAGATGTACAAGTACATCACTTGCCACATTTAACAAATATTGTCCCACATTATCTGGATTGCAAATATTGTGTGTTTCATTTGTGGGCCGGTGGAGAAAATGGTCAGCTTAGAGAATGGCCAATAGAAAAATGGGCAAAAATTGGTGAATTTGTTAACTCTCATGGATTTGTCATTTATCTAACTGGTTCCCCAGCTGAAAAAGTTAAAAATGATGATTTTTTGAAGAGATATAAATTATTTGCAAAAAATTATGCAGGAGAAAAGCTGTGTAAAACAGCTGGACTTATAAAAGAGGCACATTTTACAGTTAGCGTTAATACGGGAATCATGCACCTTAGTTGGGCACTTGGAACTAAGACTATTTCATTAAATGGCCCAACTAACTCTGAACGTTGGGGAGCGATTGGAATTAATTCTTACAATATTAATTCTTCTATAAGAGGTTGTGGATTTTTAAATTTAGGAAATGAATATCAAGGTCATCGTAAGGATTGTATGGAATATATTGATGAGAATATGTTAATAAAAGTTCTCGAGAAAATGATTTAAATATTGTTTCATTTCCCTTATTCTAGGCAGCGGACAACAAGGAAATTAAATGAAAGTCATTGAGCATATTGAGAAGGCAAAAAACCCTTTTATAACTTTTGAAATCGTTCCTCCTGGGCGTGGAAAAAGTATTCAAGATATTACCAATATTGTGAAGGCCATCGCAGAATATAATCCCCCTTGGATAGATGTTACGTCTCATGCAGCGGAGGCGATTTACGTGAGAAATCCAGATGGAGGAATTCGAAGAGTTATTCACAAAAAAAGACCCGGTACAGTTGGAATTTGTGGAATAATTCAAAACAGGTTTAAAATAGATACAGTCGCGCATCTCTTATGCAGAGGTTTCACTAGAGAAGAAACTGAAGATGCACTCATTGAGCTCAATTACCTAGGAGTTCATAATGTTTTGGCCCTCAGGGGGGATGAGACAAATTATCAGAAGGAAAAAAATAAAGACCGAACAGAGAATAGATACGCAGGGGATCTCGTTGATCAAATTTCACAAATTAGACAAGGAATTTATCAAGAAGAGGTTAACACACCAAGGCCCTTAGATTTTGGAGTAGGAGTAGCAGGTTATCCCGAAAAGCATTTTGAGTCCCCAAATTTACACAAAGATATTCAGTTTTTAAAAAAGAAAGTTGATTTTGGAGCTGACTATGTGATGACGCAGATGTTTTTTGAAAATAAACATTATTTTAATTTTCTCGAGCTTTGTAGAGATGCTGGTATAAATGTTCCTATTATTCCTGGATTAAAAATTATCGATAAGCCAAGACAACTGACAAGTATACCAAAGTTTTTTTACTGTGACTTACCGGATGAACTTGTAAATGAAATGAATGATAATCCTGAGCATATCAAAGAGATTGGTGTGAATTGGGCATACAATCAGGCCTTTGAATTGATGGAAAAAGGTGCACCTGGTGTTCATTTTTATGTCATGAACAATATAGATGTCATTCAGCAAGTTGTAGATAGATTAAGAAAAACGAGTTAAACTTTCAGTTTTTTAAAAAAATTATCTTAACCCAATAAATTTTTGGCCATCAAATTTATAGAGTACTTTTGAATCAGTATTAAAAATGTTTTTAAATCTTTTTTGAAAGAGCTGTTCAACGTTTCTCAGTAATAAATAATCAAATTTCTTTAAATATTCTAACGCATCTTCCTCACTTGAAAATTCTTTTTTTGTACTATAGGTATTAATATCCATGAAATGAGTTCTATGTGGAATAAGAGAATAGATGGCCATCACTTGTTCTTCAGCATTAACGCCAGTGCCGATGGGTGAAAAAGTGAAAAATATATCGAGTTGTTTTTTACTATTAATTAAATCAGGGTACGCAATATCCTGTTCGATTTTTTTTCGTACTTCTAGATTAGAGTTTTGAGCAAGTTTTTTTACAGGTTTAATTGATGTGCCGATTGAAGGAAATGAAAAAATCCAGTGAAAAACTAATATTATGGGTAGAGTATATTGGGTCACTTTTGCGAGTTTTTTATGTTCTAAAAAATAGAGTCCTAGAACAAGTATAGCAAGTGCTCCATAAAAAGTTCTAACATAACGAGAGTAGCAAAAGAGAGCATCTATAGCAAAATTGTGATTTTTACAAACAGTTGTCCAAAATATAATAAGTAAACCAAGGTACAAGAATGGACCTATTAAAAAAGTTGAGATGTAGAAGAAACGGTTAAATTTCTCTTTGTTTTTTAATGATAACAAGAAAGCAATCAGCGCGAATAAAATTGTCCAATAAACCGTTCCTCCAAATGAGGAAGAATATTTTGATAACGAAAATTTGGTCATGATAAATCCGTTACCCGGATCAACCTCACGGTTTAGATTAGTTTCAAAAACTTCATTTTTAAAATGTTTTAAGACAAATTCTCTAGATTCATCCATTTTTAAAAAGCGTGAAATTAATGATTCTGTAGAGGGAGAATTTTTAAACTTGTCTAAATCTGCATTTTTTTTATAAATAATCCAACTAACTGTGCAAAGAAATAAACACAAAAAAGAAAGCATAGGGGCCTTAATCAATTTTTTCCATTCTGTTTTTCTTTTGAAAAAGAGCTTTATTGTCCAAATAATCATTCCACCTGCACCAAAAGCAAGAGCTGTCCCTTTGATAAGTGCGCCCAAACTTAGCACTATGCCAAGAACAAGACTATTTTGAATGGTTATGTCTTTTGTATAAATATAAAAAAGCATTATTCCAAAGAGGCATGCCGTAATAGTATCGACTCTTAAATTCGTCATGCCTTCGCCAAATGCAGCGACTATAAAGAGCATACTCATAAAGAAGAAGATTAATTTTTTCCAGTCTTTTAAATTTTGATATTTGGGAAACACTAGATCAAAAATTGGATAAAAACAAAGTAACAAAAAAGTGTAAATAGCGTAAGAAGCACTAGAATCTTTAAATTTAAAACCTTGAAAAAAGACTTGAATGAGGGCAATTCCTGGAGCGTAAAGAGAGGATACTGATTCATCTAGACGGTTATTGAAGTCCCAGTAACGATTCATTATAGATAAATACTTAACCATATTGGTGATAATATATTGATCATGTCCATAGACATATCCACCAAATGTTTGGGCGTAAGCAACAAGGGAGCCCGTTATAAGAAATCCCATTGCTGGATTGAAAGTTTCTGTCAAGCTTTGTTGTTTTTTGTATATTTTAAATAACTCAAGGAAAAGTAGAATCAAACCAGTGAATTGAGCTAGTATAACAAAATATTTACCGGCCGAAAAAAAGTAAAGAAAATAGGAAATATATGCTATCGAAGATATGACAAAGAGTGGAATAAAATTTTGATTATTTGTACTAAAATAATTTCGGGCTTTTAGAGTAAATCCAATAATAGAGAAAACATATAATATTTCCATATGACCACCCCTTAACTCTTTAATCCATATTCGCCCAGAGTATTTCTTACAAAGTTTCTCAGTTTTGTTTTTAAATCTAGATATCCCTGAAGAAAACTTGATGTGTAGAATGGATTATTTTTTGGAGAAGAGACAAGCTCTTTTATGGCCTCAAAACTCTCGATCTTATTCATTTTTGATAAACCATCAGGAAGGAGATATGTGTAAATATACGTTTTGTTACTTTCGCATTTTAGCCCTTGATGAATATAATTTTGATTATCATTAGAGAATGTTACATCTCCGTATTTGACTCTCTCAATATTAATTGTACTCACTTTAACTTTTGTCCCAAAACGATATGCCAGAGACCTTTGCAAATCATAGGTATCGATATTAAAAGTAATTTCTTTAAGTAAATTATTAGGAGCATAGAGAGGAACGTCGGCAAGAAAGCAAAGTTCATCTAAATTAACCTGAGGATTTGAGTCTTTTAGATTTTTTATTTTTTCTTGGATATCGTTTTGAATTTTTTCAGTGATTGCATATGAATGAATATAATTATCTCTTTGAACGAGGAAAGTGAAAATATACAAACAAGTCATGAAAGACATAAATATTGTTCTTCTTTTCAGATTCGGAATAAGACTGCTTAATAGATATATCAAAAATGGAATAGTAAAAGACATGCCAATGACGGCCCTATTTGAATAGGCCTTAAGGGTTGGGACGGAACCTACGGGAGTGTGAAGTACTGCGTTTAAACCAAACATAAAGAAAACAAAAATCAAAGTTATATATAATAAATCTTTTTGATTATTTTTGGACTGTTTAATATTTTCAAAAATATCTCCACCTTTTTTTCCAAAATAATAACTTAGTCCAATGAGACCTATTACCGGCAAAATAATAAAAAGTTTTACAAAGATTAAAACATAGACAAGAGAACCAATCAGAGCATGTGGTAAGTCTAACAAAATCAAAGCTGAATAATGAAACAATGCTCGTACAAAGCTTATAAGCAGTCCCGAGATTGAAGTTATTCTCACTTTCTCGGGAATATTGACTGCATACATAGGGGCAATCCCTTTTTGAAATACGAGTATAAATATTCCGATTAAGAAGAAAGAGACTAACAATTGGATAAATTGGATACGAGCATTTTTTTCTTTTAAACCAAAAATTAAAAAAGGCAAGCATAGATTAATAGGCAAAAGAGTGAGAGGGATTTCATAAGTAAGAAGAGAGAGAATATATAGGCCTAAAGAAATAAAGAGATATTTTTTTAGGCCAGTCATATGATATTTTTTTTGGAAAATTAAGGAAAAACTCCAAATCATGGCCGCAAAAGTAGTTAAAGATTGAAGACCAGGAGAAAAATAAACGGCCGTCCCCATTGCTGGGAAGAGAAACATTACAAATAAAAGTGTCTGAAGTTCTTTAGAAACAATATCTTTCAGTACAGTATAGAGATTGAAAGCAATAATAAAAAACATGAATATATTCTTAAAAATCCACATTACTTGAGAATCTTTAAAAAGTATTGTTGAAATCAAATAATAGAATGGATCAACTGGGCGATTTCCAAAAGTACTTTGTAACGTACCTAAGACATAATCAATGAGACTAGGCAAATAAGGCAACTCTGCAACATGCCAATCATCTGCCAAAAACCCTCCACCTAGTACATAAGGAAGGTGTCCAAATAAAAAACAAATTGCTAAGAGTATAAAAAATATTTTTGTTTTTATAACGACTCCTCAAGAAAGATGAAATAAATTTACTTTTTACTTTGTAAGAATTTATCAAATATAGAAACAACATATTCAAGCATTTTTGCATCTAGTCCAGGAAACACTCCAATCCAAAATGTATTGTTCATTATATAATCTGTATTTTTAAGCTCAGAACGAATTTCAAAATTCTGTTTTTGCATATAAGGTTGTTTTACAATGTTTCCGGCAAAAAGAAGACGTGTTGCCACTTTATGGCTATTTAAATAGATGAGTAAATCTTCTCTTGAAAACTTAACCCCTTCTCTTAATGATATTGGAAATCCAAACCAAGATGGTTCACTCTGAGGAGTTGCTTCTGGTAAAATAAAATAATCTTCAAACTGCAAGAGGGATTCTTTTAAAAACTTGAAATTATCTTTTCGTTTTTCAATAAAACCTGGCAAGTGTTCAAATTGAGCGACACCAACTGCGGCCTGCATGTCTGTTATCTTTAAATTATACCCAAGATGTGAATATGTATATTTGTGGTCATAACCTTGAGGAAGTTCTCCGAGTTTCCAGTCAAATCTTTTTTTACATGAATTATCTTCACCAGGAGCACACCAACAGTCTCTTCCCCAATCTCTTATGGCCAGGGCAGCTTTTTTAAGTTTCGGATCATCTGTGAAAACTAGTCCACCTTCTCCCATTGTCATATGATGGGCCGGGTAAAAACTTAATGTAGAAACGTCACCAAAAGTTCCAACCTTCTTTCCTTCATATGTTGAACCTAAAGCATCACAACAATCTTCCATAATCCAAAGGTTATACTTTTTAGCAAGTTTTGTGATGGCCGATAAATTAAAAGGATTGCCCAGTGTATGGGCCAAAATTATGGCCTTTGTTTTATTTGTTATAGCATTTTCAAGCTCTGATACATTAACATTATAAGTAGGAATATCAACGTCTACAAAAACAGGAATGCAACCAATTTGGATGATAGGATTCACAGTGGTCGGGAAACCTGCTGCAACAGTTATAATTTCATCACCAGGTTTTAGGGCCCTATCTTCAAGTAGATGAGAAGTTAAAGCTGATGTGGCCACAAGATTGGCCGATGAACCAGAGTTAACTGTATAAGCTGCTCTAACACCAAAATATTCTCTCATTTTCTTTTCAAAAGAATCATTATATCGACCTGTTGTTAGCCAAAAATCTAAAGACGCATCAACAAGATGACAAAGATCAGTCTCATTGTATACTTTTCCAGAGACAGGAATAGGTGACTTGCCTGGCACGAATGAAGCATTTTGTTTTTCATTATGAAATTCTTTAACTAAATCTAGTATTTTTTGTCTTAAATTATTCAATTAAGTTCTCCGTAAATTTGTCTAGATGATCTTGGCTTAATTTTAAACAGTTTGCTTTTGGATCTATAAGATATGCTTGAAACCAGTTGGCAGTTTCTTCGATCGCTTTCTCTGTGCTCCACTTTGGCGACCAGTTGAGTTCTTCCTTGGCCCTTGAAGAATCAAGTCTTAATATTTTGGCCTCGTGATGTTTAAACTCAGAAGAAACAATTTTAAAACTTCCTCTCTTCATTTTATTAATAAAAAGTTCGGTTATGTACTGTACGTTAAACTTCTTTTCACAATTATCGGGCCCAAAATTGTAGGCCTTTGAGAATTGTTTTGGATCTTGATCTAATTTTGAACAAAGTGTGAGATAGCCATTGAGGGCATCAAAAACATGTTGCCATGGTCTTATGGCATAAGGATTTCTGATTATGGTTTGTTGGTTTTTTTCAATGCTCTCAACAATATCTGGAATAATTCTATATTTTGCAAAGTCACCGCCACCAATGACGTTTCCAGCGCGGGCCGTAGCAACCCCTATTCCTTTGTCTTCAAAAAATGATTGCTTGTGTGAATTAACGAGGATTTCAGTCATTGCTTTTGAAGCTGAGTAAGGATCAATTCCACCTAGTTTATCATCTTCTCGATACGGCCAAACCCATTCATTATTTTGGTAACATTTATCAGTTGTCACGGCCAAAATTGTTTTCACGGAATCACAGTAGCGTAAGCTCTCAAGTAAATTTAAAGTACCCATAACGTTTGATCTATAATTATTAATAGGGTCTTCATATGAAGAAAGAACGATGGGTTGGGCGGCCAAATGAAATACAATTTCTGGACGGGTCTCAATAATAATTTCTTTGAGTTTTGAATAATCACCAATATCACAATATCTAGAATCAATTATTTTATTTAATTCAAGTGACTGATATAAGTTACCGCGAATGTTTTCTGGTGGCAGAGAAATTCCTGTTACATTAGCATTTAATTTGTTCAACCAAAGAGAGAGCCAAGCTCCTTTAAAACCCGTATGTCCAGTAACAAGAACATTTCGACCTTTGAATATTTTTTTCATGGCCAAACTTTCCAAGGAGCAGTTTTGTCATGCCAAAGTTTTTCTAAAAGTGTTTTATCTCTTAATGTATCCATACATTGCCAAAAACCATCATGTTTATAGGCCTGTAATTCACCTTCATTTGCTAATTTCGTTAATGGTTCTCGTTCAAATGAAATATGATCGCCATCGACATAGTCTAAAACTTTAGGGGAGAGGACAAAGAAACCACCGTTAATATAGAAGTTTTCATTTTCTGGTTTTTCCTTGAAGGATTTTACTTGGTTATTTTCCCCGAAATCTAATACGCCATATCTTTCTGGAGGTCGAATTGCCGTGATAGTACCTAGTTTTTTATGAGTATTGTGATACTTTACGAGTTCAGAGATATTAACATCTGAAACTCCATCTCCGTATGTAAGACAAAAAGGCTCTTTTTCATCCAAGTATTCTTTTACTCTTTTTAAACGCCCACCAGTCATTGTGTCATGTCCGGTGTCAACTAGGGTTACTTTCCAAGGTTCAGCATAATTATTGTGAACGTTGTGTTCGTTTGTATCTAGGTTTATCGTAATGTCTCTTTCATAAAGATAGTAATTAGCGAAGTATTCTTTGATAACATCACCCTTGTAACCGCAACATACAATAAAATCATTTATTCCATGATGAGAATAAGTTTTCATTATATGCCAAAGAATAGGTCTTTGACCGATTTCAATCATCGGTTTGGGTTTTAAATGAGTCTCTTCACTAATTCTTGTTCCCAACCCTCCTGCTAAAATCACTGCTTTCATATAATCCCCTTATCTTTAAGGCATTGTTCAATACCTTTTTCAAATGAAAACTCTGGATGAAAACCTGGTATTTCTTTACCACCATTCCAAGTTTTCATGACTTCTCTAGGCCTATAGTCAGTTGCTCCAAATTCAATATTCAGCTGACGGCCAAGAACACTTTCAAACTTTTCGACGAGTTCTTTTAAACTCATTTTATTCATTGAGTAAAGGGAGAACGCATCCATATTGCCAGTACAATTTGAACTCAATAGTTCAATCATAGAATCAAAACCACTCACCACATCGTCGATGTATGAAATATCAATTTCTTGAGCACCTGGAGATACTTTGAGTGCTCTTCCACTTTGCGACATATCAATGAGGAGATTTACGATTTTATTTCTTTCATCACCTGGCCCAAAGGTATCAGATAATTCCAGGGAGTTAAATTTTAGGCTTGAAGTTTCGCAATAAAAATGGGCCAGATCTATAAAGGCCTGCTTAGTGGCAGCATATAAATTCACTGGGTTGTAGAGATGATTTTCAAAATGGGTCCAAAAGGTACTCGTATTGAGAAACCATTTAACATTTGTTTCTTTGGCGAACTCAAGAAGCTTCAAACCATATGCAATATTGCTTTCTAATAAAACATCGAGTTCATTTTTGTTGTGATCCTTAACGAAATAGGAAGCAAGATGTAAGATGCCTTCAATTTTTATATTATCAAGTTGTAAAAGAAGGTCATCATAGTTTCCATTATATTTAACCACCTCTACCCCTTCATGAATAGAATGAACTTGAGAAGTGTTTCGGTGTAGGCAAACAAAGTGGTATTTATTTTTCAACTGCTTAAGTATATTTCTTCCAATAAATCCATTTGTACCAGTAATAAGAATTTTCACTTTATCTCCTTATTAAAAGGGTGAATTAAATTCTGTGAATGTTGGATGCGTTAAATCTCTCTGTGAAAGAGTATAATTGTGAATGTCTTTAACAACATGTGACAAATGGATCCCCTTATCTGACTCTTGAGAATAAATTGTAGTTTGCATATAATGTACAGTTGTTGAATCTTCTATAGAGATAAAGCCATGGGCCAGGCCCTTAGAGAGATAGACTTGTCTACAATTCTTACTCGATAGTTCAATTTCAATGACTTCACCAAAAGTCTTAGAATTTTTCCTTAAGTCCAAAATAAAGTCTTTAATTTTTCCCGTTGAGACGTAGACTAATTTACAATGATCATGTGGGGGAATTTGAAAGTGCATCCCTCTGGCAACAAACTTTTTTGAAATTGAATAATAGGATTCTTTGAAGTCTGTATCGAGATTATAATCTTTAAATACTTTACAATTAAAATTTTTAACAAACTTTCCTCGGGAATCTTCAAAAATAGTAGGCGTAAGGATGAAACATCCTTCTATTTTAGTTTTTTCTATGTTCATACAGACTTTTGTTTCTGAGAACGAGAAAATCTTCCAAAATTATATTTTTCGACGATTTTAATGCCCTTTTTGTGCATCCAATATTCGCTCATTGAACTGACAATACCAAAGACATAGACGATCAATTGGTACATAGAAGGACTTTGAGATTCTTTACCATAGTGTGTTGGAATTGTGGTTTCGTCGATTCTTTTGTTTGCGATTGTATATTGGACAAGAATATCAGTATCAAAATGATAATCATCAGCACATAAATCAAATGGAATATCCTTAAGAGCCTTGCAGCTATAACCACGGTAACCTGAGTGAAATTCAGAGAGATTTGTTTCTAAAACAGTATTTTCAAACCAAGTGATGAGTCTATTTGCGAAACGTTTCCAAAGTGGCATTCCTCCCTTTTTGGGATCACCTGTCATTCGTGAACCAAAAACGAGATCGGCCTTATCTTCTTCTAGCGGTTTGATAATATCTGGCAGATACTCAGGAGCATATTGGGCATCTCCATGAAGCATGACTACAATATCATAACCTTGTTCGATAGCGTATTTGTAGGCCAGTTTTTGAGATCCACCGTAGCCGATATTTTTTTCATTTCGGATAATTTTAAGATTATTCAGTCCGATTTCATGTCTATAACCTATGACAGTCAAATAAGTATTATCATCACTTGCATTATCGACAATGAATATTTCTTGTACTTTATTTTTTATTTCTTGGGGAATTCGATCTATTACTGTAGGAATTGTTTTGGCCGCATTATAGGCGGGAATAAAAATCGCTAACTTTTTCATAAAAATCCAAGTAAGTGTTATTCAGAATGAGTAAGCATAAATAAATAATTCTAACAGAATCTACAGCATTACCTAAATGATGTAAAGGTTTCACAAACGAACGCGCATAGTCGTTAGGCGACCTGCTTAAGCTTTTTTGGTATTTGAATAGTAAATTTTGTCCCCAAACCTGTTTCTGATTCTACGGAAATTTGCCCACCTTTTTTTAAAATTTCAGTTTTTAAATCATAGAGGCCTAGACCTGCTCCTGAGATACTATTTTCTTGACTATTTGTGGATATTCCTTCGTCAAAAATGATATTATAGAGTTCTAAATCAGAATTATATTTATATTCTCGTGAGTTCGCAATTTCAGTTAATTTTTCCTTATCAATTCCGCGTCCATCATCACTTAACTCCAAGAGGATAAAATCATCGTTTTCCTTGATAGAGATTTTAACTGTTCCAAATTCATTTTTATTTGCAATTTTTCTCTCTTCTGGAGATTCAATTCCATGATCAAGCATATTATTGATAATGTGACCAAGTTTTAGAAATATACTTTCGTAATTCGAAGGATCAATATAAACATTTCCTTGCCAAGTAATTGGATTTACTTTTTTATTTAAAGAACTTGATAGCGAAATGACATTTCGATTTAACCATCTCAAATGATCACTTAAATTTTCCTTGAGAAAATAAGTTTCAATCTCCTCAAATTTTGTCTGACCTAAACTTTTTTTGACCATTTGCTTTATCTGAAGAAATTTCTCATTTGGTATCACAACTGAATTTGACTCTTTAATTAATGGCCCAAGAATTTCTTCATTTTTCATATAAAACATATCTATTTTTTTCTTAATTAATTGAAAATGTTCGATTGAATTGTAACTGTCGCCTCTATGTAATATATCTTCAATATTAGTACATAAATCTGCAAGTTCATACATCTTTAAAAAAGCAAACTTACTTTTTAAATCGTGAATATCTATTTTATATTTGTCTACATTTTTGAGATTTTGCTCCATCCTTATAACTCTATCTTGTACATCCAAAAAAGAATCTATACTAGAAAGTGAAGCAACTAGAGAATCTGTGTTTTGTTTGACTTCTTCTTCAAATTTTTCCAATTCCTTTTTACTCGTTATATCGCTTATAAGCATTAATACTTCAACAAACTCGTTATATTTGTTCACAATTTTTTTATACTCAAAACCTAGAATTTTACCATTGATTTCTTTTTCTTTGGGGCAAAGCTCTCTCATTTCTTCAAATGTTAAAGGCCCATTAAAAAGTCCTGAAACAAATTTATCTACATATTCTTTTTTCTCTCCTAGAATTTTTGCTAAACTTGTATGTGTAACCTCAGTTTGAAACATCATTCTCACGGCCTCTGAATAATGATCTTTTATATTTCCTTTTCTATCAAAAGAAAGCAATCCCTGTCCTATATTGTTTAACACAATCTTTAATGAATTATGTCTTTCTTGAATAAGATCTAGCATCTGATTTATTTTCAGACATAGTTTTCCAATCTCATCATTTTTATGACAACTCAATCTATAATTTAATGATTCATCATCTTCTCCAATACGAATTACATTTTTAGCTAATTTACTAATCCTTGAAATGACCATTGTGTCGAGGAAATATAATCTGATAGTCGTAAAAAAAAGAAATATAAATAAAACACCATAAACTATTTTATCAAATATTTCTTGCCCCTTTAAATTAAAAACTCTTAGCTTTGAAATTTTTAATATTGAAATAGTTTTAAGATTATGATCTGTAACAAGAAAATATCCAGCAATTCGATCATTACTAATGAACTCAATGCCTTCAGACAATGAAGAAGTAGAAGAATTCGTGATGACATGGGAAGCACCTAGATTATCAACCTCTTTATCGTTCAGCCCTAAAGCTGAAATATCTAACCCCATTTGAGCAGAAATCTCTTCATTTAAAAGTTTTTTAAGGTTTCGAATACAGATGATTAAACCATTATAATTAAAATTAGGTTTTGTTTTGTCTATACCTCTTCCAACAACCAAATATGGGTTACCACCTATTTCAATGAACGTAGAGAATTTTTCTAATTTTTCACCATTTTTCAATTGAAAAACTTGAATCAGTTTTTCATTTTCAATTAGTTCAATAATTTTTTTCTCTTGATCACTTTTGAATTCTTCAAAATTTAGCTGGATTCCGAAAGTTTTTCCGTTTTTATTTAGACCTATAAGCCCATCCATTTGGTATTCTTTTAAATTTTGATGAGTATAAACATTTTTAAAGAAAGGTTGATCTAAATAATTTGCCTGACTATGTAATTCGTCCCACTGAGACTCACCATCTAATATTCTTTTGTATGAATCAACTTTTGAAAAAATAGTTTTTTCTACAGACTTAATAGTATTTCTCATTTCAATCTTATCAAGTTCTTTAAATTCTTTTGTAAAAATATTTCGAGCAAACACATAGATAAAAACAATTATTGAAAGAACAATTATTACTGAAAATATTAAATTTAATTTTCTTATAGACATAATTCAGTATAAAATTAAGTTAGTATTAAATATTAGAAGAATATCGGATAAATACTTGTTTTTTATTAAGGAAATCTCATGAAGATCTCAGCAAATTTAACATTTCTTATACTTGATGATGATCAAAGGATGAGAATTATTCTTAAAGAAGTTCTTAGAAAAAACGGATTCAATGGACCTTTTTTTGAATCAGATGATGTTGAATTTGCAAAAATTATACTTGAAAATCAAAAAATATCTGGTGGCAAAGCAATTGATATCATTTTGTGTGATTGGGAAATGCCCAAAGGAACAGGCCTGGAATTTGTAAAATGGATTCGAAAAGAAGCCGACTATATCAATACACCATTTTTAATGATTACTTCTGTGAATCAACAGGAAAAAGTACTTGATGCTTTGAATTCTGGAGTGACAAACTATTTGTTAAAACCTTTTTCAAGCAATGAATTTATTAAAAAACTTAAGAATATAATCAAACAGCATCAAGATATTTAGCGTTTTTTCAAATAAAACCAATATTTTTTATCTTCAGGTGTCAACTTTGGTAAAACTGGATTTTGAATATTAAAGGAATTTCTTTTATGTAAAGATGAATTCTTAAACATATTTTTGGTCACAGGGTGTTTAAAAAATTTTTCATGAAAACTTCCATCACTGATTGCAATATCTAGACCTTCTTGAATTCTTCTTGCGAGATATTTATTGTTCTTATTCACAAAAAAATATATTGCAGTCGGATAAACTAATACATTTTTTGAATCAACTATCAAATTTTTTAACTGAGGTCTGGCCGCTAACTCTTCCCAAGGTTCATTAAGACCTCTTGGAAAATAATCAATCTCTCCATTGTTAACCATTTCAAACATATGTTCATAGTCTGTTGTGCCCACAATATTGAAACCAGCAGATTTGAGTATATCATAATCAGGCCAATCACTACCTTGAACTGTTTTTAGTTTTTTTATTTCTTCAATGGTCTTAATTTTAAAAAATTTTTTTTGAGCATTTTTATGGATAATAAATACCCTATATCCCAACAACCCCTTAAGAAGTGGTATTCTAATAGGATGTAAATCATCTTCTCTTTTTTGTGAAGTCATCGACCAAGCGATATCGTAATATTTACCTTTTGCAAGAGCATTCAAGGCATCTCCTTGGTACATTACTTTCTCGGAGGCCTGCAATTTATAATCACCATATTTAAACTTTGTTTTATCTAAAGCAAGCTCAAGCATATCTATAAAATACAAACTACGATTATCATTCTTTGATATTTTAGGGGGATGTATAACGATATCTGTTGAAAAAGCAAATTGGGAATTTAAAAATAACAAAACAAGAAAAATATTTTTCAATTTTAAAGCTCCATCTTAAATTTGTAATGTTATTCTAAATTGAGATTTTTCATGTGACTATATTTATAAAATTCAATTTTAGAGTTTCTTTAAATATCTAAGATTTGTGCTTTTGTTATCAGTCAACATTTTGCGTCAAGCTGTTACTCAAATTGTATGTTAACCTTTTCTTAACAAAAATAGAATTTTATCAAGGAGAATTATCTGAAGTTAATATCTTTTTTATTAATACTTGTTCTCCTCTGCAAACCACTAATTGCCGAAGATACTATTTCAAACATTCTAAAAACGGGAGCTCTTAAAGTAGGATTAGAAGCTGGTTACATGCCTTTTGAGATGCTTGACAAAAAAGGTCAGATTATTGGTTTCGATGTCGATATTGCCAGACAAATGGCCAAGGCCATGGGAGTTAAACTTGAAATTATAAACACTGAATGGGATGGTATCATTCCAGGACTTCTTACAAAAAAATATGACATCATTATTGCAGGAATGACTATTACACCGCAAAGAAACTTAAAACTTTCTTTTTCTGATCCTTATATTGTTATTGGACAAACAATCCTTCTTAACAAAAAACACGAAGGAAAAATTACAAGCTACGAACAACTAAATAATAAAAAATATACTATTGCTAGTAAACTTGGAACGACTGGAGAAAATGCAGTAAAAAGATTATTGCCTTTGGCGCAGTATAAATCATATCAAACTTCTCAAGAAGGAGCACTAGAAGTTTTGAATGGAAGAGTTGATGCTTTTGTATATGATCTTTTTCAAAATAAAACCTTCTTTGAAACAAAAGCAAATGGTAAAGCAATCTTTTTATCTAAACCTTTTACTTATGAACCTCTAGCTTTTGCTTTTAGAAGGTCTGATCCTGATTTTTTGAATTGGCTAAACAATTGGTTGAGGCAAATTAAAAATGATGGAACCTACGATAAGTATTACAAACGATGGTTTGAAAGCTATGAATGGGAAAAAAGGATTAAATAATGATCATAAATTCACATCAGAGTAAATGGTATATTATACTTCTTTTTTTTACAATTGCCTTTTTACTTACCACCTATAAAATAACAGTAGATTTCGACTATAAATGGAATTGGCAACTCATTCCTCAGTATTTTTTAAATCATCAAAACATCAAAGTTGAATCCCCAATTGACGGAAAAATCCAATTAGATAAAAAAAATAATAAGCTCATTATTCAAAATGATAATCAACAAATACAAACATATTCATTTAAAAATGCTGATTTACTTGTACAAGATGGAGAAGAAGTCTACGAAGGGGATACACTTTTTCAAACTTATGAATGGAGAATTGGTATTTTGCTCAAAGGACTCTGGGTGACTGTCAAAATCTCACTTTGTGCCAGCATTCTTGCCTTAATTCTAGGTATAATGACTGGTCTGGCCAGAACAAGTCGAAACCCTATTTTCAAATGGCCTTCAACTTTTTACGTCGAGGTAATTAGAGGTACTCCCCTACTAGTCCAACTCTTTATTATATATTTCGTCATTGGCACGGTTATTGGAATTGATGATAGATTTGTCTGCGGTTTTATTGCTCTAGGTGTTTTTGCTGGTGCTTATACTGGAGAAATTATTCGTTCAGGTATTGATTCAATTCATTTTGGACAGATGGAAGCAGCAAGATCTCTAGGTATGACAAAAACACAAGCTATGATTCATGTCATTCTGCCACAAGTTTTTAAAATAACTTTACCAGCTCTGGCCGGAACAGTTATAAGTTTAATAAAAGACTCATCCCTTGTTTCAGTAATGGCCCTTACAGATTTAACAAAGGCCGGCCGTGAAATAGTATCTTCTTCATTTATGGTTTTTGAAACTTGGATCACTGTAGCTTGCCTTTATTTTATCCTTACTTTTGTACTTTCTTTGCTAGTAAAAAAATTAGAATTTAAGATGTCTGCAGGATATAGAACATGAATGCAATTGAAGTTACAAATGTAATAAAAACTTATAACAATGGAAAAATAACCGCAGTTGATAATGTTGATTTAACAATCAAAAAAGGTGAAGTGGTCGTAATTATTGGACCTTCAGGTTCTGGAAAAAGTACTTTACTTAGATCTATAAATAGACTTGAAGATATTGATTCAGGACACATTTTTATAGATGGAGTAGATGTATTTGGCCAAAAAACAAATATTGATAAAATAAGAGAAAACATTGGAATGGTTTTTCAGTCTTTCAATTTATTTCCGCATAAGACTATTTTACACAATATTACTCTAGCTCCACAGATCGTAAAAAAAGAAAACAAAGCAGAGATAGAACTAAAAGCAAAACAATTATTGGATAAAGTAGGAATTGCAAACCAAGCTGAAAAGTATCCTCAACAACTTTCAGGAGGCCAACAGCAAAGGGCCGCGATTGCAAGATCTCTGGCCATGAACCCCGAATTTATGCTCTTTGACGAACCTACAAGTGCTTTAGATCCTGAAATGGTGGGAGAAGTCTTAGATATCATGAAACTTCTGGCCAAAGAAGGAATGACGATGCTTGTAGTAACTCATGAGATGGGATTTGCAAAAGAAGTTGCCGATAGAGTCATCTTCATGGACCATGGAAAAATAATTGAACAAGGTTGTCCACAAGAAATTTTTGCTTCACCAAAAAGTGAGCGATTAAAAAGTTTTCTTTCACAAATTCTATAATATGTATTTAAAAAGGTTGGTCCTGATAGGCCCACAATGATTGTAAAAAAGATGATGTAATTTAGATTTATTCTATCAAAACAAACTATCCTATGTTACTTAGCACTAAATTTCATAGGTATAAAAAATGTATATTCAAAAATTTCAAAACGATGTTGATTCACAGACAAAAAAAGCAATATTATTTTTGCATGGATTTCCCGCAGAATCTTCGATCTCTCCAGTTGATCCTAAAATAGAAAAAAACATTGATATCGCAGAAAATTTTGCTCAGACCTTTAAATTGGATACTTATCTTTTACATTATAAAGGTCTAGGCAAAAGTGAAGGCATATTCTCTTTTACTGGTTCGATTGAGGATTCCTTGAAGTATTGTGAATCGCTGACAGAAAAAGGATATGAACAAATTTATCTTTTTGGCCATAGTTGGGGAGGTTTAGTGGCCCTAAACTTAGCTCATAAACTCACAACAAATATTGCTGGCTTAGCTCTATTTTCACCTTTTAACCTCATTGGATCAAGACCTGAGATCGAATCACTTTTTGATTTAGTTGTTTTAGAAGTTCCTTACCTTTTTGAGAAAAAAACAAAAGCTGAGTATATTGATGAATTAATTGATATAGGATTGTTTTTTAGTCCAAGAAAGTTTGCAAATGAAATTCTTTCAGATATACCTATTTATATTTATCAAGCTATCAATGATAATGAAGTTCCAGAACAAACAACACTAGATTTAGTAAATTTGCTTCATCAAAATTGTTTCTATAAAGAGATTAAAACAGATCATTCTCTTAAAGAAAATAGAGATAAAGTTGTTAATCTAATTTTAAATGATCTAATTTCAAAGAAATTTGTATAATAGAATTAGTTGATCTATCTTGAATAAAAAAGCACAATCTTTTAAATTTTTGAATTTGAACGCTATTTTTGAGTTCATTGATTTTCTAGGCTTACTTGTTCTGTGGATATATACAAAAGGAGTGAAATGGATATGTATAAAAATCAAAAATATTTTAAAAATTCGAATGAAAAATTTAAGATGGTTATATCTGATTTTTTAACGGCAGTCTTAGATAAAAATTATCTGAAATTTGAAAGTTATCTCCATGATGAGCTTGGAATTTATGCAATATTGCCAGATGGAAGGGAGTATAAAACTATTGAGGATTTCAAAGATTCTCAAAAGAAATGGTTTTTTGGAAATACTGGTGAATTTACTTCTGAAATTAAAGATTATCACACTTCTGGTGAATTGGGTTTTTCTACAATGATTTCAAATTATAAAAATAGAGATGAAACAGGTGAGAACTTTGACATCGATATATATATAACCTTAATTTTTAGACATTATGAAGGCAAGTGGTATCTTATTCACGACCAAAATACTATTTTGCAAAGAAAGAGTGTATTTTAGAAGTGTATTTGAGTGAAAAAAATAAAATTGGTGTTTTTTCTTTAGAAAGAAAAAAGCCCGGCAACTCCATAAACATGTTCATTTGGACTGACTTCATATATTGGAAGAAAATTCCATTTTCCATTTTGTGAAACTTCAGTTTGGCCCGATTTTGCCGCGGCCTTACCAAAAACGTATCCCATCATGATACCTAGGGGATAATCACTTATCCAATGGACTCCGTTATTAACCATCTGATAGCCTAATAGCGCCATCCATGTCAGGGCAAAAGGTCTTAGCCAATACCGCTGTTCTGGATAATTTTCATCAATAATAGTAAAAGTCATTGTGGCAGTCATGAGATGACCAGTTGGCATAGCATCGTATTTTGAAATATTATTATTATAGGTGGAAAAAGAAGGAAATGGCCTCCATCGACCTCTTTTAGCTGACTTTCTGTAAGGACTTTCTCGACCAAAACTTCTTTTGGCAATTTGATTCACAATTGTACTCGAAATCATACCATTAAAAATTTGACTTCCTGTTGTCAAAGTCCTGTTTGAATCTTTTGCAAGACCAGTTAAGACAAAACCTAGACCAATAAAAGCATGTGTCCAACCATCTCCTAAATAGTAAAGGGTTGAACCAACGTCAGTTGGCCCACGAAATATATTGATTGAGCCAACTTTAAGAAAACTTGTCGTTCCGTCTCCATTTCCAATACCAATTTTTCTTCCGAAGCGTTGGAATTCAGATAATATTTCTTCATCGTAATAAATGAGAAGACCAGTTGATAAAAATATTCCACCCCAAGCGTAAAGAGTTTCTTTTTTGGTATTGAACGAGAGATCCCATGCTGATTTCAGAGTACTAGGAACATCTGTAATAAACTGAAAGGGCCTAGGTCTTTCTTCGAATGCACCATAGACAATCCGAGTGTATAAAATAAGAAAAATAAAAATAGACTTCAATTTTATGACCCTCATAATCTTTATCAAAAAATTCTTTATATCCTCTCTGTTTAGAAAGAAGAAAATCACTATAAATTTTCACGATATTTATTTGGATATCAAACGGCCTGTCAAAAATTATGCCTAACCCCTGATATACCAAGAATATCATGAATAAAATAATTTAAAATTTACATTTGCAAACATCAATAATATGCAAGTTTTTTAAGTGTCTCATAGAAGTGTGTTGATGAAAAGTGACTTATTAATTTAAATTTAACTGGATTACATTTTTGGCCATGAAATAAATTAAAAAACAAATATTGCAGTATCAATGAAATTAGATAAAATAATCACATACAAAACTGATTAGCTGTCCAATTCGATAAGAGATTTGTTCCATTTGTTTTAAACATGTTTAAGTAAAATATAAGGTGATAAAAATGTCATTAAGGGAAGGGCGAATTGAATTTTCTTATAATGTTGAAGAACATGAAGGTCTATTAAATAGTTTTATAGACATTTGCAGAAAATTTAAACAAGAATTTGGGCCAGACATTATTATGAATCCAGAATTAAATTCACCGGTTGCTAGTGGTACTTGGGATTATAAATCAAACCATTTTTCTATCGATATTCAAGTAAAAAGCGAGTCTGTCAACGGTAATTTAAGTGTATTTGAAAATACTCCTATCTTGAAATTTATTCTTATTTTACGAGACCAAAACAATGATGAGATTAAAAATAGCCCTGAAAAGATGATCAAATTTTTAGATGAATATGAACAAGCAAAAAAAATAATAGAGAATTTTGTCAAGAAGCTAGATCCTAAATCCTCATAGAATTTCACCAAATATCACTTAAAGTTTGTCCCAATGGACCAGTTCATTGTTTTTCACAATTCACCCAAATTTAAATTTTATCTTTGAAGTTACGGCCTTGCATTAATGGCCGTGCTGAATGAAAAAGCACTTCATGTTTATTAAGATCAGTTCGCGAAAAATAAAAAAAACAACAAACAAAAAAGAGCTTCCCATGGGCAATAAATTTGTATCTCTTGAATCAATTCATAAAGACTTTTCTTCATTTGGAGGCATAAAAATTTATGACCAAATGTATAATTTACTAAATATTGAGTCACACTTGTCATCTCTGCTCACTAAACCTCAAATCAAAAAATATAAAACTCTCTTATTTTCTTTTATTTGTGGTGCTGACTGCCTGGATGATCTTGATTGGTTAAGGTTAGACTCTTTATTTTGCAATGTCACAAATAATGGTATTGCTTCTACCACTGCCGGTGAGTTTTTAAGATTATTTAATATCCAAAGCATTGAAGAACTGGAGCAATTGTTAATCTCAGTTTCTTTAAATCAAAGACGTTCTCTTAAATATGATAATAAATTTGAACTCTCGATTGACAGTACTCCTCATATTTAAAGAGGTCTTAAGATGGAAGGACTCGAATATGATTATATAAATACTTGGGGATTAAACTCCATAAATGCTTATGATCAATATGGTTTTAGTTATTGTTTTCAATTGCGTCCGGGTGGGACGTATTCAGCGAACGGCGCCGGTACTATGATTAGGAATATTTTCAAACAAGTTGAAAAAAATATGAACAAATTCCTTAGAGGAGATTCTGCTTATTGCAACATAGGAGTCATGAATACTTGTATTAATCAGAATGCTAAATTCACACTGGCCATGAAAGAAAATGTTTATAAACATATTCTGAGACTCAATCAAAATACGATGAAGAGGAAAAAGACTAATCCTAATTTTTTTGACTGCGATCAATGTGAACTATCTAATGCAATTTATCCGAACAAAGATCTGGCAGGTAGATTAAATTTTTTAAGGGTTGTTTTTATTCGGGCATCAAAGGTAAACACTTCTGAAATTGAAGATACGCTTGATTGATATAAGTATTATGCGATTTGAACAAATCTATTTCAGCATTAATTGAAGGCTAAGAAAGTTATTCAATTTTATCGTAAGAGGGCGAACTGTGAAAACTTTATTAAGGAGCAAAAGTATGGATTGGACTTTAAACACTTTCCCTGTAAGAAACTAAATGCGAACAGAGTTTACGGGTCAATTGGGACAATCGCAAACAGTATGATGAGAATGTCTTCGTTTTTAATAGATGAGATGAGATGACCTTAAACCCAAAATTTAGTCCATTCTCAGGGTGATTCTCACTGTGTTAAAGATAAAACAATGAGACTATAGAAAAATCTATGCAAGGGATTAAGACGGTCATTCATATAGCTGAAATTAACTATTCAGAAAACCTAGTTAAAACTGGTGAAAAAATGGGTGTCGCTTGGTTTATATTGGTCCATACGACAGGAAGGTTTTCAGTGTTTAAATCTGCCTCTGCTGAATATATCAGAATTGAAGACGCCCTCATTGAATCTTATAAAAATTTGACAATTCTTAGACCAACTATGATTTATGGAAGTAGTTCAGATAAGAACATTTGGAGGCCAGTAAACTTCTTATACAAATTTAAATTTTTCCCCGTATTTGGAACAGGTGAGAACTTGATGCAACCTGTTGTCGCAATGGGCCCAGGCGATGCTTATATTAAGGTTTTAATAAATAAAGAAAAAACAATTAACAAACAGTATGACCTTTCAGGCAAGGAGCCTCTCCCTTATATTGATTTACTTAAAACTGTCTCTCGCAAGCTAAACAGAAGAACTGTTTTTATACACTTTCCAATATCTTTATGTATTTTAGGTGCGAAAATATATAATTTTTTACTCCCTAAAAAAGCGATTTTTTCAGTAGAGCAAGTTATGAGAATGAATGAAGATAAGGCCTTTTCATATGAAGAGGCGAGCAAAGATTTTGGTTTTGCACCGCTGTCTTTCGAAGATGGAATTAACTCAGAGATAGAAGAATATATTAACTCAACACAATGATCAAGATCGTTCCTTTATGATAAAGGTCCTCCTCTCGCTAATCAACGGCGCACTGTCTCCATTGTCTCTTTCGGTGAGCTCCCGCATTTTTTTACGTAAGAGTTTAAAAGCTATTTAAATGAAATGTAAAACACTTAAAGGTCAGAAAGATTAATTCCAACTCTCGAAATATGGTCTTTTAAACTTGAATTATCAATCAAATGAAAAATTGAAAGATCAAATGTATAAGGTAGGTTTAAATCATCTAATTTATCTTCAATACTTAAGATATCGTTCGTTGTGAGTTCTTTACCTTTTAAACAGATATCAATATCCGATCCAGAACGAAAGTTTCCCTTGGCGCGAGAACCGTAGAGTATGATTTTTTCTACCTTAGAATTATTCAAGATGATATTTTTAATATTCTCAATGATATCATCTGTTAAACCAGTGTTATGACTTGACATTATTTTCTCGAGTTCAGTTCAGAAATGAGGTCTTTAAATTGAGAATAATATTTTGTCATAATATTTGAAACAATAGTTTCTGCAGTTTCTTGATTATAAGAATGAGAAGTGAGATTTCTACTTTTAATCATGTCCATCCAAATTTGGCCATCTTTTATGATGCCTACCTTAAAGGCCTCTCTTGTTGCATCTTTGGAACCAGCAATTGTATTATTTCCTTGATCAATAAAAAAATCTTTTAGGACGTTCCAAGAGAGTTCATGAGTATATTCAAAAGCTTGTATGAGCCCTTGCTTTTCTAACTTAGTTAATTGCCTACTTTTTGCAAGATCAACGGCCTCTTGAAACTCCTGAAAAGCCTTTTCTAAGTTTTCTAGTCGTTGGATCCATCTAACGTCATTATTATTCATGAATTGTCTCAATTTGAAATAGAAAAATGGTGGACGTTCGACAATGCTAGACGAACTCTGTGACTACGCGAATTATGTGCCTGTTATCATTACTCATTTCTTCAACAAACCCATTCAAAATTCGGAACTTTTGCGGAAACTGTACTTAGAAAAAGACCTTTCTAGCTATGAAATTTCAAAATTAACAGGCTGGCCTCGCTCTTGTAAATTTTAATTGAATAATCCCCAAAAATTACATTTGAAAATTCCCCACGCATAGCAGTGTACAATGTAAACACTAACAATTTTCATGGAGGAATAAATGTTAAGTGTAAAGGTTTGGGGAATGATCAGAAATCTAAAAAATAATGGATTGAATATATCAGAGATATCTAGAAATCTTAATTTTGACAGAAAGACTGTACGAAAATTACTAAATAGTGAAACACCTCCACAAGGATATAGTAGAAAAAAATCAGCCTCAAAATTAGATGACTATAAAACCTATATTGACGGTAGACTTCAAAAATATAATTTAACAGCTAAAAAACTATTCAAAGAAATCAAACAACAAGGATATTCCGGTGAATATGTAATTGTTAGTAAGTATGTAAAAACAATTAAGGACAAACATCGGGCAAAAGCAGTTCTCTTATTTGAAACTTTACCGGGAGAGCAGGCCCAAGTTGATTGGGGATACTTCGGAAAATTATATGATCAGGATTTAAAAAAAGATGTTCGATTATGTTGTTTCGTGATTGTACTAGGTTTTTCGAGAACAAAATTTATTCATTTTTTTGATGGCGACAATACTGAAAATTTTTTAATGGGCCATAATAAATCTTTTGAATATTTTGGTGGACATACAAAAGACATTCTTTACGATAATTTAAAATCAGTTGTGATTAGAAGAGCTTTTAGGGTCACAGATTCAGAGTTTAATAAAAGATTTATGGAGTTTGCTGTTTATTAGTAAATCGTCAAAGTTCCCCGTCTTTTCAATTTGATTTTTCCTGAGATATTAGAACTATCCATAAAACAGGAGGTTTTAATAATGGATTTAACAATTTTGAGTAAAAAAATTAGTTCTTACAGAACTCCCAAGGGGAAAATCACAAACCTGCCAGATGAACTTCTTGGAGAGATTCTCTTTGCATGGGAACAATGGACAGGTGCGGCCTATGGATTTTATAAAGCACTTGGAGTGGACCAAAGAAAAATGGCAAAGCTAATGGGAAAAGCAAAACAACTAAAAAGAGAAGGTTTCTTTGATGGACTGGACTTTAGTGAAGTTATTGTTGAGGTAGAGTCTGAAAAAAATTCTGTTTTGTCTGTGGCAGGGAAAGTTCATGGGATTGAACTTGTGTGGGACAACTCAAAAATAATCAGGTTTAGTGACGCTGATTTATTATTAGATTTTTTAAAAAAGGCAGCTTGAATTGATTGCAATGAATCGTAGGACAAAGATATTTATCTCTAAGGAGTCAACTGATATGAGGGCGTCCTACGATTCATTGTTTAGCAAAGTAAAGAATCTGCTAGATGAAGATCCTATGAGTGGACACTTGTTTGTTTTTATCAACAGAAGACGTACAAGTTGCAAATGCTTGTATTATGATGGCACAGGTTTTGTTATTGTCTCAAAGCGTCTAGAGAGAAGTTTATTTTGCAAAATTAACCCTTATCATCCTGGAAAAATAAAATTAACACAGGCGGAGTTTAATTTATTTTTTGAGGGTGCAGACCTAAATAAGCGTTTTATCGACAGTCCTAAAGAAATTTAAAATAAAGTTCATTTTATTGGGCCATGGGCCTATACAAATTGTATTTTAAACTTAATAGTATAGGAATGAATCAACAGTATCTTTTTGAACCTATTCCTAATGATAAATATGATCTTTTAACAAAAGATGAGTTGATTCAGCTCCATAAAAGCGAGCAGAATCTAAATCATCAACTACAAAAATATATTGAAAAACTTCATAATAAAATAACTTCAGCTGAACAAAAAAGTTTTTTATTGGAAGAGCAAACAATCAATATTAAACATAGGCTTTTTGGAAAGAGTTCAGAGAAGTCAGATAAACCAAGAGCTAATAATAAAGATAAAAAACCACCAAGGAAGCGGGTTTTACTTCCTAGTGAGAGGTATCCAAATATTGATGTGATGGTGAAAGATGTGGAATTGGATGAGTTGCCCAACTGTCCGTGCTGCCAAAGTGTAATGCAAGATTCTGGTTTGACAGAGGATAGTGAGTATCTGACGGTAATTCCGAAGCGCTATTACGTGGTGAAGCAGAAGAGGCATAAGTACAGATGTTCAAGTTGCCAGGGAGCACTTGTGACAGCTCCAGCGATTCCTAGAGTTAAATCAGGATCCAGCTACAGTGATGAAATGACGATTGATGTGGCATTAAGTAAGTACTGTGACCTGATTCCAGTGGAGAGATATGCGGCAATTGCAGAGAGACAAGGGGTGGCAGGGTTACCTGCAAACTCGCTGATTCAGTCGACGCATAGTCTGGCAGATTATTTAGAAGATGTTTATAAAAGTATTAAACTTGAGATTTTAAAATCTAAAGTTTTGCATGCAGATGAGACCCCGCATAGGATGCTAGAGGGAGATAAGAAGAGTCATTGGTACCTGTGGGGTTTTTCGACGGATAGATCAGCTTATTTTGAAGCAAGGGATACGAGATCAGGAGAAGTTGCCTCAGAATTATTAAAAGAGTCGGATTGCGAATTTTTAGTGAGTGATGTGTTTAGTGGTTATAGGAAAGCAGTACGGGTGGCAAATGAAAACAGGGATAAGAAAATCCAAATTATTTACTGCAATGCCCATGCAAGGCGCAAGTTCAAGGAATCAGAGAAGTCCTATGAGAATGAGAGTGATTTTTTTCTTAGGTGCTATGAGAAGATTTATGGTTTGGAAAAAAATAAAGATTTTAAAAGCAGGCGTAGCTGGCAGAGAATTTATTTTAAGGCAATGGAAGCAAAGTCCTTAAGAACGATGAATAGTTATTCTAAAAAAAGTTCATTAGTTAAAGCGATGGATTATTTAATTAAAAACTTTGATGAATTAACGAGGTTTACAAATTATCAAGAGGTGCCGATTGATAATAACTCACAAGAGAGACTATTAAGATCACCTGTGATAGGGAGAAAAACCTGGTATGGAACTCATTCAAAAAGAGGGGCAAAGACGAACTCAATTCTTTTTTCTTTAGTTGAATCCTGTAAATTGAATAAAGTGAATCCGAGAGAATATTTTAAAGAAATAGTTTTTGCTATCCACCAAAATCAATCCATTCTTACTCCGGCCGAATACAAAAACCAACAATCAGAAAAAATTGCCTAAACCAACGGGTAGTGTCGACGACTTACGTTTATTATGGTTTTAATCCAATTTTAGCACGCCCTTATAAACCTAATACCAAAGGAAAAGTTGAAAACACTGTTAAATATGTTCGAACTTCATTTTTTGATGAGGAAACATTTAAATCACTGAAGGACCTCAACAGTAAGGCCTTAGACTGGTTAAATGAAGTTAATAATCAGGTTCATTCAACAATAAAAGAAAAACCATTTGATAGATTAAAGCATGAAAACTTAATAACAGTTGAAAATAAATATTTTGATCTATCAAAAATATATTATCGAAAAGTTTTTATTGATTCTCATTTTAATTTATTTTCAAAAAAATATTCAGTTCCCTATCAATACGTAAACAAAGAAGTCGCAATAAAATTGAGTGAAGAAAATATAATTGTTTATTATCGAGAAAAAATTATTGCTGAACATACCATAAACGAATTAGGAACTATTTATATAACTAACCCGGAACATTTAGATGGACTTGCAGAAAAACGATATGGTTCTGGTTATCGCCCAAAAATTAAAGAAAGCAAAAAAACTAATAATGAGATTCATACTGTTTCTGGCGTCGATTTAAATATCAATGTTGAAGAAAGAGACTTAAATTTTTATCAAGGAGTATTACAATGAACTTTTCCTATGAAAGACTTAATCAAAATTTAGAGGCATTAAAGCTGACAAAAATTTCTGAAATTTTAGATAATTATCTAGAACGAGCAGTAAAAGAGCAAGCATCAATAACAGAAGCATTAGATTATCTAGTGAATGAAGAAAGATGTCACAAGGATGAAAAATCGCTTAAAATGAGAACAAATGTTGCGGGATTCCCTTATCGGAAAACATTTGAACAATTTGATTTTAATTATCAACCTTCTATTGATGTAAAAACCATAAATGAACTGAGGACAATGCGTTTTGTAGAAAATGGAGAGAACGTAATACTACTAGGGCCACCAGGTGTTGGAAAAACTCATTTATCAATAGCTCTCGGAATGGATGCCGTTAGAAACAAATATAGTTGTTACTATATGAATTGCCACGAATTGATCACAGCACTTAATAGATCACAGTTTGAAAATAATTTAGCAACGAAACTAAAAACATTAACCAAGTACAAAGTTCTAATTATCGATGAAGTAGGCTATCTACCATTTGATAAACAAGGGGCAAATCTGTTTTTTCAATTAATATCAAAACGATATGAAAAGCATTCAATAATATTAACCTCTAATAAAAGCTTTTCTGAATGGGGTAGTATTTTTGGAGACAATGTAATTGCATCTGCTGTTTTAGATAGACTTTTACATCACTGTACAGTTGTGAATGTTAAAGGTGAAAGCTATCGATTAAAGGACAGAAAAGATCAATTAAAAAGAAATTAATATATTTTTTACTTAGTAGTGGGGAATTTTCAAATGAAATAAATGGGGAATTTTCAATTAAAATTGACACTCTTCAATAAGTGATGCAACTCGTGCCCTTGGATTCAAAAAAGAAGAAGTGAAAGCACCTACTCTTCGCTTCGGTGAAAAGCTTATTGGGACTACGCGTGTAGTTCATAAAGGAGAACAAAAGGTAATTGAAAAAATGATTTCCCTTCGAGAGAAAGGTTATTCATTCAAGCGAATCTCTGAATACTTAAACGATAAAAACATACCAACTAAACTCGGTGGGTCATGGTATCCGTCGACAGTAAAAGACATTGTTAAGCGAGAGCTTAAGAGAAGGGAGGACTAGCATGCGTGCGTTAATTGAGATATTTCTTGCGATTATATTTACCGTGATTTCAGGTACTACTGTTTTGAACATTTCAACTAGGGTGATAAAGAAGGAAACCATCATTAAAGTTCATATGGGACTTCCTACGTTAGAGAGCTTTACTAAAAGGATGACGAAGAAATAACTACCCCTAAATTTCGGATTGTGGAATCAGCAAGTCTTCAAGGAAAAATGCTGATAATTGAGAGCGTCCAGATACTCCTGATTTTGCATAAATTGAAGTCGCCTGTGCCCGTGTAGTTTTTTCTGCTGTTGACCTATACTCAGCAATCTCTTTTAAGCTAAAACCTTTAATTAATAAAAATGCCACTTCTTTTTCAGATTTAGTAAGTTGCCATTTTTCCAGCTGAGTATCAATTGACTTACTCAAGCCGTCTAGAAACTTTTTTGAGCTTTCTTTCCAGTGAGAGTTTTCTTCAGTGAGCATAGCCGATAACTCTCTTTCCTTTTTTAGTGATTTTCTTAATGTAAATGTTCCCTTAATTAGAAAATAAACACCAATTAATGCTATTACAGCGACACTTCCCTCAATAGCAACATGCCACCAAACAACCCCTTCCTTAAGATCAGTCAGAAGGTCAAATGTCGTCATTAAACTGATAAGTAGTAAAATACCAGAAATTATAAGTCTTTCTTTTTTATTCATTTAACTTTCCTAGTCGTCATCTTCCTCATTATCATCGTCATCGTCATGTTCTTCATTTACAAAACTCTCTCTCTCATCCTTGTGTTCATCGTGCTCATTCTCACCTAATTGAAGTTGGGCCCCAAAGGCATTCAGCTTTCCCGTATTTCCATCAAAGCTTTTTAATATGTAACTTCCCATCCCAATTAAAAATATGACAAAAACAATTGCCACTAAAGGGTGATTTGATTTTATCTCACTTTCATCATCTATTTTAGCTTTTTTCCCGTTAAGCATACTAAAGATCATCCCATCATTGTGTTTAAATTGATGTAAAAGAACACCTGCTATATGAAAAAGAACTACAACTAAAAAGCCATTCGCAAGTAATTCATGAATTTCCTCAAAAAAATGCTTATTAATTCTTAAGCTCATCATCAAGCCGGAAAAACCAATCCCCAAAGTAAAAATCATCATGAGAATGGCTGCATAACTTGATGCTGGATTGTGCCCTAAATATCTTTGAGACTTATTCGAGACCACTGATTTCATATAAGCAATCAACTCCGAAGGTCTCAACTTAAAAGAGCTGAATCTTGAATTTTTTGACCCCACCAATCCCCAGACAATCCTTAGTATCACGATGGATACCATTAGAATCCCTGATAACATGTGGTAGGAGCAGAGCGCTGAGTCATCATCAATTAGTTTAGCGATCGAAAATGACATCACAAATAGTAGTGCAAACGCCCAGTGAAATATTCTGACAGGCAAATCATAAGCTTTTGAATTTTCCATAGAAATCTCCTTTTGACCTAATCCCAATATCGAATATTTCCATGAAAAATACATGGGGCGGATGACTTAAAGTCCTAAATTTCAAGTCATTAGGTCATTTGCCCATTATAAAATATCTGAAATTGCTCCATAGTGGATACATGATGAAAAAACCAAACAATCGGAGAAAAAAATGAAAGCAAAAGTAATTTTAATCGCTGCAATGTTAACCTTAACCACTCAAGTTTATGCCAAAAAAAACTGTACTTCTGAACCAAAAAGTAAATGGATGAGCGAATCAGATTTTAAAGCAAAAATGGTTAAAAAAGGCTATAAAATCCGAAAATTTAAACAGCCCGGTACTTGTTATGAAATTTATGGCAGAAATCCACAAGGGCAAAAAGTTGAAGTTTACTTTAGCCCTGTAACAGCCGAGATCATCAAATCGGAAATTGATGATTGAAAATTTTCCTAGGGTAAGTATCTTCTTACCCTAGGATTGACTACAGTGGGATTCCACTATTTCTTTTGTGTGATATTTTTACTAAAAATACAGAAATCATTACCCAAAATACAGTGCGCACAGTCATTGCACCAACTGTTCTCATTTCATAGGGATTTCCTAAGAAAGTATGAACACCAAAAGCAATAAATACTAACGATGTTAAGATTGCTAAAGCAAAGGATATTTTTAAGGCCCACTTGGTTCTTAAGGTGATACCAATTCCAGATATTACATAGAAAAACCCTGCAATAAAATTAAACCAAAGTACAAATGGGACATATTTACCAGCAAATTCTTTTCCCTCTATGCCACCAAAAAGAGCAAAACCCCCAGACTTTATCGTCATGGCTCCGAATCCTATTGCCAGTAAGCCAAAAATTAAGGCAATGATTTTTTCTCGTTTATGATTCACTTTAAAAACTCCACATGAAACTCAACGTCACCCAAGGGTTTTACATGATGAGGAACTTGAGGCTCAACAACTCCGAATTTTTCGGGCGTTAGCTCAATAGTCTCTTGTGGTTCTTTCTCTATTGTATATATTAATTTCCCTTTGGAGACACAAATTTTTCCCCATGTGCCTTCTTTTGTTGTATGGGCCTTTAGCAACCCAGCAGGGACAGTTTCTTCATTAAAATCAGGGGTGCGTTTATATACGCTTACATTTTCAGGTAGTTTCTTCATGTTTTACTCCATATAGGTTTTTAAATATTCATCTGTTTTTCCAACAGTAAAATATAAATTAAGAGCTGTTATTTCATTCAAATAGTTTAGTGCTATAACTTGTAATGAACTTCGATCAAAAGCCTCTTGTAGCTTCACATAATCTAAAGTAGTAATCCTTCCGTTTCTAAACCTTTTCTTTTCGGCTTTCAAAATACTAAACTGCTGCTTTTTCATTTTTTCAAGGAATACGATCTGTTCTTTGTTTGACATTACTTTTTCTTTTAAAGTCTTAACTCCCTTTACAAGCTGAAGCTTTGTTTTATCTCTCCTGTAGTCGGCTTGCCTTTTACGACTCATCGCTGTCGCTTTAGCAGAATCGTTTTTCTTGGTTCCTAAGTCAAAGTCCCAAGTAATACCAGCAAACACCTCATACTTATCTTGAGTGTTTTCACTAATTGAGTTGCTGAGGTCATCACCACGTCCAAAGCTCTTTAAAGACACAAAGAAATCAATATTTGATTTAGCTTTTTCATTTTCAACTGAAACTAACTCATTAAAAAATTCACTATTGTTTTGCATTTGTTTAAATGTAAGGCCTGATTCTACTAAATTAAGTGCAGAATTTTGGTTGCTGTTTAGAAGTGAACTTGATGCTTTCATTTTATCATTTACGATTAGAACAGAAGACTCTAATTCTAAAACACTTTCTAGGCTTAATTTTTCCGTTCTTATCCTAGACTCTAAATCTTTTAAAATTTTCTCACGGCTTGTAATTTCAACCTCAGAGGTCAAGAACTCAGCTTTACTAATAATCCCTGATTTTCTTTTAGTTACGTTTAACTTATGTAGTTCTTTAAACCTAGCAAGTGAGTTCTGAGCAATAATGCGCTCTTCTTCTAACTTAACAATAGACCAATAATACTTTACGGCCTCTATAATTAGCTTGTCTTTTAAAGACTTACTTTGAAGATTTTGAGTTTCCTTTTTAAAAACGGCAGCATTTTTGTTTAAGTGATATTCCTCACTGCCAAAATTTCGCCAAAGTGGAACTGCAAGAGTGGCCTTATATACACTATCCATAGCATCAAGACTAAATTGATTATTTGTCGGTACAGTCCCAAGCTCCTTATCCTCAAATCCAACCCCCAAGCCAAGCTTAACACCAAATGAAGTCATTTTTTCATAATCAATGCTAAGCCCGTATCCCTCTCTTTCAGAATCAAGAGAGATCGGTGGGTTGGGATAGTTCACCGAGGAGTATTTGAAAAGTTTTGATTTTAGTTTTGAATCAAGCATTCCATCAACAGCATCAATGCCAAATTCAGACTGATTCACAGACTCATTTTGAATTTTAAATTCATTAGTATTTTCGACAAGCTTTACAATCCTTTTGATATTTATCTTTTCTTCAGCTTTAACATCTTGCGTATGTAAGCCGATTAATAAAGGAATTAATAAAACTGATAAATGTGCTGCCTTTTTGTTACCTTTAAATTTTTTCATAAAGTTCCCTAAATCATTACCAATAACATACATATTTGGCATAAAAATAAGAACGACTGTTGTTCCAAATAAAAGCCCATACAATATGGCCAATGATAGTGGAGACAACAGAGGATCATAGCCTCCAATAGCGTAGCCCGTTGGGGCCACCGCGAGAATTGTGCTTACTGTAGTCAGAGAAATTGGACGAAGCCGTTCTTTGGCTCCTTGAATAAGAATCTCCTTGGAGAACTTACCATTTTCTTTGAGAAGTTGACTTATGTGGTCTACGAGAACAATTGAATCATTAACCACAATCCCTGAAAGTCCAATTAGCCCGATTCCTGCAAACATTGAAATTGGTAAACCATGAGCAAAAAAGGATAAAAATATTCCAACGACTCCAAAAGGGATTACAGTCAAAATCAAAAAGGGTTTTGCATAAGAATCAAACATCAAGCTCAAGATAAAATAGATTCCAACAATCGCAAGTAACGCTGCAATTTTTAGTCCTGAGAAGATTTTTTCTTCTTCTACTGGTCGACCACTTATTGTGTATTTTACGTTTTTATCCTTAACAAATTTTTCATTGAATTGCCCAAGCATTTCAACTGCTGTAATTTTCTGAGTATTAATGTTTCCTGTAATAGATGTTGAACGCTGACCATTAAAGTGCTTTATTTCTGCAAAGGATGGTCTTTGCTCATACTCAATCATTGTATTTAGCTTTATAAGCTGACCACGTTTATTTGCTATTGGAAGGTTAGAAACAAAATCAAAATCACCCCTCGATTTTTTATTCAACCTTAATCGAAAATCATAAGTATTATTAATTGACGAATAATCTGTAACAACTTGGCCATCAAAAGCAATTCTTAAAGTTCTAATTATGTCGGCTGGTGTTAAACCTGCTTGGGCAACTTTTTTATAATTAAGCCTGAGGTTAATTTCGTCTTTTCCTTCTATTTGATCGTCTTTCACATCTGAAAGCCCCTCAATTGTCTTTAGAAAGTTTGCAACTTTTGAAGAAGAGCTTGCGCGATTTTCATTATTATTAGAAGAAACAATAATTTCAAATGGCTCACCAAGTGGGGGGCCAATCCTCATCAAATCAAATTCTAAATCATATCCTTTTTCAGAGTACAATCTATAATGACTATCTCGAAGCTCATCTACAATATCTTGAGCCGTTCTATTTCGTTCACTATATGGTGTTAAATAAACCATAAAGGCGACTAAATTCTCTTCGGTTCCCAAGTTTGTGAGAGAACTCAAACTGTGTGTACCAATTCTAGTGGTGTAGCCTACAAGTTCGCTCTTTTTTAGATTTTGGATACTCTTTTCTAATCCGCTGATTATTTCTTCAACTTTTTCAGGTGCATATCCTTTTTTAAGGGTCGCTTTTATTGTAAACCCTTCTGAGGCCTCTTGAGGAAATGAGTCTTTTCTAACTTTGGTAGCTCCGATAAATACGCTAAAGCCAAGTATTAAAAGAAAGCCAAGCATCACAAAGTAACGAAAATCAATGAGCCTGCGAAGCATTTTTTCATAGAGATTTTCCCAGATTATAACAACCTTGCTTTTTTGGTATTGTCCTCGTTTACTAGCTCCGTGTGCTAAGTGAGCAGGGAGTAATAAATAGCAATCTATTAAGGAAACAAATAGGGCCATCATAACAACCGTTGGCATTTGCCATATGAACTTCCCCGGAAGCCCACCAAGAGACAAAAGAGGCATGAATGCTGTAATGGTCGTTAGTGAAGCTGCTAAAACTGGTCGCCAAAGCCTTCCAACAGCATTACTGGCCGCTTCCTCTGGGGATTGCCCATCTTCGATATTTACATCAAATCTTTCACTTATCACCATAGCATCATCAACAATCATCCCAAGAACGATTACAAATGCCCCCATTGAAACTGAGTTTAGAGTCATTCCCATAGGAACAAACATAATCATGCTTCCAAAGACCGTGAAAGGAATTCCAAAAGCAGTCCAAAAGGCTGGCTTTCCACCAAGAAAGTAAAAAAGTAGTATTAAAACTAGAGTAAACCCTATCAAGCCATTATTTTTAAGAAGTGAAAATTTACTTCTAGCATTATCAGAAACATCATTATTTAGCTTATAAGATACTCCATCGGGGAGTTCTTTATTTTGTAAAAACTCTTTAATTTTATCAGAGACTTTTAATTGATCTACGCCGCTTCTGATGGCCACTAATATTGAAGCTCCGCGATTTCCATTGTTACGAACAATGAGTTTTTCATCTTTTGGTCTATAGTTGATTTCAGCAACATCACTTAAATAAACACCTTGCCCGTCGGGAGACATTCTAATTACAGTATTTAAAACATCTTCTGCTTTTTCGTATTTATTGAAAGAAACAATCTTTTTTTGAGACAAAAAAGATTCCAATGTTCCACCAGTTCCTACTTGATTTCTAGTATTGATTGCAAAATATATTGAATTGAGATCAATTTCTTTTTCTTGGGCCTTCTGCGCATCTACTTCAATATGAATTTCTTCATCGGGCAGTCCAACCAAAGTAACATTTGAGACACCTGATACTTTACGAAGATCATTTTCAATTTCGTGTAAGGTATTTTTTAAGTGGTTATAATCTCCAGCAAAGGCTATCTCCATTATTGGGCGATCTTCTGTTGTGACACTTGTAATAATGGGTTGTCCCTCAATATCTGAAGGAAAGTCATCAATTTTGTCTACTTCAGTTTGGACGTCTGACAAAAGGTCTTTAAATTGAAGCTCATTGAGATTATCGTCTGCAAATATTGTTACCCTCGATACACTTTCGATGGAACTTGAACGATACTCTTTGATATTTCCAATTTCAGCTATCTTTTCTTCTAACTTAGCTGTGACATTCAATTCAACGTCTTTAGCCGATGCTCCGGGGTATTTAGTCACAATAACAATTTGGTTCATTGAAACCCCAGGAAAGGCTTCTTTAGGAACTTTGTATATAAAGTATCCACCAATAATAAAATTGAGTGCCAAGATAAAGTTCACCAATATTGGTCTTTTTATAAAATAAAGAGTTATATTTTTCATTTATCCACCTTCTTGATTCCTTGAATCACAATCTTCACTCTTTGCTCTATGGCCTCGTCTGTCGTAAGTTTTTTGGTTATTGCTTTTAGTCCTACATCGAAGACTTTGTTTACTCCCAATTGGCCTAAAACTTCAGGAATTAAATTGGAAAGACCAATACTTCCTGCAATCTGCGTTAGAATTAAGGGAATAGGAGCATCAATGATTTCACCAGATTTCTGACAAGACCTTAATGTTTTTGCCAAAATCATAAAATGCTTTCTCATTTTGGATTTAGCGAACTTTTGTACGGCTTTTTCGCCATTTAAAATATCATTGAGCAAAACTAGAATAAGGTGCCTGTTATCCCGAGCAAACTTGGCCATTAATGTTAATTGAAGCTCTAGGGTGCTAAGCTTTGAGTCAGCTTCAACTAGCTCAAAGTCTGATAAGAAGCTTTCATATATATCCATTAGAATTTTTTTAATAAACTTATCTTTACTACCAAAATGGTAGTTAAACATCCCAAGGTTAACCCCGGCCTTATCACAAACTTCACGAACACTAAAATTAGACGCTCCCTTTTTAATTAAGAGCTTACGTCCTTGGTCAAAAAGTTTTTTATCAGTATGGGTAGATTTTCTAGACATCTATTTTCCTCATTGACTTTACTATACACTTGTATAATTATACACATGTATAGTAACTAATTCAATGATAAAAACTGGAGTTGATATGAAACGTGCCACTTTACCCATATTACTGATATTACTGACTTTTTCAGCATTTTCTGCTGACAAGGCTCCCACTCTTAAAAGTGTTATGCAGGGCCTTGGAGATTTTATGGATAAACTAAATCGAGGCATTTTTTATGAAGACTTCAAAGTCATCGAAAAAGCAGCATTTAAAGTGGCCAATCACCCAAAGCCAAAAACTCAACTTCCTACAGTTATAAAAACTCTCAATATTAGAATGCCCAAGTTTAAAGCTTTTGATTCTAAGGTTCATGATTCAGCAATGGAAATTGTCGAATTCGCCAAGAAAAGAGATATGGACAATATTCTTAAGAAGCACAAAGTAATTATGAACAACTGTGTTGCCTGCCATACTCAGTTTAGGAGTGAAATTTCAAAAGCATTAGCTGAGTAGAAAGCTCTAAATATGAATTACACAAGGTAATACAATATATTAGGTCACATAAAATTTATTCAATTTTAAACTTAAATATGCTAATATAAAGAGATGAGTTTTATAATCTTAAAACACATTCTACACCGAAATACAGCTTCACTTGTTCAAGTGGTTAAATAGCTGCTTTTAACCTAAACTCACATAAATAATTATTTAAAAATGGAGGTAATCAGTGGAAACTGATAGAATTTTAATAACAGAAAAAGACTATTTAAGACTTACAAATTTAATGGGAAGTAATACAAATCACAATTTTGAAGATTTAGAGATCGAGTTAGATCGAGCTTCTATAATTTCAGATCATGAAGTCCCTAACGATCTTGTAACTATGAATTCAAAAGTTAAGTTTTTAGATTTAAAAACTAATAAAGATTCAATTATTACTATTGTATATCCACAAGATGCTAATACAAATGAAGCCAAGATTTCAATTTTTGCTCCTTTGGGTTCTGCTCTAATTGGTTTAAAGAAAAATCAAAAAATAAACTGGAAGTTTCCTAATGGCAAAACAAAGTCTCTAAAGGTTGTAGAGATACTTTATCAGCCAGAGGCAGCAGAGGATTGGCACCTCTAAGAGGTTATAAATGTCTATTAAGTTTAAAGCTATAATATTGGCATTACTAATCGCTATATCGAGCGGTAGTATATATTTCTATCTTGATAAACAAGTAGTCGAAATTGGTTGGGTCTATGGACAACTTCTCGATTCAAGTGACTCAACCACTATTAATCTAGATGTTTCAGGAAAAGAGTACCATTTTATAAATAAAAATATTCCAAACAAAAAAGAACTAAGTAGCTTGTCTGGTGAGTTCATTAAAGTACAATACCAAAAGAAGTTTTTTGATAAACTTCCTAAATCAACATTTTATTTAATATCTTGGGAGAAAATATAGTCTTAGTATGGCTTGCCGTCAGGTCTTTGAGTCGTTAGTATTTTAAAGTACTTAATTATAAATATCCCAAAACCAAGCGTCCAAAGTCCACTAGCAAAATGTAAACTTCTTACGTAAATATCAGGGAAGAAAATAGGAACAAATACTCTTATTAAGCTACCCACAACTATTGCTAAATATGATAAACAAGTCCAGAAGTCTGCTTTAATTATCCTACCAGTATGCCCCAAACTAACTCTTGTCATAATCCCAATCCCCACAACTCCTAATCCTCCTGCCATTAGAAGATGTAGTGCCGCTTGTGTATAATGAACTTGGTCATTAAATAAACCTATTAACTCCATCAATAACTCAATATTTATTAGTGCTATTCCTATGTGTAACACATAAAGAATAGGAACTTTGAAAGTTACCCAAGGTTTCCACAAAGCCTGTCTCAAAACATTAGCTATAAGTGCTAAAGTTAATATTGCTCCAAGTACGAATCTTGGCACAGCTTCAGGCCAAGGAATAACAATTAATGCTATAGGAATTAAACTTAAAGGATTAATCCAATTCGGAAGATTTATGTCTATTCCCTCAATCTTCTTTCTAGTAAAAAATGGAATAACTCTGCCAGCGATCAAAAGAATGATAAATCGAATTAGGCCAATTGCGATTTCCCTACCTAAATCTTCAAGATAGTCTACAGAATAAAGATGACCCCAACTATGGAGAACCTTAGCTACAGTTATCCCAAGTATTATTGGTATAAAAATATTTCTCTGTTTTGGAAAATTCCTCAATTTTTTAAATAGCATTAAAGTTAAAATAGGGAAAAATAAATTCATTGCCAAAAGCTGAAAATGTTCACTGTTGAAAACAAAATATGAAAGTCTTTCCACTAACCAGACCGTGATCAACAATAAAAGGCTATTTCCTTGATATGGAGTAGAATTAGTCCAATTAGCACTAGCAGTTAAAATAAATCCTGCAATCAAAGCTCCTGTAAAGCCAAAAATCATTTCATGCCCATGCCAAAAAAGTGGATCAACAACTGCGAACGGAATTGACATTCTACCTAAGTAACTAAGAATCCAAATGCTTGGATTAATAATCGCAATTAATGCTGCAAGGATAAAAAATGGCCTGAAACTTATAGATAGTATTGGATTATTTTTTATCAAAGTAGTGTTCCTTTTACCCTTTACTTAACTACAGCTTCCACAACAACCATCAACTTTACTTAAAGCTTTAGGAAATAAGATATTATTTTCAGTTCCAATATGTTCCATTAGTTCACGCTCTAAAGTTTGCGCTCCTTGGTATAGTGCATTCCAACTTCCACATGCATCATCAGGAATCTCAAAGTTGTGTGCCAATTTTCGTAATTCAAGCAGATTCTCTCCATGACTTACATGTTCATGGGTCATTACAGAAATCGGCCCTTGCGCCATTGAACCTTGACCTGATTTTATCATAGGAAAAAGTATTTTTTCTTCTTTTTGCATATGAGATTCAAGCTCAAATTGCAATTTCATTAAAAAATCTGAAAGTCCAGTTGGACACTCTGGTTTATCAGAGTGTACCGACTCAACTTTTTTAGCAAGAGGAATCAAATACTCTAAGTCCTCTCTGTGCTTTTTATGAAACTTTTCTAAAATTTCATCTACAAGAGTTCCAAGAGGCATTTTATCCCACAAAAGGCTATCACTATCCTTTGAGCTATTTCTGATATCTGAAATTAACTCATCAACATCAATATCGTTTTCTCTACAGGCATCTTCTAATTTTATCTTTCCGCCGCAACAAAAATCTAATTTATTTTTTATAAAGACTTTGCTCGCCCCCGAATAGACCGCAGCCCATTCACCTAAAGAGTTATTTCTTCCTAAGCTCATAAGGTTCTCCTTTTTTCTTTTAATTTTCAATCACCAAATCACCTTCAAATGCCGGTTCGCCTGACTTTAATTTATATAGACCGGTTTTATCTAATATGGCCAAAGCATAAAAAACTGCGCCAAGAGCAAAAATCACATCACCTATAACTCTTAACCATCTTAGATTCTGTATCAGATCTGACTGCATTACTTCGCTACCTCTTGCGTACCATAGACCAACTTCAAGAGACGCATCAAACTGAATCAAGCCGATTGGAAGGAGACTTAAAATAATCATTAGTCCTAAACCAATATTCATTCCCCAAAAACCATATCCCATTATCTTGTCATTCCACTTACGTTCTTGGAATGTTGTTTGCACAATAAATAGAACTAATCCAAGAGAGAGAAGGCCATACACTCCAAATGTCGCTCCATGCGCATGAACAGCAGTTGTATTTAATCCTTGCAAGTAATAAAGAGCAATCGGAGGATTAATTAAAAATCCAAATATTCCAGCACCTACTAAGTTCCAAAAAGCGACTCCCACAAAAAAAGTAATTGGCCATTTATAGTTTTTTGTCCAACTCGTAAGTTTTTGAACTTTAAAAGTATGAAATGCCTCAAAGCCAATTAGAACTAGAGGAACAACTTCAAGAGCAGAAAAGCATGCACCAATAGCACTAATTGAAATTGGTGTCCCACTAAAATACAAGTGATGAAATGTACCCGGAATCCCTCCAACTAAAAATATCGATGTCGAAAGTAAAGATGCTTTAGTCGCAGACCTAGGCTTAATTAAACCAAGTGTAACAAATATAAATGCTAATGCTACTGTTGCGAAAACTTCAAAGAAGCCCTCAACCCAAAGATGGACAACCCACCATCGCCAAAACTCCATAATACTTATGTGAGTCCTTGCTCCATAAAAAAGACCTCCTCCATAAAAGAGTCCAATTGCAATAGTTGAAGCTGAAAATAAAAGAAGTAATTGCTTGTTATCTTTAGCAATTTTAAGAGCAGGAGCAATACATCTTAACATTAATGTTAGCCAAACACCTAATCCCACTAAAAGTAATATTTGCCATACTCTTCCTAAGTCAACGTACTCGTAGCCTTGATGACCAAACCAAAAACTTAGATCAAAATCTAATAACTGGTGAATGGCGAGTGCTTCCCCTGTTAGAGAACCAAAAACAACTACAAGTAATGCACCAAAAAGAAAGTTTACACCAAATCGTTGATACTTTGGATCTTTCCCACCATTAATTATTGGGGCGATAAATAGACCTGCTGCAAGAAAAGATGTAGCAATCCAAAATAACGCAATTTGAATATGCCAAGTTCTCGCTAATGTATATGGTAAGAACTTTGATAATGGAAAACCATAAAAGTCCTGCCCTTCAACAGTGTAATGAGCAAGAATCCCTCCTAGTCCTATTTGAAGAATGAAAAGAACAACCACAACACCCCAATACTTCCAAAGGGACTTCATTGAAGGTGTAAGTTTAAAGTTCTTAAGTGGGTCACTACTTGGAAGTTCAGAGTTTACATCATCCTCTTCTTTTTTAAATGCATAATACCAAACTAAAAAACCTATAGAAGTTAAGAGTAGAATTACTGAAATTATTGACCAAAAAATATTTTCACTTGTCGGCACATTGTTTATTAGCGGTTCATGAGGCCAATTATTTGTGTAAGTATGATTTTCCCCCGGCCTATTCGCTGAAGCTACCCAAGTTGACCAATGAAAGAAGGCCATCATTTTTTCTCTTCTCTCGGCAGAAGGCAAAACTTCCTCATGGATTGCATAGGCCTTTCTTGTTTCTCTCAATTCAGGACTATTGCTAAATAAACTTAAGTAATACTCTTTTGTCTTTAAATATGCTTGATATCTAATATCTGAGATTATAACTTTATCATTTTCAACTTTTGACTCTCGGTAGTCTTCTAACATCGAAGCTTTAACCAACATTTTTTCTTGTTTTGAGAGATCATTAAAGCTTTTTCCAAGCTTATTTTGACTATAAATTGTTTGGTAATTTACTAGTTCTCTATGTAACCAGTCCGCTGTCCAGTCTGGAGCTTGATAAGCTCCATGCCCCCAAATAGAGCCAATCTGTTGGCCACCAATGGATTGCCAAACTTCTTGACCATCCAAAATATCGTCTTTGGTATAGATAACCCCCTGAGAGCTTGAATTTATGTTCTCGTACAAAGGAGGTGCCTTTTTATATACCTCACTTCCAAAAAAACCTAATATTGTAAATGTTCCGACAAGAACAAATACTAGTGTCCACCAATACTTTTTCATACAACCTCACAGATATAATATATTTTATATATATTAATATATATAAAATATATCATTGTAAATATAAAATATGAATGGCATAAATAATTTATGCGATTGAAAACAAAAACAGACTATTGCATTAGAGTATTAATTTACCTTCAAATGAATGAAGGAAAAGTAAGAATTCAAGATATTGCAGATAGTTATAATATTTCGAAAAACCATTTGAGCGTTGCAGTAAATAAACTGTCTGAGCTAGGATATGTTATCTCAACTCTTGGCCCAAAAGGTGGAATTGAATTCAATAAAGATTATGAACACAAATCAATAGGAGAACTTGTTTCTCAAGTTGAAGATTTTGATATTGTCGAGTGCTTTAATCCCGAAAAAAATACGTGTACTTTAAATCCAAAGTGCAAACTTAAAGGTATGCTTAATAAAGCAACAAATGCCTTTCTATTAGAATTAAAAAAGCACAAAATCAAAGACCTTGTGTGAGTATTTTTAAATTTAACAACCAAATTGTCCCATATAGAAATAGTGAACAAACAGTACTTGAAGCTTTAGAAGAAAGTGGTTTCTACATTCCATCATCTTGTCTCTCTGGAAGATGTAATTTTTGCTTGCTCCAACTGGACAATGGAGAAGTAAATGAGTCATCTCAGTATAACTTAAGTGAAAAAATGTTAAAGAGAAGCCTATTCAAGTCTTGTGTAGCTAAAGCGAATAATAGTATTCAGTGTAACGATAAATATATCTAAAAATTACTATTAAAAAATTTAAGTTTAAAGCCGTCTTGATCTTCTACGGGCTGGATACCTGCGAGGTATCATAACGATTTGTTGCCTTTGTCTATTCCTTTCCAATTGAAGGAAAAGTGATCTGTAGTCTTGTACGCATTTATTCAGAAATGTTATGAAGTCAGTGTTTAGTTTTCCAAGATGAAAATCTATAAAATTTTCTCTTGAGAATGGAACAACGTAAGACCACCCATCTTCTTTAAATGGCATCAACCACCAGATTCTCTCAGCTTCTCCAAAGTCAAAAAAGACTGGTACATTACTATCTTTCCATTCTTGTACCAATCTACTCTCATCTGAATACACTTTAATCAAAACAGGACTAGCAATAACTTGAACACCATCCTTAAGAGCCTTAAAGAACTGATCCTTATCTCGTTTTCGCCGAAGCCCATCAACTATCCAAACTAAATTTTTATAAAAATTGTCGCGAGAAAATCTTTCTTCGTTAGTAATAAATGAATGTTGAAATTCAAGAATACAGTCGTGCCTAGTTTTAACATCGGCTATATGCTTTTCCCCATCTTCTGCATAGTGAATAACTTCCTGCCAATTTACTGGAAATTTACCTTTCCAGTTTCGATGCCATTCTGTTTCATTTTCCCACCAAACGTCACAAACACGTTTAAAATAATGTGCCCAATGCCAAAGTTTAATATCACCACACTTAGATATAACCTTTGCACCGCAAAATGCACAAGATGCCTCCATCTTTGGTTTTGGGGACTCTTTAACTCCTTTAACTAGTGCAAATTTCATATTTCTCCTTTTATTTGCAAAAAACAATGTAACGGTATATAAACACAAAACCCGTTACACGTTCAAGATAGGAAATTCATGGAAAAAGCGTTACATGACTGTGTTCTCGTCATTAAAGACGGAAAAGAACCACAAAGATATGACAGAGAATCAGTCGATTTTTTGATTGATGGGGCTAATTGCTATCTTGAAGAGGGAGATGAAGGCCCAAAAAGCAAAGTTGCTCTTTCTAAATCTATGTATAACCTTATGAGTGAGTACGAGAAAAATGGCCCAACTAATCAGCTTATTGATGAATTGAATAAGTTTCTCGCACCAGTAAGACACCAATGCTTTATAGGTAGAAAAGACAAAAAACTAATTACGACTTACGTTGCTCACTTAAAACATCATCCAGACCCCGGAATTTTTGCGTGTTATCTTTTCTCAAGCATGGCCTCTCTTGGATGGCTCGAAGGTCTTAAACGATGCCAAAGCCCTGAATGTCATAAATTTTTCATCGGTCGTTCTAATGTAAAATGGTGCTCTAAAACCTGTGGTTCAAGAAGCAGAGTCAAAAAAATGAGAAAGAAGAATAAAATATAAATTTTAATACAACTAAATCGCTTCCTTCATCCTAACAACAGAAACTTTCGCATCATTTTGTGCAAACTTATATCGAACCAAAGAAGAAAAGTTATCTTCATGAGTCGAAATTATAAATTGTCGATCACTAAAATTATTTCGGATCAAATCAATAAATGTAATAGTATTGATTTCATCCATTGTTTGGATAGGGTCATCAATCAATAACATCCCCATATAATGTTCACGATAAACATCATTAAGTGTCAGGCAAAAAGCCAAAACAAGTGAAGATATTTGCCCAGAGCTTAGTGAATATAAAGGATCATTTTCTAGGTCAATATCACTATAGAATTTCACTCCATCAGACTTACCACTCCCCATGCGTACAAAAATTCCACTTCCTCCATGAAACTCCTGTAAAATTCGGCCACTATTTATATAAAACGGGATTGAAATATCACTGATGATCTTTGAAATATGCTCTTTAATTTTAGACTCATATACACTTTGAATTTTTTTAATATTCTTAACTTTTTCAACAACTGTAGTCTTATCATTATTTAATTTGAGAATCTCCTTGTCTATTTCTGTATTTTTAGAATTTGAATACTCTAAATATTTGACTGCAATATACTTGAGTTTATCACCCATTTTTGTGCTTTCCATCTTCTCTAATTTTTCTAAAGACTGCTCAAAATATTTAACGAATATCGTTTCAAACTTTGTGTATAAATCATCTTCGATAACCATTAATGACTCTATCTCCTGCTCTAGTTCGGTTTGAAATTCCGTTGCTGATTTTGAAAGTTCTTTGAGGTCTTTTATTGACTTTAACTTGTCCAAAGAAAGAATTTTAATTTTATTACTTTTTAAAAATGCATTAAGCTCTGCAAAGTTTGTTTTTGACCTCTCTGATGTTCTTATAGAAGTTAGTATTTCATCTTCTGGATAAAAAATAGTATCCACCTTTTTTTGTAATTCCAGCTCAACCTGATTAACATATTTCGAGATGTTATCCAAAATGCTCTTCAAAGAAGCTTGATTGTTTGACATGAATCTCTTCTCAGCAGAATCAATACCATTCATTAATCCTTGGAAATCGGTCCACTCATTTCCACAAAGAGGACATTCCATGTCTTTTTTATCTTGAGATTCCTTTATATATTCCTTATATTTTTCAGACAAACTTTTACGGTAGCGATTTATCTCAGTTCGAGTAGATTCTAGCTTATCGTGATTCCCTTTTTGATCCACGTACACTTTAATTTGATCAACTATTACCTGAATATCTAATGAGGTTATTCCTTCAAGAAAAGACTTTTGATCGTTCCAAAAATTAACTTCCAAATGCTTATTTTGTTTAATAGTTTTTAAGACAGTACCAATTTGCTTACCTTCATTTATATGAGCTTCGATTTCATCTAACTTATCTTCATATTTTTCTCTTAATGCATAATTTTTTATAAAGTTAGGACTACTTAGGTAGCTTCTAATTTTCAACGCCTCTTTTTGCTTTTTAAATTCGGAGGATGATTGTCTCAACTTTTGAATATTTCCTATTCCTTCAACTACATTTTTATATGTTATTTTAGCAAAGTCAGGACTTTCTTTATCCCACTCATGCTCATCATCCACAAACAGTTTTTCATATGGTAGATTTTCAATCTTAGTATTTGCATCAGCAGTAACCTTCTTCTCTTCTGCTTTTTTAATGTTTACCTCTATTTCACTCACATAATCTTTCTGAAATTTTAAAAGTTTTTTTATTTTCTCCAATAACTTTGACTCTTTCTCTACATCAAAAAGAATATTTAAATATTCTTTCCTATCGTTTTCAGAACGTTTCAGAAAAAATGTATTCTCTTCCTGTTGGACATAGAAAAAGACATTAAAAATACGGTCTAATTCTCTGATGCCAAGAAGGCCTTCAAGTTGTTTCTGATTTAGATCAGTTGCATTTTCGTAGCTATCATCCCAAGAATTAAGTTTCCCCAAACATATTCTTTCCCATTTAATCTTACCCTTATCTTTCTGTCCGATCTGCTCTTTCTTTAAATACCGACAAATGATCAACCTTCCACTATCCGAAACCAACTCAATTTTTATAAAAAAGTCACGAGACTCGCTATTTATAAATGGAAAGCTATGTGCCTTCATTTTATTTTTTACAGCATCATCATAGATATCTAGCCTTCTAATGATTCCAGTTAACGCTAATTCAACTGCATCAAAAACAGATGTTTTACCAAAGCCATTTGGCCCATCAAATACGATCAGGTCATTGCCATTAAATGATTGCTCAAAATACTTTGAAAATATCTTAAAATTGTCTATCCCAATTCTTTCAATTCTAAACTTGCTCATAATTTACCAACTATTTGCTTAAACATTTTTAGATCAATTTTCGAGTCAGGTATATCATCAAGGTTTTCTAATATCACTTTGTGAACCTGATCAACATTAAGTTCCTCAATATTTTGCGAAATTGCTTTTTCTAAGCTTTCAATTTCTTGTGCCTTTGTTGGGAGGGAAATAACTGGAACCTTTATAAACAATTGATAAAGCAACCGCTCATAGCCTTCCATTTCTTTATCCTTTTGAGAAAACCTTTCAAAGATAGACTGATCAACTGCTAAGCTCCCAAGGGAATCAACAATATTTTCATCCGATGTTTTAACTTTAAGTAAATTTAATTCTCCTTGAGAGAAAGAGAGTATATATTTCTTAAAAAAGAAAGCATCCTCTTCTATGTTTATAAATACCTTTTTTTCATAATCCTTTGCGAGAATATCCTCAACAAGAAGTATTAAATATGCATTTTTTGTCATTTCATCAGAAAAGTTTGAAAATTCACTCAATGCCCACTCGAACAAGGCTCCTTGAAACACATCAGTAAATTCGGTTATAACAGATGCATTATCTTCACCTATCCCAATCGTAAGAAATGCTTTTTTGTCTTTTGTGAATAATATTATAGGTATCGATTGCCCATTAAAATCAAAAGAAAGAACCTCTTTTTTGAATAATAACTCGTCCATAATTTTTGCTATATAATTAATCATCGTCATTTATTTCCTCAATCGCTTCTGTAATAGAGATAAGTGTTTTTAACTCAGGCTCATTAATTTTATTTTCCTTTTTTTCGCTGTGAGAAGCGGTAATGATATACTCCCAAATGTTTGGCACAGTATTGCCACTAATTATAATTTTTTTTGTCTGAAAATACCCCTCAACATCATAGAGAGACATATTGCGCTTTATTAGAGGAATATATTGCATTCTCAAATTTTGCTGAGCTGTTCGCTCATTATTTGACATCCTCATGCTCGAAGGTCGATATGCAGTATTGTCTTTTCTAAATATAACCTTATCAATATCAATTTCTGAGGTAATACCCTTAATAGCCTCCATCAAAACGTCTTGGAGATCTTCAGGGTTTTTAAATGCTGAAATTAGTTCTGTAAGGGATGTTAAATCTTTATGTATTTCAATTTTTTTAGTAAAAGAGATCAATTCCTTATCACTCACTTTAGATATAGATGTTATAAATCGCTCTAATGTGACTACTTCTTCATCCTCAAATGATTCAGAAAACATATAGAATGCATTCAGAACTCTTGTTCTAATTATTTGAGCCGCAATTTCTTCGCTAATTTCGTCGGGAGTATTAATAATATGATCGATCAACGTTTGAATCTGAATAACTTCTCGATACTCAACATTTGTCGCTCTCATGTCTTTAGTTCTTATAATCATCTTATCAATATATGAGATTAAAAAAGATGCTGCTCTCTCAACTTTACTCCTTGTGAAATTCAAGTCTGCATTTTGTGCATAATTGCTAATTAACTCTTCGAGATAGGAAAGAGCTTCCACTCCCCCCAGATAGCTTTGATCATTTCTATAGTTATAAACCATGCTAAAAAAGTTTTCTGGGAGATTGCTTCTTTCATGATCTACCTCAGTAAAATCAATATTGTTAGATATATTAAGAAAGTATTCCAAGGTCGGATTCTCTTCGCTTCGTCTAACCAAATCTCTAAAAACTGGATAGTAATCACTTGGTGTCGTACTTTTTTTAAATTTGACCTGATATGTCCGAGATGACAAAGGCTGATTACTTTCATCTTTTAAATAGATGGAAAAGTCTTCAAAGTCTTCATAAACAAGTTCGCCTTGAACTGTTAAATTTTGGCTCTGAGAATCAACTATATTTTCCATTGCGACAATAAGGCCGATTATAGATTGATATAAATATCCAGACCAACTGTCTGTTGCATCTCTCATTCAGGAACCACCATTTTAAGCCGCTGCTTTACCATTTAATTCAGCCCTGAGCATCTCTCTCCATCCCTCAAAAATCATAACCATCGCAAGAGTATCAAGCTCACAATATTTGAGTAGGGCCTTTGTCAATTCATCTTTTTCGTAGTCTGTTATTTCGGTGAACTGCATTTTTCCGTAGGCGGTTAGTGCAGCACCACCATTTCTCAATTCGTCATCCTCAGACAGAATATTCATATTCTTGTCAGAAGCATCTTGAAACATTTTTGGAAGACGCTTATAGGGATCAACAATTTCTCCATCTTTAGTCTCAATCCACTTCCAATTTTCAAAATTCAGACTCTTTATTCCATCCGATGATCCATATATAGGTTTTGAGTACTTTTCCTTTAAATAGTCTGAGCTATTCAAAATTGCTGGTAGGACGTATTTAATCGAGTTAGAACCGTTAGTATAAGGATCATAATAATAGCGTTTTACTAAATCCCACATATCAACCATACATCTGTTACCTTCCCACTGTTCAGAACTTGAACCAACAGACTTCGTGATACTTTTTATAAATGAACATAAATCTTCTCTATCAGGAATATCTTTAACATCTTCACATAGCTGACGATAAATTAGGTTAAGATATGTATTCTCATGAGGGGCATACCTAAAAATCGTTCCCTCATCTCCTTCCAATTGCCTTTTTAGTTCTCTTACAAAGTCATAGTTAGGAAATTGGCCACGCTCAGTATTCAAATATTGACCAACGTGCTCAACTCGGCCGTCTTTATAAACAATATGGTGAGAGAATTGAAAAGCAACTCCTTCATAAGGGCGTCTTCCCTTATTAAAGGGTATCGCGACTGCCGTTGTTTCAAAGTCTATAAAGTGAAGTGGATATTTGAATTTTTTAAATTCTTCATTCATTCCCCAAGCATCGAAAAATGGTGTTTCATCCTTCTTCTGACATTTTTCAACTTGAAGCCATTGTCTTTCACTGGCAGATATTCCGCCTTTCTTATCTGGGGAAGGAGATATATCGGCCTCTTCTATTTCAGATATCTTTATTTTGCCATCTTGGATTAGATTATCTTTTCTTCTAAAGCTCCAAATATCAAGAACAGTTGCTTCATTAAAATCAGCATCAGTCCATTTCAAAGCTGTTTTCCAACATTCTTTGAAACCATTTTTCAAACCATTTGATTCATCCTCTTTTGAGCATTGAAACTCACAACCAGAACATTTCGAGCCTATTTCAGAGACAATTTTTTCATCAGACTCATATTTAGATGCCAAGAACTCAATATTTTCAAAAAAATCAGTTTCATTCTCTTTACTGTCTTTACCTTCATAGATCAGTTGAATTTCATCTTCGACTGAGACTTGAACAAGTAGTTTATTCTTTAAATCTTCAGCCGTGAGTGTTGTAGAAACCTTAATGCCTTTTCTATTTGATTCGTCTCTTACAATTTGAAACTTTTGATTAAGACCATCAGTGCCGCAAACGGCAGTTTTATCTGCCATCATAAGGTAAGAACTGATACTAGAGTCAGGAAAGGCACTCGCTAGCACATGCCTCTGGAATGCAATGTCATACAAATAAGGCTTCCAATTAGACTTAATCGTTCCGTTCTTATTCAAAAATGGATCTTCTGATTCAGAATCGAATGACTTGGCCTTTACCTCTATAAGGTCAAAGTGATTGCCTTTTTTAACAAGAACATCAATTCTTACAAAAAGATTATTGAACCTAATAGCTGGTTCATAAATAATGTAAATTTTAATTGAATAATCCCCAAAAATTACATTTGAAAATTCCCCACGCATAGCAGTGTACAATGTAAACACTAACAATTTTCATGGAGGAATAAATGTTAAGTGTAAAGGTTTGGGGAATGATCAGAAATCTAAAAAATAATGGATTGAATATATCAGAGATATCTAGAAATCTTAATTTTGACAGAAAGACTGTACGAAAATTACTAAATAGTGAAACACCTCCACAAGGATATAGTAGAAAAAAATCAGCCTCAAAATTAGATGACTATAAAACCTATATTGACGGTAGACTTCAAAAATATAATTTAACAGCTAAAAAACTATTCAAAGAAATCAAACAACAAGGATATTCCGGTGAATATGTAATTGTTAGTAAGTATGTAAAAACAATTAAGGACAAACATCGGGCAAAAGCAGTTCTCTTATTTGAAACTTTACCGGGAGAGCAGGCCCAAGTTGATTGGGGATACTTCGGAAAATTATATGATCAGGATTTAAAAAAAGATGTTCGATTATGTTGTTTCGTGATTGTACTAGGTTTTTCGAGAACAAAATTTATTCATTTTTTTGATGGCGACAATACTGAAAATTTTTTAATGGGCCATAATAAATCTTTTGAATATTTTGGTGGACATACAAAAGACATTCTTTACGATAATTTAAAATCAGTTGTGATTAGAAGAGCTTTTAGGGTCACAGATTCAGAGTTTAATAAAAGATTTATGGAGTTTGCTGGTTATTATGGTTTTAATCCAATTTTAGCACGCCCTTATAAACCTAATACCAAAGGAAAAGTTGAAAACACTGTTAAATATGTTCGAACTTCATTTTTTGATGGGGAAACATTTAAATCACTGAAGGACCTCAACAGTAAGGCCTTAGACTGGTTAAATGAAGTTAATAATCAGGTTCATTCAACAATAAAAGAAAAACCATTTGATAGATTAAAGCATGAAAACTTAATAACAGTTGAAAATAAATATTTTGATCTATCAAAAATATATTATCGAAAAGTTTTTATTGATTCTCATTTTAATTTATTTTCAAAAAAATATTCAGTTCCCTATCAATACGTAAACAAAGAAGTCGCAATAAAATTGAGTGAAGAAAATATAATTGTTTATTATCGAGAAAAAATTATTGCTGAACATACCATAAACGAATTAGGAACTATTTATATAACTAACCCGGAACATTTAGATGGACTTGCAGAAAAACGATATGGTTCTGGTTATCGCCCAAAAATTAAAGAAAGCAAAAAAACTAATAATGAGATTCATACTGTTTCTGGCGTCGATTTAAATATCAATGTTGAAGAAAGAGACTTAAATTTTTATCAAGGAGTATTACAATGAACTTTTCCTATGAAAGACTTAATCAAAATTTAGAGGCATTAAAGCTGACAAAAATTTCTGAAATTTTAGATAATTATCTAGAACGAGCAGTAAAAGAGCAAGCATCAATAACAGAAGCATTAGATTATCTAGTGAATGAAGAAAGATGTCACAAGGATGAAAAATCGCTTAAAATGAGAACAAATGTTGCGGGATTCCCTTATCGGAAAACATTTGAACAATTTGATTTTAATTATCAACCTTCTATTGATGTAAAAACCATAAATGAACTGAGGACAATGCGTTTTGTAGAAAATGGAGAGAACGTAATACTACTAGGGCCACCAGGTGTTGGAAAAACTCATTTATCAATAGCTCTCGGAATGGATGCCGTTAGAAACAAATATAGTTGTTACTATATGAATTGCCACGAATTGATCACAGCACTTAATAGATCACAGTTTGAAAATAATTTAGCAACGAAACTAAAAACATTAACCAAGTACAAAGTTCTAATTATCGATGAAGTAGGCTATCTACCATTTGATAAACAAGGGGCAAATCTGTTTTTTCAATTAATATCAAAACGATATGAAAAGCATTCAATAATATTAACCTCTAATAAAAGCTTTTCTGAATGGGGTAGTATTTTTGGAGACAATGTAATTGCATCTGCTGTTTTAGATAGACTTTTACATCACTGTACAGTTGTGAATGTTAAAGGTGAAAGCTATCGATTAAAGGACAGAAAAGATCAATTAAAAAGAAATTAATATATTTTTTACTTAGTAGTGGGGAATTTTCAATTAAAATTGACATTTTCGGTTTTTTGCATTTTGCCTCCTTTCACCCTGGCCAAAGGCAATGAAGGAGGCTGAAATGCAAAAGCTAAATAATTTCGACACAATATATAAAAAAACAAATATGGGTAAGGACTTTAGTTAAAAATGTACTTTCTATGTCATGCAACTTCACTTGAGTCAGGTGCTTCAAGAGTGAGTTTCACTTTTAAATGAAAAACTTTATCAATGAGCTTAGAGAGCTTATCAGCACTCCATTTATGCCTTTTCGCCACAAAATCTGAGACTCCTTGAATAGAGACTTCAGCCTTATTTGCAAAGTTCTGTAGTCCCATTGCTTTAATTGTTTCGCGTAGGGCTTCATCAACAGAAAGACCTTCGCTTTCGACAATATCAAGCAAATAGCCTTGAGCATATTCAAGGTTTTCAAATTTGCCTGCTAATACTTCGTCATAGCTTTTATTTCTGTTTGCCATAATTACTCCAATACTCTTTAGCTTTTTTAATGTCTCTGCTTTGAGTTCCTTTATCTCCACCGACTAAAAGAAGAATAAGTTTGTCTCCATCTTCACCAAAGTACACCCTTAACCCAGGGCCGTGAGGAATCTTTATTTCAAAGACACCATCCTTTAAACTTTTAATCGACTTTTTAGCACCGCCTTGGGCGACTCTTTGGATTAAACGGTCAACTTTAAGTTGGCTGGCCATATCCAAATTATTAACCCACTCAAGGAAAGGTGCTTTATCATTTTCCGTCACATAGTAGTCTATCTTCTTCGTTGCCATCCATGCTCCTTTCTTAAAACTACTAAAATATTAGAAGTTTGTCAAGGTCGTGTCTTAAGTTATTAAAAACAGAGGGAAAAATGACATTTCCCTCTGTAGGTTTACGACAAGTAAGCTTAAACATTTGCTGCTACCTTAAGCCTAGAGTTTACTGATATAAATTCTCCTAGTTGTCCGAGGTAAAGCATCTCTTTCCACTTATTGTCAGAAACTTTGCCTTTTTTCTTTTCCCAAAGTTTACGAAGACGCTTTTCTTCATGTGACCAAGTGACAGTTTTCAACTGAAGCGATTCGATATCCTCTTTTTCGACCTTTTCTAAAAAGTAGCCGATCAAAGTATCAAAAGTTACCTTTCCGCAGTCTTCAGTTTTGTTTACTTTCTCCAAGAACTTTGTCACATCGCCCTTGGTTTTCTCTTTAACTCGAATAGAAGTGTAGTTGTAATTTTTCTTTGTTGATGATTCTGTATTCTTCATTTTTGAAACTCCTTAATTTGATATTTATGCTTTAAATGTTGTTAGTAATGGGTAAACAGCTTTAAGCTTTTCTTCTGAAAGCCCTTTGATGATTTCCATACATTCTTCCTGAATGTCTGTGACAAATCGCTCTGACTTCATGTGATATTCAAAGTCTTTCATTGTGATGCCATAGGACTTCACAATGTGCTGGATTCTTGAACTTGGGATTTCAACTCGTCCATTCTCAATGTGTCCAATTGCAGTCTTATGGTATTTACAAAGAAAACTTGCTTGATACTGAGTTACACCTTTTAGTTTACGCAAAACCTGAAGAGCCCTTACTTCTTTGGTAATATTCTTCTTGTAACTTCTTCTAAGCTTATTGTTCTCAATTACCTTTTTCGCTTTAGGACTAAGGTTTCTTTTAACTTGCTCAACTCTTCCTTCAACAAGTAATTCAAAGTTTGCAATAGAGAATCCATAGTTTTTGATAAATTGACTAACAAGTGCAGGTGTTAGCTCAACAAAACCGTTTTCTATTTTCTCTAATTGCTTGGCATTTTTTTCGACAAGAATAGCTTCCTGTTTGCGATCTAAGTTTAAAATTTCGCGCATCTTCCTTAGTGCGAATGTTTCAGGCAGCATAATTTTCTGTCTACTTCTTGGCATTTTAGTTTGTTCCATTCTTTCTCCTTTTTTGTTAAAAGCTTTTGCTTTTTGAGATTTAGAATGGCCCTCTGCCAGCAGTTCACTGGTTTAGAAAAGCGACGTTTCTGCCAGTGTTATGCGACAAAGTAAACTCTCGAAAACAAACGCATTTGAAACTCAAATTGCGAATTTGAAATCTCCAAAAATCGCTTGCGAATTGCTCTAGGCACTACTCTAGGCAACTCTAGGCGAAATCGAGTAATTTTATGTAATCTCAAGTAACATCAAAAGAAGCGGTTAAACGTAACTATTGGAAACTATTCTGTTTTTAATTCAAATAGTTATGACCAATTTTAAAAATCTTAAAAAAATGGTGGACCGAACAGGGATCGAACCTGCGACCCCAACGCTGCCAGCGTTGTGCTCTCCCAACTGAGCTACCGGCCCACATTTTTTTGAATACGGGCAATCTATAGAAAATATCAACATTTAGCAAGGTTTTATTTCAGACAAACAATAGTCCCTTAAAAGCGCATTTTTCTTAAAAAGCGATTTCTAAAATCAGTAATTTGATCTAGGAAGATATGACAAAGATCGGCCAGAAGCATTCCAATATAAGGCCAAACAATGAGTTTGTATTTTTCTTCTGAGTAATCAAAATTTTTTAGAAATTTCCATAGAGAGGCCATATATTTTTCAGCAGATTGTTCTATATATCCCATTTTATTTAAGATAAAAGTCATCACTCCAAAGAATACAACACCGTATAGAATTCTAGACAATGTGCCCCAAAAAATCATATGCGAAATGCCGCGATGCTTAAACATAATAGAATATGGGTATAAAATAAATCGAAGGACATGAGTTCTTTTTTTAGGCATGACATCTGTGTCAGGAGAAAAAATAAGAGTTGCAAAGAGCCAACCAGCAGTGAATGCCAATACAAGATTAATTGATCTCTCAAGGCCTAGGAGAATTCCAGTACAAATTGCTCCAATAAACAAAGAGAATTTATCATGAGTTTTACCATTTGCCACCTTCTGTTGCCCCCTTTCAAACGCTCTGCTATATTTTAACTTGGTTTGTACCGCAAAAAAAAGAGGAAATATGAGCGTTTATGTAAACCGCACTTTGAATATGAAAAAAATAAAAGTCATCGGATTTGATATGGATTACACGTTAGTTCGTTATCACTCAGAAGAGTTTGAAAAGAAGGCCTATGAGTTTGCAGTAAAGAAGTTAATTGAGAAAAAAAACTATCCAAAAGAATTATCAGAATATGTCTTTAATTATCGTCAAGTTATTCCTGGCCTTGTGATTGATAAACGACATGGAAATCTACTTAAGCTCAGTTTGTATGGAAAAGTAAAGATGTGTTATCACGGTTTAGAGCGTATAAGTTTTAAACAACAACAAGAGCTTTATCGAAGTTTAGTTATAGATCTAAATGATCCAGATATGATGAGTTTAGATACTTTATTTTCTATTTCAGATGGAGTTTTATATTCGAATTTAATAGATCTAAAGACTAAAGGTTTTAATCTACCATCTTTTAACAAAATTGCCGATGATGTAAGAGAATGTGTTGATCTAGTCCACAGGGATGGTTCCTTAAAAGGCTTAGTAAAGAAGGATATAAAAAAATATATAATTCAAGAACCACAACTTGTAGATTCTCTTGAGGCCTATAAAAGACACGGAAAAAAACTTTTAGTAATAACTAACTCGGAATACGACTATTGCAAAGTTTTACTAGATTTCACGATCAATCCATTTTTAACTGACCATAAACATTGGAGTGAACTATTTGAGCTAGTGATAACAAAATCCTCTAAACCAGATTTTTTCACAAAGAATTTACAATTTTTAAAAATCGAACCAGAATCTGGATTGATGTCAAATGTTGATTTACACAAATTGGAAAATGGAATTTATCAAGGAGGTTCATCGATTAGACTAGAGGAGGACCTAGGATTAATCGGTGAAGAGATTCTCTATATTGGCGATCATATTTATGGAGATGTAGTTACAATTAAGAAAACTTCAAACTGGCGTACAGCGCTTGTACTTGATCCTCTTGAGGAAGAAGTTGGTTGTTTGACACAAGCAAAGGTTTTTTTAGAGAAGATCGATGAGCTCATGAAGGTAAAGAGTAGGCATGAAAAAAAATTAAATGACATCTATAAGATAGATAAAGAAAAATCTGATAATAATGATTACAAGAAAATTTTGTCACAAATTGAAGAAATTGATCGTGAAATAGCAAATAACATTAGTTTATATAATAAGATTTTTAATCCGTATTGGGGAGAATTAATGAGAGCGGGTCAAGAAGAAAGTCGAATGGCCGGGCAAGTTGAGAAGTATGCTTGTATTTATATGGCAAAAGTTTCAGATTTAATGAATTGTTCTCCTAGGACATATTTTAGGCCATACAAAAGAATATTGCCTCATGAAAGAATGGTACTTGGCAAATAAAAGAGACATTTTTATTTTTCTGGATGAGGAAAAGTGCAGAAATAATATGATTCATTATTATAGTCTTTAAACTCACTTATGTATTCAAGACCTAGATCTTTCCATATATGTGTTGATCGTTTATTTCTGGCCTTAATCGTTACGGCAATTTCATCTTTAGGAATATGTTTTAAAACTAATTGTAACAGAGTTTTTGAAGCTATTTTACCAAGACCATGTCCTCTAAAATGGGGATGAATTGCAATACCTAGGGAGGTATCTCCAAAATTGACATGTGCAATGCTGACAACTCCAATTTCTTTATCCAATTTTTTAGAATAAATGACAAATCCAAGGAGTTCACCTGCCTTAAATACAACGCCAGTTTTGTATTTTTTAAATTTTTCTTTAATGGTGCCATCAAAATCAGTGACACTAACAAGATAGGAGTTAAAATCTTCTAAAGACACTGAATCTCTAATCGTCTCATAAACCGGAACCATTTTCTGCATTGGGCGAATGTAAATATCGTGATTTAAAGTAAATCCTTCATTTGAAAATTTAACCTCATTATGGATTGATATTAATTTTTGGCATTCATTTGCATGAATGAGAAAGGGCAAAAATAATAAAGTTAATAGATATGAAAAATTCATATCTTCTTTTAACATAAAATATTAACAAATTTCTGAATTTTGTTAGAATTACATACCAACTAATTCTTAATTTAAGTAATTTTTTAGAATTCTAGATTGAATCATCAATACACCAAACTTCGAGTTTGTCTCTGCCTTGGCCGAAGATAGTTGAATTTTGCACCACTTGCATATAGCTAAAATCATCTGTTTTAAGAAATTCTGATTCAATCACAGAATAATCCTCAAAAGTCCCTTCATTCACTCGCATTACAAAGGTTCTGTTGTATTGATCATATAGAAATACCTCTAAGAAATACTTTTTCCCGTCAAAAGAATCTAAATAAACTCGATGGGCCTCGCCGTTATCTTTAAGTCTATAGCTATTAAAACGAAAGAGTTCATAAGTTTTTGATGTTTCCTTGTCGGTAGAGAAGCATGAAATAAGTCCATCGTCCGCATATAATGATGACATCAAAAAAGTTGAAATTAGTATTATAAATATTCTCTTCATAAAAAACTCCCTTTATAAAGGTATCAATCAATATATCGTTTTTTGAATTATATTCAATTAACATTAGACTCTTCTATAATAGTTATACAAAGCTTGAGAAAACGTCCAAATTCTTTACACTTTACGGCCTCTCTAACAAAAAAGTTGAAGTTATTGAAAATTCATTGGTACCCACTTAGAGTTCAAAAATCCGCATACTTGGAGGATTTTAAGCTTAAAATACTGCATATTCCTATAACCATAAGCTCTTTTCTTTATTGTTTTGATGACGTTGTTTATTCCTTCTGAAAGTGATGAGGTAACAGGGTATTTGAAGTAGTTTCTGAATGTATCCCATCCATCATCAAACGTTTTCCACCATTTTTTTAGTTCATAGAAGATCCCTGCTTGATTTATCCATTCCCCCATCTCTTCAAACTTTGCTCTTGCTTCCGGAGCTGAAGCAGATTCAAATATCTGGTGCATACCTTCTTTAATGAGTTCTAGGTAAACAAAATATTCATTATCTCTCATGACTTCCCGAATATGCCGGTTCTCAGCTTTTGTTCTTCGATCAGATTTTTTAGTGAATAACTGTTTAAATTTGCCACGAGTCAGTCTCTTTTGTTCTCCTTTGCACATGTGCTCATTTAACCACTGTCTCTCACTATTAATATAGTTTTGAAACGTCTGCATGATATGAAAACGATCCCATACAAAAATAGCGTTGGGACAGTTCTCTTTCACGCTAAGTTTATATCCATCAAACTGATCTGCCGCTACAACTTCAATCTCTTCACAGCGCTCTTTTCCCATGACATGAAAAAACTCATTAAGTGCTTCTTTAGAGCGGCTTTCAGACACCCAAATAACCCTCCTAGTGTCCAAGTCACAGATTATCGTGAAAAAGCGTTTATCCCTGGACTCTTTGGCATGATACTTTTTCTTTCTGGCATAGACTTCGTCTACACAAATCCTCCTGACCTTTGGGATCTTGTAGTGTTGAAACATCCGCTTCATTCTTTTAAAATCAAACCGCCACATACTCATAGGATCATTGCCAGTGAACTCAGCGGCCCGAGAGACTGGAGTAATCTCACAAAGACGTCCTAACCACCAAGCATATTCCTCGGTTACGTGCGGAGTCTCCTCAGAGATCCAGTCAATTTTAGAAGTTCTAATTTTTTTACAATTACCGCATCGATGCTTAGTTCTTTTAAAGATGTAGTATCCCTTAAAACCATGAATATCCATTGTGCGAACTTTGACTTTATGCTCGCTAACTTTGGCTGCATCAAGCTCATGACAACACCTGGAACACTGTTTAACTTCACGTCCATCTTTGATAAATATCTCAATAAAGCCTTTATCTAACCACTCTTTAGTGTCTGTCACGTCAAAACCAGGGATGCAGTAACGGTGAATACGTCGTAAACTCATAGTTCAATCCTTTGAAAAATTAAGTATAAAGAGAGGATAACAATGAAGTTTAAATCGTATAAGAGAAAAGAAGGCCCATGTAGAATAGGGTCTATTGAGATGCCCAAATTAAGATTGAAACATTCAGATTTTTTTGAAGAAATAAGGGATCAAATTCCTGATAAAGATTATAAGGAATGGGAAGAAGATGCATTATTCTTTTTGTTTTTAAAACCTGAGATGGACCTGGACAACTTAAGACCTGAAAATATTGACGAGTATGCTGAGTCAATTATTGGTTTCCCTAAAATCAACTTTTTTGATTAAGATCCCACTTTACGATTAATTAATCGTTTATCCAATCTAGAAATCTATCAGTATAATCTTTGTTTTCGTCTCCAATTTTTTTCATTTTAAAAGCTATTTTTGGGAAAGTTGGGCCTATTGAGATTTTGGGACCGATTCTAGGAGAAACAATTATTAAATTTCCCGCTACACCTCCGCTTCCTTTCTGAGCAGAAATAGATGCGATATGAATGCCTACAATTCCAGTTAGATTAAAACCAATCCCTCTACCTCCATCATCAGTTCCAAACATTTTACCTAGAGCTGTATCACCATCTTCATCACCGTAGGTTACATTAACAAGTTGAGAAAGCTTTGCTTCAGCAGGTAAAAACACCCAAGTACATTCATATCCAAATCCCAATTTTACTAGTCCTCCTTGCCAGATGTGTGCGGTAATAATATCCTCAATTTCAATGATTTTATTGGTGTTTGGATCCTTAATCAAAATAGACATATCCCAAGTATCATTATCTATGAAAAAAGAGCCGTTGAATCCGCAAGTAGTTAGAGCGCCAGCAATTTTCAAATTTCCAAACTTTCCATCTCCATATACATTGCTTAGTTTATCAATTATATTTGAAATTTCACCATTTGAAAGATCTGAAACAGAAAGAATTTCATTAAGGTCATCTTTACTCATATATCTGTCTTGAAGTTCATATTTTCCTAAATATGAGTCAATTTTTTCCATTAATGATTTTTCTTTTTTAGTTGGTAAAGAAATTGGTGTTGGGTCTGTTACATTGTCAAAGCTATCGCTTTCATCTTGTGTTTGTGATGTAAGAGAAGTTGATACCTTTACACTTTCAAAACTTCCATTACTCTCAATATTTGAATTATCATTACATCCTACAAATACAAAAATCACAATCAGAAATAATGTTTTTATTTTTCGGTTCATTTTAAATCTCCAAGTTTTAGATTAAAAAAATAATAACTCAAATATTTATTCAAAAAGATATACAGGTGAATTTTTACATTATGTAATTTAATATGTTTAAAAATTGTAATCGTTCAATGATACCAAGAGCTTGGCCACAAAGAGGATTGTTCGCCCCAAGTAATTTAAGTACTTACTTTGAGACTAAATCAATCAACATCCTATACTTTTTGGATTATTCTGATTTATTTTCTGATTTAATTTCTGATTTGTTTTCTTCAGTTTCTTTGGGATCCTCAACCTTCGGAGGAGGTGTTGGTTTATGAATTTCATTTGTAGTTTCTGGTTTTTTTGCTACATTTCTCTGTTTGTTCCAAGATATTTGGAAGGTAAAAACGTCTGTTTGCCCACCTGAACCACCTGGATCAGAGGCCTGTAAGAGAGTACCAAAAGAAATGTCCAAGGGTCTATAAAGGATATCCATTCCAAAGTTTTTAGAGACATAAGATTCTACGGTCGTATCTTCAGTTGACGAGCCTACACTTGATGTTGTTGAGGCAACACCTCCCAAGTAAAAATTAAGCCCAAAAAACGGAACGAGTGTAAAATCACCTAAATCTATACCTGCTTGTAGACCAATTGGAAAACCATACTGAAACATGACGGTTGTTGTTGTGATATCTCCAATTAAGGAAGTACCAGTGCTTATAGTCGATGAGGAAATTTGTATAGGGAAGTTAAATCCTAAAAAGCCAATCAATGAAAATCTATCTTTTTTAAGCATTTGATATTCAAGATCTAATTGAATATTGAAACTGAAGGCAACAATATCCCCATTAATTGTTCCACTTTTTAAATCACCACTCATAATACTAACTCCACCACCAACATCGAGTGCGGCCTTTTCATTCGTCACATTTCTTCTACTAAAATTGAAACCAAAACCAGTCATTTCAAAAGCTGATGATTCTATTGAAATATAATTTGCAGTTGACTTAACATCTTCCATACCTACTTCAAAATTTGGACTTGGAATTGGTGCTGGGGCAACTTGAAAACTATTTGAGGATTCAGCGAACAATTTACTATTGATCAATATTAGTGAAATCACAAATATTTTTAATATGTACATAACTTTTTCCTTTTCTTAAATTTTAATCTTAAATGAGATTGCTAAAAAAGGAATATATTTTTCCTTAAGAAAAATTAATAATGTTCACAATAAAGGACTTATAAACTCAACTTTTGAATAATGTTCTCTATTTTTGATTTCATAATTAAATTACCATGCTTCATATATCCTTTTTGAAGGATATGACATTTATTTCGTAGTTCGCGTATTGTTTCATTTCTTTTTTCATCTTCTAAAGATAAACATCGCAACATTTTTAACATCGACTTAACTCTATACCAATCCATGGCCCTCAATTTTTGAGATAGTTGATCTTCATGTCCTCCATATTTTATGATAATTTGATCCTTAATAAGCCCAATATTGTATTGAGATGTAATTCTTAACCATAGATCATAATCTTCACAGACCTCAAAGTTCTCATCGAATAGACCTATTTCATTAAATAGACTCTTTTTAATCAGAACGGATGATGGACTAATAAAACAAAGTTTAAGACACCTCTCATATATATTTCCACCAAATTTTTGATGTTTTTTTTTCGGGTTAACTCTCTTGCCATTCCTGATCCAAATCTCTTCTCCGTGAACAAGCTGAATGGATGGATTTTCTTGTATGTATGTAATTTGCGAAGACAATCGAAATGGGAGCCACTCATCATCAGAGTCTAATAAAGCTATCCACTCACCTTTAGATTTTAGAATTCCAAGATTTCTAGCAGCTGAAACTCCCCTATTTTCTTGTTTGTAATAAAAAATCCTTTTATCTTGATAATTATAAATGACTCTATCAGTTTCGTCAGTTGAGCCATCATCAATAACGATAAGCTCAAAGTCCTTATAAGTTTGATTTAAAACTGAGTTTATTGCTCTATCAAGTACATGGGCCCTGTTAAATGTTGGAATGATCACACTAACTCTAGGCATTCATATTCCTGTCGACTATCGATAGACATTCATTAATTAAGGTTTGAGGAACATTTTTTTTAAGAGATATCAAAACTTCATCTAGTTGTTTTTGATTTCGAACTCCACACAAGACAGATTTTACTCTTTGATCTGAAAGGTTAAAAGCAATGGCCAGGTCAAGTCCTGAAAGTTCATATTTTTCTAGAAGAGGAAAGATTTCAGACATGGTTTTGAATTGCTTGTCTAAGGGAGAGCTCTTCCACCAAGGGGCCCATGAGCGACAATCTGACTTATCAAATTTTCTATTTTTATTAACTCTTCCTGTTATAATACCTTTTTCTAAAGTCCCCCAACTCATAAAGGCCTGAGTTTCATTTAATAGATCAAAATTTTCTCGCTTAAAAATATTTAACTCAGATTGAATAACCTCGATCTGACAAACCTCACTACCAAGTTTTAAATCCTCTAGATTTGTATTGCATAATCCAATATGTCTAATTTTTCCAGATTCTTTCATATTCTGAAAACATTCAAGCGTTCTTCTAATATCTATTTTTTGATCAGGCCAATGGACCATATAAAGATCTACATAATCACTCTGTAAATCTCTTAGGCTTTGTTCCAACATTTTTTTTGCACAATTAGGATCATTAGTCATATTAACGCGTTTATTTGGATGCCAAGTAACACCTGACTTTGAAATGATGAACACTTTTTCTCTTTTATCTTTAAAAGCTTGTCCAATTCGTTTTTCAGATTCTCCAAATCCATATATAGGTGCTGTATCATAAACCTTTACACCTCTTTCGTATGCATAATGAAGAAGTGAAATTGAATCACCTTCGTTGATATCTCCAAAACCATAGCCTCCACCATTTCCAGCAATACTTGCGCCACCAAAACTAAAAGGATTTTTACGGTCTTTAAAAATTTCAATCATTTAATACCCTCTGCCAAAAATGGTTAATTTGTATCGATGTTTACAGAATTTGACAACGGTAGTAAGAAAAGTGGATGGATTTATTAATCTTTGCTCACCGAGGTGAGGCCCACGCATTTTTACACCATTTCAATTTTTGTCATGTGGACAATTTTCTGGCCAATATATTTAGATCAGAAAAAATGCTATTGGCAATATGTGGCGAAGGTATTGATAATGCACAAATATACACGAGTGCGTGTTTAGCAAAGTTTCCCGAAATATCAAATGTTTTTTCTTTAGGAGTAGCAGGTTCATTGAATCATAAAATTTCTTCAAATGAAATAATCGAAGCAAGAACAATTTATGCTCAAAATGAATTTAAGTCTTATCAAACTGGCCAAGTAAGATCTCAATTCGATCTTATAAGCTCACCTTCAAGAATTTTGAATAAGGAAAGTGCACAGAAGCTCTCTTATTTTGCTGATGCTGTAGATAGGGAATCATATGGAGTTGCAAAAGCATCTTCTTTTTTTAAAACAAATTTTCGGGCCATCAAGGTTATTAGTGACTCACCACTTAAAAAGCAAACAAATATTTGTGATTTTGTAAAAGAGCAGGCGCTTATTTATTCTGATAAGTTACTCAAATATTATCTAAATTCTTATCTCCCAGAAAATAGTATCAAAGAAAATTCATATCAAATTATTTGTTTTATTGATGAACATTTTGCAAATTCATTTTATTTCACTTTTACTCTAGAAAAACAATTAAATGTGCTAGAAGAAAAGCTGGAGTTAAAAGGAATTGATAGATCTCAAATTGAAGAAGTTATCGTTTCTTTGTCCAAGAATGAAAAGAGACCAAAAGAGAGAACTTTAGAACTTATTAGTTGTTTGAAAGATCTCTTAAACCCTTTTGAAAAGACATTTAATCAAAAAGTGGAGAGCATTTTATCATCACTTAATGACCAATATACGAAGACAAGAATCAATAATAATTTAGAAAAAATAACTCTAGAGATGCATTCAAAAATTTCACATCCTCTACAATTGGACTGCCTTGTTCGTAGGTTGAAGAACTTTGATTGGAGTGAACTTGATCATGTTTTTGAAGGAAAAATTTGATCATGTTTGAAAAAATATTTATAGAAAATGAATATAAAAATCATGTATTAGTTGAAAAAATTCAACAACGTTTTAAATCATCTCAAATATCATACATAGAGGATATAAATCAGATTTTTGGTAAGGTAAAAAAACCCTATTTGCATAAAAGAAATACACTCAATCTTTTTCTAGGAAGTAAAAAAGGTCAGCTTGTCAAAGAGGCCCCTGACGCCTATGGGATAAAAGGAGATAAACATTATTATTTCATTCATGCATATAATTGTATTTATGAATGTGAATATTGTTATCTTCAAGGTTATTTTCACTCTCCTGATATCGTAGTTTTTTTAAACAAAGAAGAAATTCAGCAAGAAATTTTTCGACTCGCAAAGTTGAACACTTTTGGAAAAACGTCTTGGTTTCATGCTGGAGAATTTAGTGATTCACTCGCACTTTCACATCTAACAGACGAAATTGATTTCTACTATGAGACATTTGAAAAAATTCCAGATTGCAAACTTGAGTTAAGAACAAAGTCTATAAATATAAAGAAGCTTCTAGAACTTGGAGCGAGGAATAATATTATTACCAGTTTTAGTATGTCTCCAAGCAAAGTAGCTAAAACCATTGATAGAAAAGTACCAAGTATAGAGGCAAGACTAAAGGCCATTGAAAAACTAGCTAGAAATGGTCATAAGATAGGAATTCATTTCGATCCGATTATTTATACTGATCAGTTCGAAGAAGATTATAGAGAATTACTCATTCAAATCAGAAAGCATATAGAGATGGAAAAAATTGAATATTTGTCTTTGGGAGTCGTTCGATTTACTCAGGATGTGTATTATCAAGTTAAGAAAAATTACCCTCAATCTATTATCCATTACGAGAGTTTTAATAAAAGTTTTGATGGAAAAGTGCGCTACTCTCGTCCTATGCGGATGTGGGTTTTGAATAAAATTAAAGATATGGCCATCAGTTTTGGTCTAAACGAAGACAAAATTTATTTATGCATGGAGTAGAAATCAAGCAAATTAAGTCTAATTGCCTTCCATTGCTTGCCATATCAAATTGAAATCGCTATATTTGCGCCCTGTAATGCTATTAAATTGTGTGAAAATAAGAGGTGTTAACATGGCACGTAGATGTGATTTAACTGGAAAAAGAAGACTTGTGGGGAATAAAGTTTCTCACTCAAACATCAAAACTAAAATGACTCAAAGACCAAATCTACAAACTAAAAGAGTATATGATCCAGTGTCGGGAGAAACAATCAAATTAAGACTTTCTACGAGAGCGATTAGAACTCTTGATAAGATTGGATCATTGTCTAAGTTTTTAAAGAAAAATAAAGACACCTTAAGCTTATAGTAAAAAAATAAGATAGATAGAGAAGGGAAGCCTTGCTTCCCTTTTTTCGTGCGTCCTACTTTTTAGCAACAGAATCTTCAGGAAATTGTGCGAGGACTTTGGATATCTTTGCCCCCCACTTCATCACAGATTGATCAGATTTGAATTGTAACATGACAGTGTCACCTTCAATGTATTCACTTACTACACCTTCACCATCTCCCACAATTGTTTCAACGATTGCTCCATCTTTATCAATTAAATTTAGATAATCATATCTTGGTTCGAAGTCGTATTTATCTATAACAACTTTTATATATGAAGCTCCTGGAATATGAATTGTTTTTCTCAAATCCATATTTTTTTCATAGGGATGTGGAGTTTCAAAAACCTCATCTAAAGCAAACTCTCTCCAATCATTTTCTCTTGGTTCATTTCTAACAGGACGAGTATTTGTCAACATATTATAGGCATTAATTCTTCCTCCAGAAATTGTCTTTCTCTTATATGTGGCAACAGGAACTGAAGTTTTCTGCATTACTTCTTTTACCTGATCAAAAGGAAGTCTTCCAAACTTAGAAACAAAAAGACCAAGAACACCGGAAACATGCGGAGTGGCCATAGAAGTTCCTGAGTAAGAGGCATAGTTTCCATTTGTAACAGTTGAGAGAATATTTTTTCCAGGAGCTGCAATATGTACTGTATTTTTACCATAGCTAGAGAAGCTAGCTAGACTATCTTGAATAGAGTGAGCTGCAACAGCAATCACATTTGGAACATTATAATTTGAAGGATAGTGAGGTCTTACATCATTATTTGAAGTAGAGTTTCCGGCCGCAGCGACAAAAAGAATTCCTTTTTTAGAAGCTGCTTCTATTGAGTCTTGTAGGGCCTGAGAAAATCCTCCGCCACCCCAAGAGTTAGACATGATATCAACATTCATCATAGTAGCGTAGTCAATTGACTTAATCGCAGCTTCAGTTGATCCCGACCCACTGTCAGTTAAAAATTTCACTGGCATCATCTGTACTTCGCCCATGACACCGGCAACTCCTTCACCATTATCATGCTCAGCTCCAATTGTTCCTGCACAATGAGTTCCATGTCCATGGCCATCTAATGGATTATTATCACCATTAGCAAAATCCCAACCATGAATATCATCAACATATCCATTGTTATCGTCATCGACACCTGGTAAACCATCTATTTCGGCCTGATTTACCCAAATATTATTCTTAAGATCTGGATGATTGTAGTCAATTCCAGTATCAATAATAGCGATTTTGATTCTTCTATCACCTTTTGTAATTGACCAGGCCTCAAGGGCATTTACGTCGGCCCCGGCCACACCAGTTAAACCTTTTGGATCATTGTCACCAGTATTTGCAAGTCCCCATAATTTACCAAATTGTGGATCATTTGGAGTTTCTGCAATAGGATTTGTAAGTTCAGATAACGATTCACTAATTTGATCTAGAGAGAGAGGATCAATTGGATCATCAATTTTATATAGATAATTAGGTTCAGCATATTCGATATTTTCATTATCATTCAATATGGATAAACCTGAAAGTACTAGAGAATCTTCCATTTTTACGATCACAAATTTTCCAGCAATCGTTTTAAAACTTCTTTCAATTGTTGCATTTTGAATGTTCAATGATAATGCATTATAGTCAGATGCATCTTTTAATTTAATGATGATTTCACCTGGTACACGGTCGATTTCTTCGCTCATTGGATAAGTTTTTGCGAAGCTTACCGTACTAAACGCAAGTGAAAGCGTTAATACTGATTTAAGCATATTGTCCTCCTTGACTTTGCTTGTTCTTTGTCCCCAAACAACCATTATATCGAAAATCTGGTTAAAATTTCTGATAGTTGCTTACTTTTATGAGTTTTATATATAAAATTCTAACTGAATTCTAATAATGGCCCCAATGGTAAATCCTGCCTGGGGGATAACGAACCTTTTTTCCTCCCTTTTAAGGCCCAGAAATATCAGCATAATAGTTATATGATACATAGCAGTAGTAGAGATCCAGTATTAATCAAAAAAATTCAGCTCAGAGTCTGGGGTTTAAGAGACGAAATAGCTTATACTTATAAGCAACGATCTGAAGGTTTAGATACCACCCAAAAAGAGGACTTAATTGAACATATTAGAAATGAGTATGAAGGTAAAAGCACTTCTCCCCTTGGAGAAATTACTGAGAATTCAACTCTAGATGACAGTGAAGATGAAATGGCCGCTGCCTTGGCGGCCGCAGAATCAGGAGAAGCAGAGAGTGAGGATTCTGGAGCAGTTGATCTAGATAGCGAAGAAGTTGTTACCATAAAACAAGTACGGCCAAAGTTACCGCCTTCAAAATTTTCTAGTGGCTCTTTAATATTGTCAGAAATTTCTATGGAAGAAATGAGTTTTTTTTGTGATACAAGTTTTTTAAGAGGTCAATCTATTGTAGTGGAATTTTTGGTACCTCAGAATTTTATACTCAATGGTGAAGTTATTTTCTGCCGAGCGTACAATCCGTCCTCGAAAATAATCTCCGAAACAAAACACCCTTATAGACTTAATTTAAAATTCTCTTTTTTAAAAAAAGGTGAAAGAACCCTATTGCGTGAGTTCGTAAAATCGATTGAGCCTGATATCCCTGAAGAGACACCTAAGGAAGAAACTGCTAACGCAGGAGATTTGAGTGATCTAGATGAACTTGACCTCTAGGCGTCTTTAAAAGTAAATTAATCGAATGATAAATATTTTACATTCGAAAAGATATCGAACCTCAAGCTGGCTATTATTCCTATTTCTGCTAACACTCGTTTTTGCGGCATCAATTGGGCACATGTTTCAAGCTCCAACATCAAATGAAAAATTGTTAGAAAGAAAAAGTTTACTTCTGGCCGACACAAATTTTGAAAAGGTCAAAAAAATTGATCTTAAAAATCGGCTTGGTAACTTTACTTTTAGATATAATGATCTCAATCGAAATTGGGAAATGTCTAGGCCGAGAGAACTATTAATCAGAGAAGATATCATTAGAAAGTTGTTGCATGAAATTTCAATGATCAAAGTAAAAAAAGTTCTCAAAAAGGATCAAATTAATATTTCAAATTATTCATTAGATTCACCTCTTTTTGAAATAAGTTTTTCTCTTGATGATAGTAATGATCCAATCCAATTAAAATTTGGACTAATTGATTCAATCGGAAATTCAACTTACGTTCTTGTTTCTAAAAAGAATGTAATTTATCAAGTAGATCAGATAGATAATTTATTTTTAAAACTAGATTTACCTGATTTTATTGAAACAAGAGTGTTTGTGGCCGACCGACATGAAATTTCATCAATGATGATTCTTAGTGGGGATGACCTAAAAAAAGTTGGTCTTCAATTATCTGAAATTGATGGCCAATGGGTTGGAAGAGTTAAAAAGGATCTTGGCCAAGAAAAAGTTATCGAGTTTTTAGATAATTTTATCAACATTCGAAGCAGTATGATTTTGGATAAATTGGATAAAGAAAGTGAAGAGGATATCAATAAAAACTTTGTTCATCCTTTGTATAGAGTAAGCATACTCAAGAAAGATGAAACAGAGATTGTCTATGATATATCTTCGACATTTAAAAAAATTGGCAATCTCAAAATTGAAAAAAGACAACATTTTTTAGTTAGATCGAATCTTTCTCCCATTATTTACGTGGTACCAAGAAAATATTTAAAGGTTTTTGCTATAACTGAAAAAAATATTTCTTCTATTCCTGTTAAGAAACTTTTTTATTAACAACGTTTGAATTTGAAGGAAGCTCGTGCAATCTTTGAATTTTCCCTGGATCAGTGAATACTTTAATAAAGTTTTCAATGATCTGAGAGTTATATTTCGGAACCATCGTTTTATCTGAAAGTAATTTCCTTAATGCATCCACAGGCTTAAGATCATCTTTCATAATGATATGTACAAAGTCATCGGCAACAGCAACAATGTTGGCCAGAGTGAGAATCTTTGAACGCTTAATTCCTAATGGAAAACCGCTTCCATCATAATACTCATGATGTTGGAAAATAATTTGTTTAACTGAATTTGAAATTGTTGGAAATCCATGAAGCATTTCAACTCCATACTCTGGATGCTTTTTATATTCTTCTAAGTCACCAGCATCTAATTCTTCAGGTCTTTTTTCAAGAAGTTCTTTTTTGAGTTTCATTTTCCCAATATCATGAAACATACAAGCAAAGGCCGTTGTTTCGATAGTAACACGGGACTGCCATTCAAACTGTTTAATGATACAGCTGCTAAAGAGTGTTACAAGATAAGCGTGTGTAAAAGCACTAGGATCAAAATCTTGATAGTTTTTTAATACTTTGTAGAGATCATCTTGTCCTTCAATCATATTGTAAATATTAGCAGTGATTTCTTTACCTTGTTCGATGATTTGTGGTTTAAGTCCAACAGTAAAAGTTTCCTCCAAGAACTTTTCTGAAATGTTTTTGAGTAGACTGACTTTGGTTTGAGATGTAACGGCCCTATTGTTAACAACTTTACCAGACATATGGTTGAGAAATTGAATGTATTTGCGTCTATCTTTATTCGAAAAATATAAATACTGAACCTGTTTTTCATTTTTGTATTTATCGATTCTCTCTTTATCAAACTGGTCTCCAGCATGAAGAATTTTGACGTATCTACCACTGCTCAAACGAACATAAAGGTCAAAAAGAACATTCTTACTTGAATAAAATTCATCTATTTTAATTTTTGTGAACTCACCATCGTTAGTGTTAACTTCAACTTCTTCTGAAACACCTTGACGTTTTGGTAGAACTGCCATTAGTTCACCCAATGATTGATGTCCTTCCATTGTTTGAAGGAGTTGATCCATGCTAAAGGGACGACAAATGACTTCAGAGACTCCTAGTTTTTCGAGGTTTTCTTGTGAGCTGGCACCTTCTCCAAGCATTTCCTCTCTGTCTAGAACTAGAAGAACTCTTTGCCCTCTATGATTTTTACGTATAAATGTAAGAACTTGCGCGCCTGAGTGGTTTTGAATTTCATAATTGAGTATTGCAATGAAGAATTTTTCGTTATAAAGAGCGAGTTGTGCCTTTTTGCCGTTATCAACAGCAACTACTTCGTAGAAGTTTTCCTCCAAAAATTTTTTAGCTGTGGCCAACCACTCTTCATCATGATCGGCCAGAAGTACTTTTAGGGCCAAGTATTCCTCGCTTAAAGTTCAACCATTACATGAACTTATCGGGCAATTTTTGCCTGTACTGTAGAAAGAGCAGAAGCTGATTAGATTGAATTTTCAATATGTTGGATAGACGATCTGAAGAATGAGATGGATATATTTATTTGCCCAATAATATTAGATAATTATGAGACCATATTTTTCATTTTATATTTCATACTTTTTAAATTGTCCTCTTTTGTTTTTTCTAACTCATTGAATTCTTTAAGTGTTCCTTTTTTTGAGACACCAAAGAACTTAAGAAAAACAAAAAAGCCCCAGTACAAGCTGAGGCGATTCAATCAAAAAATAGATGATAAAACTACTTTATTTCTTTATGAACTGTATGTTTTTTTTCAAACTTGCAGTACTTTTTCATTTCAAGTCTATCAGGAATTGTTTTTTTATTTTTTGTTGAAGAATAACGGCTCACACCAGGAACTCCACTTTTTCTACATGTTTGACACTCTAAATGAATTACTACTCTTGGCCCTTTTGCCATAGGATCCTCCACAATTAATCATTGAAAACCGCAAAAACTTACCTTATAACAACGGTTACGGCAATTTATTTTTTTATCATTGCCATTGATTTTCTAGAGGAAAAAATGATTACACAAGAAAATTGGCAATCAAAAATGTTTAGCTCACAGCAACTAAACTCTTTTATTTCAGTGTTAGCTTCTCCAGGAGGACCAGGAGGAAGTGTTGAAATCGAATATGCCCTGACCCTTACTAATAAAGATTTTGAAGAATTAGATCAAACTTGTTTTTCAGATCTACAAGAGGCGTTAGTAGAAATTAACCGACGTTATCTTAATTGGGAGATTATCACGAGAGGTGCCCCGAAAGGTGGAAAATGCGACTCCTGTGAGGCCTAGAACGCTTGACGAGACGTGAGAAAAAAGGCATATTCTGTTCACTTTTTAGCAACCTACTATTGTATTAAGCAATAGCATCAAAGAGGTCCCCAATATGAAACAAGGAATCCATCCTGAATATCACAACGTTGTTATTACTTGCGTTTGTGGTGCAACTTACAACACTAGAAGTACTGCTCAACTTGATAAAGTTGATATTTGTTCAAACTGCCATCCATTTTATACTGGAAAACAAAAAGTGGTTGATACTGAAGGTCGTATCGAGAAGTTTAGAAAGAAATTTGGTGATAACTACACTAATGTAAAAAAGAAAAAATAAGTAAATTTTCTATAAAATACAAAAGGCCCTCATTGTGAGGGCCTTTTTTATTTTAAGTGTAAATGTTTGACTATTTAAAAACCTAAAAATTAATTAAGCAGACCCGATGTCTTTTTTCTCCAAGTATTTTTATCTTTTTAAACTCAAGTTTTACTCCCCAACTCAACATTCGTATCGATTTTATCTGCTCTTTTGACAAAGTTCTTTTTTGTACTTCAAATATCTCAATTCCCCCACTATTAGTGCAAACTTCAAATTCAAATGAAAATTTTGTTTCTAAAAGAATTCTTATTACCTGAAACGAAGTGTGTTTTTCTTTAACTTTTGAATAGATTTGCCCAATTAAAGGCATATTTCTTCGGTCTTTTTTAATTAACTGCGAAAGTCTTTCTAATTGATTGTCATGAGATGTTTTTAAAACTTGATGACACCAATTTTCCCCTACCGAAAGTGGACACTCTAAAGAATGTGGACAAGGATAAACAATTGAATAATTCTTGCTCAATAACCAATTTCGTATTCCCAATACTTTTTTAAAACTTTCTTTAGTACCAGGTTCAACGATAAAAATATTTTGTGGAGTTATTTCGTCAATAATACTCTCAACATTTTCTCTACTCATTTCATTAATTGAATTTCCAAAAATAACGTTATAAAAATGTTTTTTGGGAATATATTTAAAGGTTGTAGGTTTAATTTTTAATTTACTGAAATTTTTATTCAACTGTTCAAGCATAAGGTGAGATGTATCTACTGCGCACATCTCAGGAAATTCAATTTTGAGATGACAACAATATTCATACCAGGCAAGTAAGTATGTACCTGGCCCACTACCAATATCAATTACTGGTTTTGAGAGAAACTCTTCTAAATATTTTTGATCATTTATCTGAGATATTAGAAAATTAAATTTAGGGATATTAGTTGGAACATAAAATTGATTATAAGCAGAAACTAACTTAGAGCTTGCTGTATAATCACCTATTTCACTTCTTTGACTTGTAAACTTTGCTGAAACCTCTTCAAGAGCTTTTTTAAGTTCAGTTTCAGATAGTTCAAATATTGAATTCTTTTGAAAAAATGAAAAATCAAACAAAAAATTTACCCCAAATAAAAAAGGCCTTCTTAAGAAGGCCTCTTTAAAAAAAACGATTAAAACTTATCTATTATCTAAATTAATAAATTCTCTTTGTCCATATCCTGTATAGATTTGTCTAGGTCTAGCAATTTTCATTCCGGGAGTCTCTGTCATTTCTTTCCATTGGGCCATCCATCCAGGTAATCGACCAAGTACGAACATGACAGTAAACATATTAGTGGGGATTCCTAAGGCCCTGTAAATGATTCCAGAATAAAAATCAACGTTTGGATAAAGCTTTCTCTCCACAAAATATGGATCCTTCAACGCTTCTTCTTCTAAACCTTTTGCAATATCTAAAAGTTGATCCTTAACACCCAGTTTTGAAAGAACGTTATCACATGCCTTTTTAATAATTTTTGCTCGAGGATCAAAGTTTTTGTAAACCCTATGGCCAAAACCCATAAGTCTAAAAGGATCATTTTTATCTTTGGCCTTATCTAAAAATTTCTTATAATCCCCTCCATCTTTTTGAATCTGTTCAAGCATTTCAAGGACTGCCTGATTCGCTCCACCATGAAGTTGTCCCCACAGAGCATCTATTCCTCCTGCAACAGAGGCAAAAACGTTTGCTTTTGAAGAACCAATTACTCTTACAGTTGAAGTTGAGCAGTTTTGTTCATGATCAGCATGTAAAATAAGGAGTACATCAAGTGCTTCAGCTATTTCCTTATCAACAACATAATCTTTACCACCAAACATTAAATTTAAAAAATCTTCAGAAAAATTTAGTGCCGGATCAGATTTCACAACTTGTAGGTCTTGAGCTCTCCTATAAAATCTTGAAGCAATCACTTTCAATTGCCCCATTAATTGTGCGAAAACTTTCTGTTTTTGTTCAGCCAAATATTCTTGTGCAAGATATTCAGGATAAAAACCTGCAAGGGATGCACAAGCGGCAGAAATAACTCCCATTGGATGGGCCGTAATTGGGAATTGATCAATAATGTTTTCAATTTGCTGGGGAAGTTCAGCCGATTTTTTAATATTATTTCTAAACTCTTCAAGCTGATTTTTATTTGGAAGTTCTCCATTGTAAAGAAGATAAGAAACTTCAGCAAAGTTTGATTTCTCAGCAAGTTGCTCAATTGGATAACCTCTATAACGTAAAATTCCTTTTTCGCCATTCAAAAAAGTAACACCTGAGTGGCATGAACCAGTATTCACAAAGCCAATGTCCATCGTAATCAATCCACTCGAGGCCCTCAACTGAGAAATATCTAGGGCCTTTTCATTTTCAGTACCAGTTATCACTGGTAATTCATAAGTCTGTCCGTTTAATTCTAACTTTGCCGTTTCACTCATATATACACTCCCCTTTATTAATTTACAGTCCATTCTGTAGGATTACTCTGCCAAGACTCCAGTAGTTCAATTTCTGAAATTGCGAGGGCCCCATATTTCTTACAGTACTTAATGATATCACTGAAACTAACTAAAGAATACAAGGGGATTCCTAGCTCTCTAAGTTTTTCTTGAGCTGCCTGCATTTCATAGTCAACTATACAAAAAACGGCAGACACTTTGTGCCCTTGCATTTTTACTGCATCAATTGCATCGGCTATACTTTTACCTTGGTTAACAAGATCCTCAACCATTATAATATCTCTGTTTTGAGCAAGATCCCCTTCAATAAGATTTTTCTTCCCATGTTCTTTGGCCTTTGCTCTCACATAACATAATGGAAGACCTAATTGATGTGCTATAAGACTGGCCATGGGTATACCTGCTGTAGCAACACCCGCTACTGCATTATACTGAACCCCACTGTGGACAATACATCTGGTAAAAGCATTTAAAATTTCCCCTCTTTGCCCAACATGTGAGAGGATTTTTCTATTATCGCAATATATTGGGCCAAGAAGTCCTGAGGCGTAGGTAAATGGTTTTGAAGGAGAAAGTTGAATACATTCTAATGAAATTAAAATCTCCGCAATTCTGTCTCGATGCTCGTCCATTATTATCCCCCTTTGGAAATACTGTGTCTTTCATTTTGTTTTTCTGAGAATATAATACTAGCCATGAATTTTGAAGTACCTATTATTACTGGAAAGATATTAAACCGCTATAAACGCTTTTTAGCGGATATTGAGTTGGATAATGGCGACATTATCACGGCGCATACCGCAAATACAGGAAGTATGAATACTTGCTGGGAAAAAAACTGGCCAGCTCTACTGAGCTATCATGATAACCCAAAAAGAAAATTAAAATATTCCTTAGAAATGACTCATAACGGTGATACTTGGATAGGTGTTAATACTGCAATCCCAAATCGCTTAGGCCAAGAAGCTTTTTACAATCATCAAATAAGCGAATTTCAGTCTTACAATAACATTAAACCAGAAGTCAAAATAGGGAAAAGCCGCATAGACCTTGTCCTCTATAATGGTGAATACAACTCTACCAAAGATAAAATGTTTGTCGAAATTAAAAATGTCACATTGCTAGGTAAAAACAGGGAGGCCCTTTTTCCCGATGCGGTTTCTGAGCGTGGCCAAAAGCATTTAGAAGAACTTATTGATTTGAAATTGAGGGGATATCAGTGTGCTATGCTCTACATTATTCAAAGGGAAGATGTAGATTCTTTTCGACCTGCACATGAAATTGATCAAAAATATGGGGAGCTTCTCATAAAAGCACATAATGTCGGTGTCAAAATTTTGCCTTATCGATGTGAGCTTTCTCAAGAAAGTATTAAGATTTCACACAAATTACCCTTCAATTTATAAACACAATCCTAGAAAAAATCTGACAATTATTTTTCTATGTCTGTAGTATTATTAATTTTTTATGAAATAATGTAACGATTTTAATTTCCTAGACACTAATACTTAAAAGGGAGAATAGATATGAAACTCATCATTTTAATGGGAATAATTTTATCGAGTGAACTGCTTGCAACAAACTATAAAATTGATCACTCACATACTAAAATCGAATTTGAAATCACTCGTATGAAATACTCAACCACCACAGGACAGTTTAATAAATTTGATGGAACATTTGATTACGATACGAAAACACAATTGTTAAAAAATCTAGTGGTAAATATTGACCCTTCTAGTATTGATACGAATGAGACCGATAGAGATAAACATTTACGAAGTTCAGATTTTTTTGATGTTGAAAAATATAAATCAGCTCAATACACGGCAAAAGACATAAAAGTACCTCTTGGAAAAGAAAGCCAAATTTATGGAGTACTTAATTTACATGGCGTAAAAAAAGAAGTTCCTCTTAAAGTTATCATTCAAGGCCCAGTCACAGATCCTTGGGGTAATTCAGCTCTTATTATTAAGGCCGATGGAAAAATCATAAGAAAAGATTTCAATCTTAACTGGAATAAGGCCTTAGGTGGTGGACTCAAAGATTTTCTAATTGGCGACGAAGCAATGTTAAGAATTAGAGCAGAGGCCTTACAAATTCAAAAATAGTTTTAAAATCATCCATTCACAAAGGAGAGAGCGATGGATAAGAAAAAGTTATTATTAAGTGCTGCTTTTACTGGATTAGTTTTAGGCTCGGTTAGCTGTGCAACAAACTCATCATCGACATCAAATGACTCTGGATCTATGGGAGAATGCCATGGAATCAACTCATGCAAAGGACAAGGTGCATGTGGAGGAAAGGGACATGGTTGTGCTGGACAAAATAAATGTAAAGGTAATGGTTGGCTTAAAATGTCTGAAGGTGAATGTAAAGAACAAGGTGGATCTTTTAATAGCTAGTTTTAAAATATTTATTCATTCTTTAAAAGGAGATTATATGAATAAGAAAAAAATTTTACTCGGTGCCGCTTTCACAGGACTTATGCTTGGTTCAACAGTTTATGCAAATGAAACTACTGCACAAGGTCCTGAAGGACAATGTCATGGAATCAATTCTTGTAAAGGACAAAGTGCTTGTGGAGTGCAAGGAAGTCATGGTTGCAATGGACATAATGAATGCAAAGGCAAAGGCTGGTTAAAAATGACTGAAAAAGAATGTAAGGAGAAAGGTGGAACTTTTAAAGAAAAATAATCCATTTATTGGTGTAGGGCTTCGTACGGAGCACTACACTTATCTAGAAAATAGTCCTGAAACAAAAATAGATTATTTCGAGGCAATAAGTGAAAACCACATGGATTCATTTGGTAGACCACTATATATACTTGAACTCATAGCAAAAGATTATCCTTTAAGCTTTCATGGAGTTTCTTTGTCGATTGCAAGTTCACAAGCTCTAAATGAGAAGTATCTTTCGTCCTTAAAAACTCTCTATGACATATTTAATCCCTTTTTCATCTCAGATCATTTATGTTGGACAGGACTAGCTCATTCAAACACCCATAACTTGCTTCCTTTTGCTTATAACAACGAAAATTTAAATTATATTGTATCTAAAATTAACAAGGTTCAAGACTTTTTGAAACGACCTTTAGGACTAGAAAATTTATCTGCCTATTTTGATTGGAAAGGTTCAACCTATACCGAATGGGAGTTTATTGCGGAGCTAATGAAACGTTCTGGATGCCTATGGTTACTTGACGTTAATAATATTTATGTAAACTCTCAAAACCACCAATTTGATCCATTTGTTTATATAGATGCGATTGATATGGACCGAGTTGGACAAATTCATTTGGCCGGTTTCACGGATATGGGAGACTTCCTGTTTGATACTCATTCCCGCCCAGTTCATGAAGATGTTTGGAAGCTTTATGAATACACACTCAAAAAAGCAAATCGAAATATCCCCACGTTACTCGAATGGGATGAAGATATTCCATCTTTTGAAGAAGTTCAAATAGAAGCACTGAAGGCCCGGGAGTTTGTAATATGAGAGCGCCTAAAGAACTAGAAAATATGCAAGCACTCTTTATAAAAAGAGTTGTGAAAAATATTGAAGATGAAAATCTTCTTCATGCAATAAAAATAGGACATAGATTAACACCTTCCAAAGCTTTAGGAGTGTATCGCGACGATTATACCGCAAGACTTACAAGTGCTCTTTGCGATATTTACAAGTCTGTATGGAGAGTATTAGGAGATGAAGTTTTTTTTCAATTAGCACAAGACTTTTTAGCATCCTTCTCATCACAAACTTATGATTTAGGTCGATATGGCAAAGAGTTCTCTTTATTTTTAAGTGATCATTCGATAAGTAAGGAATTTCCATTTTTGCCTGAACTAGCGCATTTTGAAAGAAACTTCTTGACTATTTTCCACGCTAAAGCTGATTTAGGTTTATCTTCAGAGAATTTTCAAACACTAGAAAATCCTTTTGAAATAAAATTCCAATTAGTTGAGACGCATTATCTTTACGAATCTCAGTTTAAAATCTATCAAATTTTTGATTTGAGAAATATTGAAGACAAGCAAATCCAACCTTTTGACTTTCACGGGCCTGAGTTTGGTCTACTTTACAAAAATAAAGAGGGCATAAGAGTCAAACAACTCTGTGCGTCTCAATATAGACTTCTAGAAAGTATTCTTTCTCTTGGTACTCTTTCAAATGCACTTGATGACTTAATCAATAGAAACATTGAAATAACTGAGAAGGAAATAACTGAATTCATGCAATTTATTGTTAGCAATCAATTGTTTAAAATTTCTAAAATAAAGAATTAAAGTCATATTGCACAAATTGCATGATCTCACATTGAAATTCTCTTACATCCTAACAAACTCTTGACCTTTCACACACAAATAGAAAAAATGGTGCTCCAACTATTCTGTGAAGTATAGGAGTACGTATGAGGATATCTTATTTTGTTTTTTCTTTCTTATTAATCTTCAAACTCTATGCGAAGTCATTTATCTATTGTTCTGAAGGTAGTCCAAGTTCTTTTAATCCTCAAATTACAACCGATGGCACTTCAAATAACGCTGCAACTCACACCATTTATAATCGACTCGTTGAATTTGAATATGGAACAACAAACATAATTCCACGACTCGCACAATCTTGGGAAATTTCTAAAGATAAGAAAGTTTATACATTCAGATTGAGAAAAGGTGTGAAGTTTCACAAAACTAAGTATTTCACACCTACTCGTGATTTCAATGCTGATGACGTTATCTTCTCATTTGAGCGGCAACTTAGAAAAGATCATCCCTATCATATGATTGGCGGAGGACAGTATGTCTATTTTCAAGATATGGGAATGAATGAAACAATTAAAGAGATCAAAAAAATTGACGACTATACTGTTCAATTTCTTTTAACCCAACCTTTGGCCCCTTTTCTGGCAAACTTGGCCATGGGTTTTGCTTCCATACTATCTGATGAATATGCTCACTATTTGATTAGCAAAAATAAACAAAACGATATCGACAATTTCCCGATCGGAACAGGGCCCTATATTTTTCAAAAATATGTTAAAGATTCAATGATTAGATATACTGCAAATGAGGAGTACTTTGTCGGCGTTCCAAAAATTTCAAAATTAATATTTTCTATTACAACTGATCCGAACGTCAGATATCAAAAACTTAAAACGGAAGAATGTCATTTGGCAATAGAACCTTCTCCAAACGATCTTCCACAAATGAAGACAAATAAGGGACTTAAAGTTTTAGAGTCTCCTGGACTGAATATTAGTTATCTAGCGATCAATTCTAAAATAAAACCTTTAGATAATATTTTTGTCCGAAGAGCAATTAATCATGCACTTAATACGAAATCCTATATAGAGGCAATCTACCTTGGACATGCAATTGAAGCAAAAAACCCTATCCCTCCTACAATGTGGGCCTATTACAATGAAAATTTAAAGCTTGAATATAATCCAGAAAAAGCTAAACAACTTCTTGCAAAAGCTGGATATAAAGATGGTTTTGAAACTGAGTTACTAATCTTACCTGTTACTAGGCCATATAATCCAAATGGAAAAAAAATGGGCGAAATGATGCAGGCAGATCTGGCCAAAGTGGGCATAAAAGTAAAGCTGATCAATTACGACTGGCCAACATATCTAACTAAATCAAGACAAGGTATTCACGGGCTGATCCAAGGTGGATGGACAGGTGACAATGGTGATCCTGATAATTTTATGGATATACTGTTAGGATGTAATGGAGTCAATGCTGGAAGTAATATGGCCCAATGGTGTGACAAAAAATACTCCGACCTCATGGCAAAAGCAAAAATTGTGACATCAAAAGATGAAAGAAAAAATTTATATATTCAGGCTCAAAAAATATTTACAAAAGAATCTCCATGGGCGCCTATTGCACATTCGATAGTGTTTCGAGCGATGTCTGCAAAAGTTGATGGATATAAGATGGATCCACTTGGCAATGACATTTTCACCTATGTAGATCTCAAATAGTGAAGTCTTTTATCATTTCTAAACTTTCTTATTTGATTCCACTTTTGTTTGGGATATCTATAATGGCATTTGGACTCATTCGTCTAGTTCCAGGTGATCCTGTTATGCTACTTATTGGAGAAAGAGGCGCTTCTCCTGAAATCTATCAAGAAATGAAACAGAAAATGGGATATGATAAAAGTATTTTTAGTCAATATTTTATCTTTTTAAAAAATGTCTTAAAAGGTGAACTTGGAGAATCAGTCATTTCTAAAAGACCTGTTTTGGAAGAATTTATTGAAAGATTTCCCGCTACTCTAGAGCTTGGTTTTTTATCCCTTTTTATGGCCTGTCTTTTAGGAATACCAATTGGGATAATATGTGCTGTTAAAAGAAACTCAATACTTGATTATTTTTTCATGGGAAGTTCACTTGTAGGATATTCGATGCCTATTTTTTGGTGGGGGCTTTTATTGATTTTATTTTTTTCTGTGACATTAGGACTTACACCAGTTTCAGGTAGAATAAGTGTCCTGTATGAAATTGAATCAATCACCGGATTTTTTCTCATCGATTCTTGGTTTACTGATGAACCTTGGGAAACATTCATTTCATCTGTTAATCATCTCATTCTTCCGGCCATCGCAATGGGTACGATACCCTTGGCAGTCATTTCTCGAATGACAAGATCTTCGATGCTTGAAGTTCTAGGAGAAGATTATATCCGAACGGCAAAATCAAAAGGAGTTCCTTGGAGAAAAATCATACTTATTCATGCTCTCAAAAACGCACTTATTCCAATCATAACTGTCATTGGTCTGCTTTTTAGCTCTATAATTACAGGAGCAATCTTAACAGAAACTATTTTTTCATGGCCAGGGATTGGTAAATGGATTGTCGCAAGTATTACTGCACGAGACTATCCTGTCATCCAAGGGGGAATTCTCATTATAGCTCTACTTATTATTTGCATCAATCTCTTGGTAGATTTCCTCTACGTTTTAGTTAATCCCAAAATGAGAGTTCAAGGAAAAAGTTAATGTCCAAAGACTTATTAATCTCACAACATCCATTTCTAGTTGAATTTTGGGAAGAACTGAAAAAAAATAAAGGCGCACTTTTTGGCCTGGCACTCCTCATTTTTTTTATTTTTATGGGAATGTTTGCACCCATTCTCGCTCCACATGACCCCGCCGCCGTAAATTCTGAGGCCACAAAAATTCCGGCCTTTTGGCAACAAGGAGGAGAAATTAAATATGTTTTTGGAACAGATGATTTAGGACGAGATCTATTGTCTAGAATACTTTACGGAGCGAGAGTTTCTATTGCAGTTGGGGCCCTCATTGTTGTTTTCTCAAGTGTACTTGGAGTTATTTTGGGTGGAATATCTGGCCTCTATGGAGGAAAAATCGATAAATTAATCATGCGTTTGATGGACCTCCTAATGTCTCTACCTTCAATTTTATTGGCCATAGTTGTTGTTGCCATTCTCGGGCCAGGTTTATTGAATGCAATTTTAGCTGTTGGTCTTGTTGGCCTTCCTTCAATCACAAGAATAGTTCGTTCAAGCGTTATGGCCGAAAAATCTAAACAATATGTCAGTGCAAGTTATACTTTTGGTGCAAGTAACTTTTATGTCTTATTTCGTGAAATTTTACCAAATTGTATGGCCCCAATCGTAGTTCAATCAACTCTGGCATTTAGTGATGGTATTTTAAACGTGGCGGCCCTAAGTTTTCTGGGACTTGGCGTACAACCTCCAACTCCAGAATGGGGTGTAATGCTATCTGACTCTAGAGCGTTTATTGAATCAAACCCTTTGTTGGTTACACTCCCTGGTATATGTATCATGCTTGTCGTCTTGTCTCTAAATTTACTAGGCGATGGACTCAGAGATGCATTAGATCCAAGGTTAAAAAAATAATGAGTTTACTTGCAATCGAAAAACTGAATTTACATTTTGACACCAAATATGGCCCTGTACACGCACTTAGAGACGTTAGTTTCAATCTTAATGCAGGTGAAATCTTAGGAATTGTTGGAGAATCTGGCAGTGGAAAGTCGATCACGAATCTGGCCATTATGAACTTGTTACCGCAAAACGCTCATTTCAATGCCACTAAAATGAATTATCAAGAAACTGATCTTTTAAAAATTTCAGAAGAAAAATACCAGAAAATTAGAGGTAAGAAAATTGCAATGATTTTTCAAGATGCAATGTCTTCTCTTAACCCAGTACTTACAGTAAAGTATCAGATTGAGGAAGTTCTTAAAATACATACTGGTTTAAATAAACCTGAACGTGAAAAAAAGGTATTAGACCTATTGTATTCTGTAGGAATACCTGACCCTGAAAAAAGATTAAATTCCTATGCATTTGAACTCTCGGGAGGGATGGCCCAAAGAGTAATGATTGCAATGAACATAGCTGCTGGCCCAGATATTCTGATTGCTGATGAACCTACTACTGCACTAGATGTTACGATCCAAAAGCAAATTTTGGATTTATTGAAAAGTTTATGCAAAACACATAAAATGGCAATTATGCTTATCACTCACGATCTTGGAGTAGTTGCACAATATGCCGATAGAATTCAGGTAATGTACGCAGGAGAAATTGTTGAAGAACAAAAAACGACTGAACTGCTGGCAACCCCTCTGCATCCATATACTAAAGCACTTATAGAATCTCTTCCAGAAAGTTCACCTACTTTTAAAAGCCAACTTCATACAATTAGGGGAATTGTCCCCTCACTTTCTAATAGACCTTCTGGCTGCCAATTTGCAAACAGATGTGAATTTATGAAAGAAGATTGTAAAAAAACAATTTCACTAGAAACAAACTTATCAAAAAGTGTAAGGTGCCTTTTCCCATTGGGGGAATTTTGAACAATTCAGTTTTAAATGTTTTCAATCTTAAAAAAGAGTTTTCAGTTCATTTTCAAGGTCAAAATCTGAAACTCATCGCGGTAAATGACTTAAGTTTTAATCTTTACAGCAATGAAACATTAGCTATTGTGGGAGAAAGTGGTTGTGGAAAAAGTACGGTGGCCAAAATTCTGATGGGTCTCCATGAACCAACAGAAGGAACTATTGAGTATGGAGAAAATACTTATTCAAATGGAAAAGTATTACCACACATAGATGATATCCAAATGATTTTTCAAGATCCCTATAATTCACTTAATCCACGTAAAAAGGCCTGGGAAATAATAGCTTCCCCCCTACTCATCAAAAAAGTGAACAGGAAAGAAGCACAACAAAAGGCCATTGAAGCAATGATAAAGGTTGGTTTGAGACCCGATCAGGCAAATAATTACCCACATATGTTTTCAGGTGGTCAAAGGCAACGAATTGGAATTGCCAGAGCAATCATAAAATCACCCAAGATACTCATTTGTGACGAACCAGTTTCTGCACTAGACGTTTCAATCCAAGCTCAAATTTTAAATTTATTACTAGAATTACAAAGAGAAATGGGTCTAAGCTGTCTGTTTATCTCTCATGACCTTTCTGTCGTAAAACATATTTCAGATCGAGTCGTTGTTATGTACCTAGGTAGTGTTGTTGAATATGGGCCCATTGAGCAAGTTTTCAATTATCCCCAACATCCTTATACAAAACTCCTTATTGAAAGTGTTCCTTCACTACACCAAAAAGAAATTGATCGTGTTTCAAATACAAACTCCTGTGAACTACCATCACCTTTGAATTTGCCACAAGGTTGTCTTTTTCAATCGAGGTGTTTCTATTGCCAAGAAAAATGTAAAACTGAAAGACCTGCAATTCAAGAAACTTTAGAACGAGGTGTTTCCTGCTTTTTTCCCCTCTAAGTTATGGAATATTTCTAATTGGTCTGAAAAATTGTTTTCAAGGTTTTCCAAATAGGGAACAAAAATTGATTCAAGTCCTTTAAAATGAAAGTTTTCATCAAAATCTTTAAATCCAATAAATAGAAAATATTCTTGAAATGAATTCATCTTATTATTTCTGGTATTTCTGTTAATATTCATAATGCTGTTATCTACAAATATGGAAATAATTCTTTCTTGAGCTCCCTGCATAAAAGGAGAAAGATTGAGTTGTAGTTTAATAATTTTTGAATTTTGAAACTTAACAAGTGTACTATTTCCACGAATTTTAAAAAGAAGTCCTGATTTAGAGATTTGATGTAATTTTACATTTTCGTGATCGCCAACAGAATCCGAAAAATAGCAATTTACTGGAAGCTCACTATTTATTCTGAAATTTCTTAGATCCATTTGACGAGTTAGAATTTTTCTAAAAATAAACTTACGAAAAATTTCAGGATCAAACCATCGTAATGAAGTCAAAGAAATATAGGGCCCAGAAATATTGGTAAATGAAATTTGGATTTCATTCTCCTCACTTGAAAACCATAATAATTTGAGCTTGTCTTCAACAAAGTTTTCATAAAGATCAAACAAAGATTTTTTTAGAGTTACCCCTTTGAATCTGAAAAATAGTTCTACATTCTTAAGCTCTTCCAATCCTTTACAAAGATCGGTGCATCTTTTTTCGTTATTTTTGTCTTTATGTAGATTTGATCTTTGGAACAAACATGTGTTTTCCCAGTTCGACCAGTGGAAGTGTATGGGCCATTTCTTATCGAGAATGAGAAACTCATCTATTTTTCCTTCCTGAAGGTAGGAAACTAGATCAATGTTTTTGGAAATCTCCATACAAACCTCTTGATAAAGGGACATCGACTTATTTTGATCTGTTAAATCAGTTGATAAAAGGTCAATTTTGTAACTAATAGTATAAAGAGAGATATTCTATCGATTTAGGTTCATGATTTGGCTTTTTACGACAGTATTGATTTGGGCCAAATTTTGTGTCCTTTTTGTGTCAGAGCACACTTAAGTGTTGGAATTCTAATGATTTGAAGTTTAACGTGTGTTCGTAGTTTGAAATATGTATGTTTATAATTACAATTTTTTGTAAAAACTGACTTATTGATAAATCCGATAGTACTCTTACATTGCCCATTTATTCCTCCTTGCTATATACACTCAAAAGCAACAAATTAAATATATCATTTGACTAGAATGCTTTTCTATCGTGTTTTGTGAATTCATCCAAATTCACACATCACGAGATAGAAATATCTATCCTGTGGAATTTTCTTAGTTTATTGAGATAATAATACAATGGAACCCTATGACCTTTTAAAACAAAATTTTTTAAATTTCAATTTACGAAAAGTAAAGATTCGTGAACTTCTCTATTTAGACCAATCTCCAACTGATATCTATACTCAAGAACATGGGCGTTTTCTGGTATTCATACATAAAAACACATCCTTCAGTAAAAACATCTTTCACAAAATGATTCAAAAGGGAGTATTAAATCTATTTGTTCATGACAACGAGTATGATCAGCTGATTCATTATCAACAAGACGTATTAAGAAAATCAATTCGTTCACTATCTATAGGTGAATTAAAAGAAAATGCAAAAAAAGTTTGCAATTTACTCACTATAAATATGGAATACTTGTATAGAGATCCAACTAATGATCAAGTCCTAGAGCTTCAGTATCAAAGTGTACGCAACCTTGGTAGCTTTCTCCAAAGAAACTCCAATCTTTTGCCTTTTCTATATAATTCATATATCCAGCAGAAACACCATTTTATTTTTGCTCAACCTATGCTTTCAAGTTTTTTCGTTTTTGGTTGTTTAAAACACGCTGGGGTATTTAATGAGCGAGACATTGAATCCCTATTTGTGACAAGTTATTTTAAAGATATTGGAATGTCTGCAATACCTACAGAAAAATATGAACAACAAGGATTATCTATACATGACAAAAAAATTCTTTCTGAACATCCTGAACGATCTGTCGAAATTTTAAAAGGTCGAATCCCACTTTCACCAAATTTTATGAACATCATTTTAAAACATCATACATTCAGTCTTCTTAATAAAGAAAATATTCTTTTCATTGAAGACGAACAAGCAAACTATCAAGTTTCAGGCTTTGAAACAATGATTGTTTCAGTCATGGACATTATAGCTGCAATGATTACAGGACGTCCGTTTAGAGAACCAACTAAAGTTTTTGCAGCACTAGAGCTGGTAAAAAGATTAGTGTCAGACCACTATCCTCAAGAATTCAAACTCATTGTTACTTTCTTTAAAAGTTTTTTCCATTCCATTCGTTAGAGCATTGTCATTTCGCAATTCTTACGAAAGAATTAATAGAGGCAAAGGAAGGCACAATCATCTAGATTCAATATATATCATTCAAAATGGCCACATTCTAAGGAGGGAAAATGGCAATACAAGAAATAAGTCCCATTACAGGCATCATTGAAGAAGATAGAGTTTTTATAGACTTTGGAGAACATGAAGGAAAATCTTTACTAGAGGTTTCTGACACCCTACCCGAATTCTATGATTACCTTATCGAACAAAAAAATAATGGTGATTGTCTAATAAGAAGATCAAAGGACAAATTATTTAGACTCTATGTTTCAAATTCAACTTATTGAAATTAGGAGGGCCAAATCCTCCTATTTCTAACATTTCCTAACATGCTAAGTGTCATATTTGATTTTCCCCATCACTTACCCTTACACTGTGAAACGATGAATCCAATGATTATTAAAATTATTCTGTTTAAACTGTGTACGGTTCTTACATTAGGTCTATACAGTTTACAAGCACATGCAACAGTAAGTGAATCTTACACACATGGAGCTCCACAAAGAAAAATAAATATTGCACTTGCAAACATCAGAAAATCATATTTAGGATTAAGAACCATAACTTTAGCTAAATCTTATGGAATGAAACACCCAAGGTTTCACTGCCATAAAACGAATCAAAGAAACAATGATATTTTTGATGAGTTTTGTGATCAGGCATATGGAGTAAAAGGGCGAAGTGTTGTCATTCACTATAACCTCATGGATGTAAGTTCTGACTATCTGTCATTTGTACTGGTCCTCGCGGCGGCAGAATATCTTTATAGACACACCTATGATGAACTCAATTACGAAGTTGAATCAACTGGGCCACATAAAAGATATGAATTTGCTCGTGAAATACAAGATCTAGCTTTCGTAGAAACAATGGAATACTGGAAAGAGACATTACACAAAAGTATTGATTTCTCTCGAATTAGCTCATTTATTAAAGACCGGCAACTTAGCGTTGTAGATCTCTTTGATGCCTACCAAGTCTCAAAAGAAAATCTAATTTCTTTCCTCAATCACAGAAGAGAATCTTTAGATATACAGACGGTTTCAATCTATGAATTTGATAACAACAATCTTACTCCAAAGGGATTGAAGCAAAAGAAAAAACTGATTGAACGTTTGAAGAATTTAATCAAATAAAAAAACTGCTAATTTTTTTTCAATTTTATTTCTCAATCACTGTTGTTTCTTTTTTAAACAATTTAATTTGATTGAATGAATCGTCCACCGACAAGTGATGAATTAAAATTTTCGACGATATATTTTCAACTGTTATGATCCAATCTGGTGCCATAAAATTAATAGATCGTACTAGAGGTTTATTGGTTAAATGGACAAAAATATCTTTCCATTTGATCAACTTTACAAATTGATCTTCATCGATAAACTTATATCCACTTGAGATATCTTCTAAATCAAAAAATAAATGAACTGGTCTCGAAAAACTTGAATTTTGCTGCTGTACTTGTAAACCAAGCGCCCTAAGAGAATGAATAGTGTTATCCAATTTATAAAAAAATCTTTTTTCTTTCTTAATTTTTTTTAAACTTTCTGAAGTTAATTCAGTCAATAAGTCTAAATAACTATCAAATTCGGCCTTGTCGGTAAATTGATAAAACTGAGCAAGCTTACGGTAAATTATCGAAAAATCATCCTGTTTCTGAGTAGAGCTAAGTGTAATGTCTGAAAAGAAATAATTTGCTTTTACATAGTTATCTCTTAAGAATACTCCAAAGTTTCCGTTAAAATTGGCCATTTCATTGTTCAAATTTAATAAATCAAAACCCCACAACTCCTGTGCCAAAGCTGCAGGGAATGAAAGTCTAAAAAGTTTAAATTTAAGATCATTTGTAAAATAGAAATAAGGAAATTTTGTCAATGTCGCTCGTTGAATTTTTTTACCAAAAAGCATTTCATTCTTCACTGTTCTATCAAATGGTTGATCATCTTTTAAAGAGCCACTTAAATAGTTTCTTGTCGTTTCAAAACTTATTGGCAAATTTCTACTCGCAAAGACAGCTTTTTCGCTTTTGAATAAATCTGTCAAAGGTTTCGTTTCTAAAAATACAAATTCTCCATCCTTATAATCGAAAACATTTACAATCTCTTTTGATTCAGAATTTCTCTTGATTTCAACAACTTTTTGTTTGAGTAAAAAGACAATTGATTCAAGATCATCTTTTAAAAATGATGATATTCCGGATGCTTTTATTTGTATTAAATCTAAAAAATCTATATTTAAAGAGTAGCTCAGATCGATAATGAGTCTTACAGGAAAAGAGGAAATTACTTTATCTTCATCTATTTTTTCTAACCCAAACATTCTAAAATATTTGCCAATCCACCTTTTTCTCAAATAATCACGAATTTTTGTAATAGGAGAATTTATATTGTAATTAGCAGTGTAATTTAAATTGCTAAGTTCATAATTTTTATTTCTAGCAATGTTTTCATTTCGTAAAATGTTAAATACTGTGGATGTTAAAAATTTTTTTTCCACATTATATACAATTGTTTTAAATGAAATATTTGCTTCATGTTTCTCACTTTTTGACTTGGTAAAACCATCAAATATTGGCGTCCATATCCCATCTAGTTTTGTGACGAGATATACTGTTTCATTGGCCATTTGGGAGACAAATTGAGAGTAATATTTTGCCGATTGTAGTTCATGTTCAAGGGAAGAAGATTCTTTTTTTGGATAAATTTTCAAATTGGATATTAATTCATAGAGTGAGTCAGAATGCTTAATGTAGCGCGTCTTCTTTAGTAGATAGTCCTGACATTTTTCAATCCATCCGCTATCATCAGCAAAAACATTGAAAACACAAATAAACACGAAGAAAGAAGCTCTGAACATTTAACCTCCTGGTAGAGAGGATATAATTCAAAGTTTCTAAGACATCACTAGATTGTTAAAGTTTTGTAGAATTTATAGATTATTTCAAAAAATTAGAGCAAATATTTGAAGTTAAACTCTTGGAATATTATTTACGCGCGTGGCTTCTTTTTGTGAAATCTACAGGCCTGAGGCCATCCCTTCGCCTCTTGAATCTGATACTCCCATCAATTGATTTCTCGAATTTACTGAAATGGCCTGAACTCTACAACCAAGTTCTTTTTTTTGTAGGTCATAACCAAGTAACCTAAGCTCATCCATCATCTTTTCGGGAAAATACGGAGCTTCGACAAATAAGGTATCAGGAGACCATTGGTGATGAATTCTTGTTGCTTCAACTGACTCATATAAATTTTTTCCAAAAACCAGATGATTAAGAATTACTTGAGCTACACAAGTTAAGATTCTAGTGCCTGAAGGACTGCCTAAGGCCATTTTAAATTTTCCTTCACTATCAAAAATAATGGTAGGAGACATTGAACTTAGGGGCCTTTTTTGAGGTTCAACTAAGTTTTTATCACCTCCAATGGCCCCAAATAAATTACTTGCGCCGGGCCTTGTAGAAAAATCATCCATTTCATTATTAAGAACAATTCCTGTCCCCTTGGCAACAACGCCTGATCCAAAATAACCATTAATTGTTTGGGTTGAGGAAATAACATTACCTTCAGTATCTGCAATCGTGAAATGAGTGGTCTCAGGAGATTCATAAGGCCAAGGTTTACCAGGGGCCACACTACTTTGTTTTAATGCAACACTAGTCATTTTTTCACTGAGATCTTCTGCATATTCCTGTGAAGTTAAAGCTTTGACTGGTACTTTTACAAAATCTGTATCCCCTAAAAATTGAGATCTATCAGCAAAGGCCAACTGCATGGCCTGAGCTATTTTATGGATTGTTTGCGTTTTTTGAAAATCACTTTCTGAAAACTTAAATTTTTTCAAAATATTGAGAATTTGAATGATATGAATACCTCCAGAACTAGGAGGGCCCATTGAATAAATTTTATAGTTTCCTAAACTTCCAACGACTGGACTTCTTTTCACTGTCTGGTAATTTGTGAAATCTTCAAATGTTAAAATTCCATTCATTTTTTTACTATGTTCGATGATTTTTTTAGCAATCTCTCCTTGGTAAAACTCATTTTTCCCAAAATCAGAAATTCTCTTCAAGGTTTTTGCAAGATCACTTTGAACAAGCAAATCTCCGACACTGAGTAATCTATTATCTTTAAAAAAGATCTTTTTGCTTGAAGGATGTTTGGCGAGTTCATCTTTTCGGTACTCTAATGCTTTACCTAGTTCTGGGTAAACTTCAAATCCTTTTTGTGCTAACTCAATCGCCGGCCCTAAAACTTGTTGTCTTGATAACTTCCCATATTGTTCATGAATTTCCAAAACACCAGCAACGAGTCCAGGGACTCCGACTGAAAAAATACCATTTATTGACTTACCTTGGATTTCAGCTCCTGTCTTATCAAGAAACATTTTAGAGTTTCCTTTAATAGGCGCCTTTTCCCTAAAATCAAGTGTAAAGGGAGTCTTATCTTTTTTTGTTTTCCCTACTAAAAAACCTCCCCCTCCTAAACCTGTTGACTGTGGTCTCTCAACGGAGATAGTGAAACTTGCTGCAGCAAAGGCATCGAAAGCGTTTCCTCCTAGCTCAAACATTTTGATAGCGGCCTCAGTTGTATAAACTCCTTGTGACGTGACCATATATTGATTTGAAACTGTTTCATCAAGAGGAGAATTTTGTTTATGTGCACAGGAAGAAAATAAAAAAAAGAGAAGAAAAAATAACTTCATTAAAAATCTCCAGGTATATCTATATACTTTTCAACTCTCTCTAAACGTTTAATTAGAATATCATTTTGCTTTTTGAGAATTTCAACTTCTTTTAGCAAATTCTCCTGAGTTTTGGACTTTTTTTCTATTTCTTCTTTAATTTTACTTTGCTCTGGTGCTGTGTGTGTGACCCAATCGGAGACGCTTTCTAGTTGTTTTTCAATTTTATCAATACGTTGAAGCTTACTAAATCCTTGGTTAATACTTGTTTTGTAAGGCATCACCTTAGACTGTGCTGCTAGAAATGATGGCGCAACAAGTAAAAAAGGCCAGTAATGCTTAACGATGCTTGTGTATAATGTTAAAGAACACTTGAAAAAGATTTTAAGAGGAAAGAAAATGACCACATTAAAAGAAATGCGTAATAGTGCCCCCCAATTTGATAGAAAACCGAGTTGGATCAAAGTACGCCCTCCTGGTGGTAAGAATTATAACGACATCAAGGATATGCTAAAAGGTTTGAATTTGGCCACTGTTTGCCAAGAGGCACATTGTCCAAATATGGAAGAATGTTGGGGAGGAGGGACTGCAACTTTTATGTTAATGGGAGATACTTGCACTAGAGCATGTAAATTTTGTGCTGTAAAAACTGGAAATCCCGAGGGTATTTTAGATATCGATGAACCTCAAAAAGTTGGAAATGCTATATCAAAAATGAAGTTAGATTATGTTGTCCTCACAAGTGTCGACCGCGATGATTTGGCCGATTTTGGAAGCGAGCATTTTGCTAAAACTATTCGTACGATAAAAATGGGTAATCCTAAAATGATCATCGAAGTTTTAACTCCTGATTTTGGAGGAAGAAAAGAATTGGTTGAACATCTCTTAAAATCAAAACCAGATGTTTTTGCCCATAATATAGAGGTCGTCAAAAGGCTAACTCACCCAATTAGAGACAGAAGGGCCTCCTATGAAACCTCAATAAATGTATTAAAAATGGCAAAAGATTTTAATCCAAAGCAATACACGAAGACCTCTGTTATGCTGGGTCTTGGTGAATCAATGAGTGAAGTAATAGAAACGATGAAAGATTTGCGACAAGTAGGTTGTGATGTCATCACATTTGGACAATATCTAGCACCAAGTTCTAAACATGCTCCAGTGATGGAGTACATTAGTCCTGAAATTTTTAAAGACCTAGAGACAAAGGCCATGGAGATGGGGTTTCTTTATTGTGCAAGTGGACCACTTGTGCGTAGTTCTTACCGTGCAGGAGAATTTTTTATTAAAGGAATTATAGAAAAAAACAGATTAAATGAAAGAACAAATCACCCAACATTATAATAAGATGAAACTTATTGATCTTGGACTAATCGATTATCAAAAGGCCTTAGAGATTCAGCTTGAATATGTCGAAGATATAATCAAGGCCAAGAAAGAAGGATCTCCTTTCCAAGAGTGTCTTATCGTTTGTAGACATCCAAGTGTTGTAACACTTGGCCGCAAGAGTACTAAGGATGATTTAGTTGGGTGGAATGGCGCCCTCTATGAAATATCTCGAGGAGGTAAAGCGACTTATCACGGTCCTGGCCAAATTGTCATATACCCTATTATAGATCTTACTCTTAGAAATAATGATATTCATCTCTTTTTAAGATCCTTGGAAAAATCAATGGTAAGAGTACTAGAGTCATATGGATTAAACTGTTTTGGAGATGAACAAAACACTGGAGTATGGTTAAAAACAAATGGACAAACAAGAAAAATAGCTTCTATCGGAATTGCTCTCAAGCATTGGGTTAGTTATCATGGACTAGCAATCAATCTCTTTGAGGATGAACTTGCTTTTCAAGGGATTAACCCATGTGGGTTTGAAAAAGATGTAATGTGTTCACTTGAAGAAATTATAGGTCATCATTTTGACTATGATGATTTCAAAAATAAACTTATTAAAGAATTAGATATATGTTTATTAAATTTGAAGAAATCTTATCACTAATCAATTTGGTTAGAGTTTAATATTTAAATTTTATTAGATTTTTTGGACGAAATCTTTTGACTTTGATTCATTATCAAAGTGAGTTAATCAAAGTTAATATTTGTGGACACAGCATTAAGGTTTGTGGTTGAATTAATTTGTGTGGTATTTTCTCTACCTAATTGACCACGTTTGTTTGAACCGATGCATCTCAGTCCACCTGTGTTAACAATGGCGCATGTGTGTTCTTTTCCTGTGGCGATTTCTGTGAAGTAAACGCCCGCTCCTAGTTTTAAATAATAGGAAGTAGTATTCATTTCAATAGCGGTATCCCCAATATATTTTGAATCAACTCCTCCTGTAGCACCGTTTCCTAAGGCCCCCCATAGCTCACCATGATACCCCCAGCAACGGGATTGATTTGAATTGTTTACAACACAAAAATTATTCGCGCCAGTAATCAAATCTTCAACTTTACTATAAAAGGCAGAGTCAAATAAAATCGCTGATCTAGAGCTTATTAAAGTAGATGAATCATCATAAGTTAAACTTAAAGCATGTCCAAGCTGAGCATATTGATTATTTCCTACACATCTCACTGTTTTGTTATCAAACAAAGCGCATATACTTTCTGCAGCTGTAGCAAGTTTAATATAATTGAGCCCACTTGGTTTAGGTAAAACATGTAAAGAAGGAGAAATTTCCTCTGGACTATCACCTACGGCATCTGTGTTGTCAGAAGCACGTCCTAGACCACTTGAATTTTTCCCCCAACACAGTGGTTGTAGAGTATTTAAAAGAACACAAAAAAATCTTTCTCCGCCCACAAGTTGAACAGGCCATGTTCCGTTTTCTAGATTTAAATCAGCAGGCCTAAGATTGTTTCCCATTTCACTTGCACTATCTCCAATATATTCTGTTGATCCAATTCCAAGCTGGCCTTCATCATTTTTTCCCCAACAATAAATTTTAAGGTCATTTCCTAAAACACACACTGAGCCCCAACCCATTTTGTAACTAATTGGGACAGTTGCCCCAAGGTCGATATAGTTTAGGTTATCTCCAAGGTCTCCGCTCATAAGTCCCATTATCTTATTCTGATTTGAAATTCCCTGTCCTAAACTGCCATAAAGATTACTTCCCCAACATTTCATTTTATCATTTTCAAAACGAGCACAAGATCTTCCATCCCAGGCCAATTCAAAATCAACCATATCAGAGTCTGTACCCAAGTTAATAGTTTGCAAATTTACTCCCATCTCATTAGTTTCATCTCCAATATTATATTTAGAACCAATTCCAATTGCATTGAAAGATGATTTGCCTGAATCTCCCCAACATTTAAGATCTCCGTTGTCGAGTAAAGCACATGTTCGATCAGCAAGATGTCCTGAAAATATTTTTGAAACAGTTCTCCCTGATCCAAAATCTAATTCTGTTAAATTGTTTCCCATTGAAGTGCTGTTTGTACCTCTTATTTTGTAATCACCATAACCAAGTTGGCCGTTGTCATTATCTCCCCAGCAATAGACCTTGCCGATGTCTGATAATGCACAAGTATGGTTTTTACCTAGGGCCATAGAACTAATCACGACTCCACTTGGCAAAGAAACAGAAGGTAAAGAATTGCCCATATCACCTATATGATCTCCAACGACTAAATCAGTTGTCGCAATCCCTAATTGCCCATATGCATTCTTTCCCCAACACTTTACACTTCCAGTAGTAGAGACAGCACAAAAATGATAGTCGCCCCCATAAATTTTTACTGCAAGAAAGCTCCCTAAATCTAATTCATCCAAAGAAGTTCCCATTTCACCAATATCATCACCTAATTTATAGCTAGAAGAACCATTTGAAGAATCTAACTCAAGTCCAAGTTCACCACTTACATTACTCCCCCAACATTTTACTTTATTATCTGAGAGAACGACACAAGTAGAATAACTAGAAGCGGCAATATCTAAAATAGTTCTTGCTCCAATATTTATATCTGTCGTGATAAAACTATCAGTTTGTCCGTTATCTCCAATATAATAGTTTTGAAATCCGTCTTCTGTTTTGATTTCGTGTCCCATTTGACCAAATAAATTTGATCCCCAACAATAGAGATCATTGTCTATATCGACCCCACAATTATGGTCGCGTCCAACTGCGTATTTCACGAATTCAACTGGAATATTAATGGGAACATTTCCTGAAATCTCACCGGCCTGAGTGCCTAAAAAATCACCCGTATTAAGTCCTTTTCCAATAAATCGGCCATCACCCCAACACATTATTGTTCCTGGCCAAGATTGAACACTATTTACAAAGAGGCCACAAATATGACTATTTCCTAATTTTATCGATTTGGGTTCATAATCAGCACCTACAAGTGCATCATAGGAAGTGCTTGATATTTCATTTGCTTGATCTCCAATAATATATGTGTCATCAACAGACGTAGGTGCGACCTCTAGGCCAAAAATACCACCTGAGTTTAATCCCCAACATTTTGTTTTCCAGTTATCAAATACTGCACAAGTTCTATTTGAACTTAAAGAAACATCAATAACGTTATAACCCGGAGGTAATTGGATTGGATCTAGATTTGCTGGAACTTCACTTGGTTCATCACCAATAATATTTGAAGAATCAACAAATAGATCCTCACTGACTGCTCCAAAACATTTAAAACTTCCCTGAGAGTCCAATGCACAACTTGAATTCCAAACGACATCTGTGTGAATGATACTTTTTTCTGCAGGTGAATTATTATCAATAATTGTCATAATTTTTATGCCATTTTCTTGTGTAAAAATTGTAGTTCCAACCTCGTCATTAATGAGAGAAAGAATAAATCTTTCATTTTTTTCTTGGACAGAATCAGCTATTGCAGTAATTGGAATGAGATTTGAAATAGTGCTTCCGGCCGGTATAGTTAATGTCCCTGAAGTAAAGTCAATATCTCTAAGTCTTGCATTGTCCAGTTCAAAACTTCTAAGCCCGACCGATAGACTTGACCCAGAACAAGCATAAGGAATTTCAATATAGGCATTTATACTTGAGCCTTCCGTTATATTAGTTGAATCAACTTTTAAAATAGGTTGAAATAATGAATTAGGATCATCAGTAACAGTAACAATTGCGTTTGAGTTTGAACCAACTTTACCATTATTAATTGAAGTGATTTTAACTCTAAATGTTTTATCTTCTGAACATTTTTGGCCATCACTCAAAGTAGAAACGGTAAAGTTCTTCGAAAGACTCCCTGCGGGAAGGACAATACTTGAACTATAAGAATTAAAATCAGTTCCGGCAGTAGCAGTGATATTTTCCAGTGTATAGTTTATAGTGACATTTGCAGGAGGAACATTCTCATAAGCAGTTATGGTAATTGTTGCATTCCCTCCTTCCACAACACTTGAGTCTGAGAACTCAATCCTGGGAAGTTCTGAATCTGAAAGTCCAGTATCATTTGTCTCCGTCACTGAGCGTGTACTCTTAACTTCTTGTTCTCCTGTTGAAAAACAACTTGAAAATAATAAAGGAACAATCAAAAATATTTTTTGCAAAATTTGAAAAAGAATTTTGATCAATCTTTTATTATTCATATTTCTTATTCTAAAATTCAAACCAATATCTTAGTAATATTAATAACAATCCTCTTTATTTTTCGGTAGTTGACGAATTTTCTTTAGTATTTAAAAGGCAGTAATTTGTGAGTTAATTGCCACTTTTTTGAGATCTTTTTTAATTGATAACAGCTAGATGATTTATATACTGTCAAAGTTTTAGACAAATCCAAAATACCTCTTTTATTTAATTCAATAGCTTAAGTCGTTCTAATTATGGGCACACTATTTGCACAAAGATTCTATATTTATTAACGGGGGAACTCATGAAACTTATTTATTTTTTTCTAATTCTTTTAAGCTTTTCGTTAAAAGCTGATAATACGGCCTATATAACTTGTTTACAGTATGAATCACCTTCTGAATGCATTGATCTAAAAACAGACTCACCAGATAGCTATCTTTCAAATCCTGTAGATGAAGAGTCAGACTCATGGATTGATCGAAACAAGATTCGTCCAGGCAATACAACATTAGACAGATTAAAAGATCAAACCCAAAAAGATGATGAAGCAAATATCGATTATGAAAAAAAATATAATCTTATGAAAGAAAAAATTTCACAAACAACAATTTATCCGAATTTTTATGACATTAATGGAAGAATGGACAGTTTAAATCAATTTGCCACAAATATGTCTACTTTCAATAGTGATATACTTGGATGTTTAGCAAACATTAAACGCTCTTCAAAATCTGTAAAGAACGTAAAACAACGTTCAGATATTAATTATGAAATGGATTATTCTTTTGGAGAAGACACTGTTAATTTTTTATCTAAAATTACTCTGAATGCTATTAACAAAGACTATGATGAAATATCTACTAGTCGACTTGGGAATGGTGGACGAAAAAAATTATCTCCACTGTTTCAACCTTCTTTACTTACTTTTTTTCAAGAATATCAGATGCCATTTTTCAATGAGTCTTATTATTTTTATGAACAAGACCAAAATAGATGCAGTTTTTGGTTAGATCCTGAAATTAATCAAAATGATCCAAATGTTAGAATCGAAAAACTAGCAGTTAGTGATGATGATAAAGAAGCAAAAAAATGCTATCACTATATTTCATCAAGAAGAGTTGTACCTGAAGAATTAGATGAAATTAAAAAAATAGATCAATCAAAAGAAAAAATTAATTTTGAAATTATAGGACTTAAAGCTGACCAAGAGTATATTTGGACATTAGAAAGAAGAATATGCAATGGTGTGGTAATCAAAGAATTTGAAAAACAGTCCCTTTATATAGTTGATAAATGTGATTCATGTGAGAGTGGACAAACTGGATATATTCCTAACTCTCCACTTAATTAGTACTCGGTATACATCACCTATGTGGCCTGCGTTATGTAGGCCTTTTTTTTGATCGTACTCTTTCCTTGTTTAAGAATATCCTTTAGACTAATAGCAGTTCTAAAATCTAAGGGAGGAGTTTTATGCCATTAATTCACTATATCAACCAAGGAGGACCTATCATGTACTTGTTGCTGATATTGAATATTATTGGACTGGCCCTTATTTTTGCTAAAGTGCTTACTTTTAATAGAGAAAATAAAAACTTTGCCCAAACAGCTAAGGGCCTTAAAGGAAATATGGAGTCCACGCCAACAAAAGGAACAAATTCAGACTCAACAATAGAGTTGGCAAAACAAGAAATCTCTTATTATATCTCTGAACTTGAAAAAGGTCTGAATACCTTAAAAGTTATTGCTGCGGTCTCTCCACTATTAGGACTACTTGGAACTGTCATTGGAGTACTTATGGCCTTTCAGGTTATGTCTCAAACGGGACTCTCAGATCCCTCAAATTTTGCTGAAGGAATTTCTATGGCCCTTATTACAACTGTGGGAGGGATGATTGTAGCGATTCCTAATTTTATTGGACACAGCTATCTTGTTGGAATGCTAGATCGATTTGAAGTTAAGCTTGAAAAAGAACTGATGTCCAACATTCTGTCTTGAGGTGACAAGTGAAAAAACGCTCTCGCCAAACGGCCGCCCCTGAAATAACACCTTTAATCGATGTAGTTTTTCTACTTCTTATCTTTTTCATGACTTCTACAGTTTTTAAAAAAGATGAACTTGCTCTACTGCTCAATCTTCCCAAAACGGAACAAGGAGAAGGAAAATCAACCCAAAAATCAACCATTATTGAATTATCTCAAAATGAAGTTGCACTAAACGGTAAAAAACTAACCCTCGATACAATTGAAAATGAAATTCGATCATTCACAGATAAAAAACAGGCCATACAGTTGCGAGTTGATCAGAAAGTTGAGTATCTTAGACTTGTCAAAATTTTGGATTTATTAAAGAGAAATAAACTTACCAATTTAGAGCTTGTCACTGACTTAGAAAACAATCGTTAAATAATCTTTTTATAAAGATCAATCATATTTTGAGTTGTATTTTTGATTTCAAATTTTTGAACATACTCTAATCCCTTAGAGCTCATTCTATCTCTTAGACTTATGTCCTTTTCAATTTCAATCAGTCTCATGGCCAGCTCATCTATGGATTCTTGAGAGTGTGTGTCAATATAAATTGAGTCTGGGCCAGCAGCTTCCGGAAAGCATGAACCTTTACTCGTAATAACAGGAGTGCCACTGAAAAGAGCTTCAATAATTGGAATTCCAAATCCTTCAAATAATGAAGGATAAACAAAAGCTAAAGCACCTTGATAAAGTGCTGGAAGGTCATTATTTTCGATATTTCCCAAAAAAAGAACGTCGTCAAACATGCGAAGTTTATCTACTCGAGTTCGACACTTCGTTTGGTATTCTTTCCCCGCACCAGCTATAACAAGTTGGTAATGTCCATACAGACCACTTCTGTGAAAGGCATCAATCAAAGTTAAAACATTTTTTCTTTCATTTAAACTTCCCACATAGAAAAAATATTTTTTATAGATATGGTGCTTGTTAAGTACATTTTGAATAATATATCTTTCCAATTTCTCATAAAACATTGGCGAGCACGTTTGATAAACAACTTGAATTTTTTTTTCTGGTACATTGAGAAAATTGATGAGATCCCTTTTCGTTTGCTCACAGATTGCCACAATAACATCTGCACATTTGCAAGCATATTTTATTTTTTTAAGATAGGTTGTTCGATCAATGGTCTTAAAAAAATGAGGAAATCGCATGAAAATAAGATCATGCATAGTGACAATCTTTTTTAATTTACAATGATGAATTCCAAAAGGTAGTTCATGACTTAGGCCATGGTATATATCGAGATGATATTTTTCCAATTCTCTGGAAATAAAGACAGAGCGCCATAGTGAAGAAAAATTTTTTCCCATTATACCTGCTGGAGTTATAACATTTTTCATCTTAATATTTTGTTCACCCCAAAAAAGAAGTTCATTATTTTTCAAGGGGGGTGAAAAATAGAGATACTCATGCTGTGGAAAATATTTTTGAAGCCCCACAAACAAGTTTCTTGAATAATTACCAAGTCCAGTATTGTTATGGAAAGCGCGTTTCGCATCAAATCCTATTCTCATTTTTCTGCCCGTGACATGTACTAATGGAAAGAAGAATATATCTGTTTAAATATTATTTGGCACATAAATCTTTTGACCAACATATATATTCGTTGTTTTTAATTTATTCATTGTCTGTATTTTTCTTATCTGAGTTTTAAACTTCGCAGCAATCTTATTAAGATCATCACCTCTTTTGACAGTATAAGGTATCTGAATAGATGATCTTTCTATTCTAATGAGTTGACCAGGATAGATTTTGGGCCTTCTGAGTCTATTTAAGTCTAGAATACTAGTAACTGAAACATTGTATTTTTTTGCTAGTAGGCCTAAGTTTTCACCTTCGATTACTTTATGAAACTTTATTCCCCTCCAGTTCATATCTGTTTGTTGAGTAAAATTTTCAAAAGTAGTTTTACTATCCATTATACGACCAATTTTTTTCATAGCATTTTCATACTCCTGAGGAAGATAAAGGGAAAAAGGGTTTTTTCGACTTACTTTTACCCATCTGGCCTTAATATCTGGATTATATTTAAGAATTGTTTCAGTATCGATATTGGCATTTCTGGCCAAGTTATTTAAATCAAAAGATCTATAAATTTTTACTTTTTTTAATTTATCAAATGAATCAGAAAAATTTAATTCTCGTAGCCCGAACTCTTTGGGGTTTTCAAAAATTTCACGAGCGGCCGCGATTTTTGGAACATAAAACATAGTCTCCTTCGGAATAAGTTTTTTATGTACAAGCTCTCTATAGTCTCGTGTATTTCCTTTTTGAATTGCACGAATTATTTTATACGGGCCGGCATTGTAGGAACAAAGGGCAAGTTCCCAATCTCCAAAAATATTAAAAAGATCCTTAAAATATTTTGCGGCAGCGTGAGTTGATTTAACAATATTATGTCTCTCATCTACTAAACCATCAACTCTTAGACCTGTTTCTTTGGCGGTAGACTTCATAAACTGCCAATGTCCTTCAGCACCTGCAGAGCTTTTTATTTTAGAGTGATATCCTGATTCTATTAAACCTACATAAAACAAATCTTCAGGTAGCCCATGAGATTTAAATATACTTTTCACAAGGTGATAGTACTTGGCACCATTATTCATTTGACGCTGAAATCTCTCTTGGGATCTTTCTGTAAAATAATTTATCCAAAAATCGAATTTTCTTTTTTGATAGACAAGTCCAAGTCCATCTATTGAATCAGTAACACTGTTCGCAGAGACTGACAAATTTAGACAAATTAATATTATAAACCCTGTAAAAATCCTTTTTACATTCATATCATCCACTCCTTGGATACTCAATTAGTATACACTTAGTTGGGTTTGACTAAAAGGCTGTGAAAGATAAATCTTGTCTTGTTGAGTAGATAGGAGTTTAAAAGGTTCATTTTCAATAAAGAAAAAACCATCAAGGTCGAAATAATCAACAGATTCATTTAATAATAAGGCCTGTGAAATACCTAAAGATGTTTCAATCATGCATCCGATCATTACCTCCAATCCTAATTTTTTGGCCTGCTGTATTTGATGGGTTAAATTTTTAATTCCACCCGACTTGCTAAATTTAAAATTCACACCATGGGCCATATTTTGGTAATCCTCGGTTATGGCCTGATGAGTGATATTTTCATCTAAGATAATTTTCATAGGTAGTTGATTGGATTTTACTCTAGTAAAAAGGTCTATATATGTTTGCTTGTTCTTAGCGCTAAATGGTTGTTCAAAGAACTGAACTTTACTTAAATTTATCTTTTGGGTGAATTCTAAAAATTCGTTTAAATTCAAGAATGATTCATTAGCATCAATACGCAATTTTTGATGTGTTGCTAAAAATGTTTCAACAAGATTTACAAACTCAGCAGAATTATTCTTATCAATTTTAACCTTGATGTAAGTAAAATCCTTGAGATTAAATTGTTTAAAAAATTTCTCAAATTCGCTAAAGTCAAGTATAGGTATTGACTGAGATGTTTGACACTTAACATTATTTGCATTTTCTAAGTCTGATTTTGATATAAAACTTTGAACTAATGCCGACATAAATGAATTTGTGAATGTGTTGTCATTTAGTTGAGAAAATAGATCATCAATATTTTTACAATTTGAAGAAATCAAATTTAATTTTTCAAAATCCTTTTGAACTTTTTGAGGACTATCCCCATAGTAGGAATTTGGCGCTATTTCCCCCATGCCTAAGAATCCTTCTTGCTCATGAAAGAGTATATAATTCAATTTTTGTCTTGAAGATCCTCGTGAAATCTTCCAATCTACTTTTAAATTTAAGGGCAATTCTTTAAGAAAAAACTTCATATTATTGATTATAATATATAATTGTATTTATGGATAGAATCATTGAGTTTCTTAGTTATACACTCCCTATTGTTTTTTTTACTTTTATTTTTTCAAAAGTAATCGCCACGATAATACAACAAATCTATGAGAAAAAAATCAACAAGAAAAAGGATCACAAAATTAATTTAGATGTAATGATTGAAAACCAAAAAAAGCTGATGCAGTCACAAAATACAAATATGCCAGAGTTTAAAAACACAAAACAAAAAGAAACTAAGAAATATATGTATGAGATTCAAGAAATTTACAATAGTAGATTAAAATCGATTTCTCCATTAGAAGACAAGCAAGAGTTTCAAGATATTGCTGAGTTTCTAAAAGCAATTGATGATTTGGCATGGGGGGGGGGTGAATTTTATACAGCGATCTTGAAACAGTTAAAAAATAAATATTTTTTGGAAGTAGATATTCCAAATATTACAAGTCTTTTCAGATTAGTCATTACTGGAAATGATATTTTACAACTAAAAAATTTGAGACAACTTCCTTCAACTGATCATTTTAGAAAACTAATTTGTGCAAACTGTATTTTAGAATCATTTTATGATAGTGATTTATCTGAATATTTCATTGAGCAAATTGCTAAAAAACTTTCAACTCTTCCTGCAACACTAAAGAAATGTATCGTCAAATTCAAAGAAAAAAAGGAAAAGATTATAATATTCTCATTTATTGATAAATCCTCCCTTTATACTCCTAAAGAATTATTTTCTGAACTCGAAAAATTATGTCGTTTTGAAGAAGTCCTCATCGAACTTCCTGAGCTAAATAATAAAAATGACATAACGACTGCTAAAGAAATATTTAAGATTAAGAATGATATACCTGACAAAAAAGAGCTAAAAAAAATATATCTCAAACTTGCTAAAAAATATCATCCAGATAGTTTAGATATAAATTTAAAAAACGAAGAAACCTCAAAAGTATCCCAAAAAAATTTCCAGAAATTAAAAGATGCTTATGAAATTCTTAAAAGTTCTTATCAAAAAAATTCGTAATTTGTTCTTGAGAGATTGGTTTTTGAATGTAGAACACTCCATCTGGAACTCTTTGTTTTCCAGTCATATATGCTGAACTTGCTGAGATAATTGCTGTTTTTGGAACATCATATTCATGAATGGCCTCTTTAATAAAATCTATTCCATTCATTTCTGGCATATTATAGTCAGAGATTACGAGATCAAATTTTTGTTTTTTTAAAATTTCAAGCCCCTTAATACCATCGAGGGCCATGCTGATTTTATATTCGCTATTATATGCAAGAATCATTTCTGCAAGTCGCTTAAGGGCAAATTTTGAGTCATCGACAATTAAAATATTCATTTTTCACCAAATAATTTTTTGTGATACTCGTTTACAAAAGACAGGAGCTCTTCAATTCTGGAACTCTCAAGTAATAATGAAATGACTATATCCAGAGGGTTATCTCCAATATTAAATTTAGACTTAATATAAAGAATATTCGTTTCTTCTTTGTCTAGATATTCACTTAAACAATCTTCAATTTTTCCGTATTTCAAATTCGGTAGCCCTGTTTCAACTTGGGCCGAGAAAATGTTTCCGATCGTTCCAATTCCGGCGTTTAAAACAATATTTGCAACTTCCTTCAAAGCATCAATATCATCTTCTGATAACGTATCAGGAACTATTTCTTCTCCAGTTAAAAGTTGAGCTAGTTTTTGAGAATCTTCAAAAGAATAAACCATTAAACTATGCCCTTCAAATGGGCCTGTGTAGTCAAGTTCAACCGTAGTAACTTTTTTTGCTTTCTGTTCTATAATTTTAAACATTTCATTTATGCTTAAAATAAGAACATCTGGCACGTCCAAGTGAACTTCATATTTATTTCCAAGTAATATCGCAAACGAATTTGCGGCCTTTCCAATACCTTGATTGAAAGATTCTGCCAGAATATCTTTTTGTTCATCAGTTAATTGCAAACTTACTCTCCAGTAAATGTTTCCATGATTTCTTCAAATTTTTCAATAGTTAGAGGTTTCTCTATAAATGTAAGTCCTGCAGATTCGGCCTTGGCCCGAACCATTTCTTGGACATTTGCTGTACATAGAACCATTTGAGAGTATGGTATTTTTTCAGATATTTTTTCAGAAAGCTCAACTCCATTCATTCCCTTCATATTATAATCAAGTATTGCACCAAGGAAATTTTCAGTGGAAGACATGACAATTTCAGTGGCCTCTTCCCCTGAACTTGCTGTAATAACCTTAATATCTGGAAATGTTTCATTGCAGAAATATGTAATTTGTTTTTGAATGGTTTTACTATCATCAACAACGAGAATGGATTTCATGCTATTTCCTTTAGACAATAATTTTGGTTCACTTTTATTAATCTTATTGTCTGTTAAAATGGTATTCAGATCAATAAGAATTTATATACTTAGGACAAGAAATGAATGAAGAAATACTGACGAATTCACTCTACAAACAATTAGTAGAAATCATTAGCGATACAAATGGAGTCTCTCTCAATGACACTTTGGAACTACTAAGTTATTCTCAAGAAATAAAGGTCAATCCACAACTTGACAAAAGTACGCAAGAATTTAGAAGGCTACTCAATGGTTTTCAGCAGGATGAGGTTGATATCTCAACTCTTTTGAGACACAGTGTGTCTCAAGCTTTATTTCAATTCTTTAAAACTTTTCCTTTAAAATATCATGAAGATCATATACATCTCACTGGTTCTCTCACTGCTGATTTTCTCTATCCTTATCTAGAAAAGCTACTCTCAAGCAAAGATGCCAAAATTTACGAACAAAAAATATCACAGGCCTATGGTAAATTATACAAAGGCATAAAAAATGTCAGTGATGTGGATCACCTCATAAGATTGCAAGAGGGTGAGCAATTTATGACCTATTTAAAAATATTGTATCTCCCAAAACTTGTTCTCACAAATAGGTTAATGCATAAAAAGGCCGCTTATCATATGGCCAGCGAGCTCTACAATAATTATAACGTAGGAAATATAAGACTAAAATTCACCCTCTCTCGGGCCACAAACATTGAAAACGAAAAAATACCTGGTATTGAACAAATTACAGAAACTGATGTTGTTTTGGGTTTAAATGATGGTTTTAAAGACTTTCAAAAAGAACATCCAGATTTTGATTATGTTCTTTCACCTTGTTTTAGAAAAGAGGCCGATTTTTTTGATGGTGAACATTTTGAAAGTAAAAAAGATCATTTTAACCATCAGGTCGATCAACTCTTAAATATTATCAAAAAATTTCCGGAACTAAAGGACAAACTAGTTGAAGTAGACACAGTAGGAAATGAAAAAGAGTTATACCGAAAAAGACATTTTGAAGAAATGAAACAAGGGCTCAGAAAATTGCAATTAAATGGGATGAGAATAAGATCGCATCATGGAGAAACATGGAAAACATTAAAAAAAGGAATTCAATCTGTTGATAACTCTATGAACATTTGGCATATCGATACGTTAGAACATGGATTGAGTTTAGGAATAAATCCAAATTATTACTTTCATAGACTTTATCAAAGAATTATTGATCTTAATGCAGTGAAGATCCCCATTTTAAAAAACACTAGTGAGTATTTAGAATTATTAGATATGCAATGGAATGATCCAAAAGTTAAAGAAAAACTACTTAAAGGACAAGTACTCACAGAAAAAGAAAAAGAAATTTTTTTGAAAACAAAATTTCATACTGCAACAGAAGTAGAACATTACCAGCATGATGTTCTCAATAGAGTCATTCAGAAAAATGTTTCCTTAGTTGCCCTTCCCACTTCAAATATGAAACTCACAGGCTCTTTCCCTGATTACAAAGATCATCCATTTTCATGGTGGGAAAAAAAAGGAGTTAGACTTGGAGTTGGTACCGATAACTATATTACGCTCGATACAAACTATATTGAGGAGATGTTAAAAATTCTTTATTCTGATCCAGATAATTTAAAAATCACCAAACTTCTGATGATTTGTACAAAAGAAAACCGAAGGGCCTATATTGGACATCTCTTATGGGAAATGCGAAAAAAGCTAAAATGTGAGTAGAGCATTTAGTTACGCATAACGCTAACTCTATAATTTTGTAAGATTAAAACTTGTCTTTATCTAGTTATTTAAAGACAATGAGTGATTAATTTAACAGATAGGAATTCATGTGATCCAATTTTATTTAAATGGCAAGTTATGTGAAGTTGATCATTTTTACTCTGATTTGATGCTTTCAGACTATATTAGAAAAGAACTTTGTTTAACAGGTACAAAAGTAGTTTGTGCAGAAGGCGACTGCGGCGCTTGTACAATCCTTTGCTTAAATCCCCTCAAGGATAATGCCTTTTTCGCAATTAACTCCTGTATTACACCTCTTCCAACTGTCCATGGAATGCATATTTTAACAATAGAATCTCTTGAAAATAATGATACTCTACATCCTGCGCAAGAGTCTATTCTTAAGAATCATGCAACACAGTGTGGTTTTTGTACTCCTGGATTTGCAATGTCTCTAGCAGGTTTATGTGAGAAAAAAATCAGTAAAAAAGAAAATATTGTATCTGTAAAGGAATGCAAAAATTATTTAACAGGAAATTTATGTCGATGTACAGGTCTTGATTCTCTAGTCAAAGCTGGCCAGTCGATGGAAATAAAAAGAGAGACGAGTCTTAAAGAAAGATATCATACTCTATCAATTGAAAATGAGCTCCTTACTATCTGCTCAAAAGATTTATTAATTGAATCAGAAAATTTAATTTGCTTTATCCCCACAAGTTATGAAAAAGCTCTAGATTTTTTGGCCTTAAATCCTGATGCAATAATCATGGCCAACGCAACTGACCTCGGGGTTATGCAAAATAAAAGAAATCTAAAGTTAAAAAAATTCTTAAGTTTACATCTTATTAAAGAATCCTATGATCTCATCAATGATCACGGTTTGGTTAAAATAGGATCTAAAGTAAGTATAAATAGTTTTAGAAACTTTTTAGAAGTTCATTGCCAAGAATATGCACGTTATTTGAATATTTTTGCATCACCTCAGATTAAAAATTCTGCGACCGTTGTCGGAAATATTGCAAATGCCTCACCTATTGGTGATAACGCTCCAGTTCTGTTGAGTTTAGATGCTGAGCTTGAAATAATTTCAAATGGCCAACAACGTAGAGAAAAATTATCTGATTTTTTCATAAATTATAAAAAAACCAGTCTTGGACAAGGGGAGATTATTAAAAATATTCAATTTAATTTGCCTCAAAATAGAATATTAAAATTTGTTAAAAGCAGTGTTAGAAAAGATTTAGATATATCTACAATTAATTTGGCCTTTAATATCAAATTATCAGGTGAACAGGTTGAAGATGCTCTGATTGCTGCAGGTGGAGTTGCCCCTATTCCGTTAAGATTAAAAAGGACAGAGAATTTTTTAATAGGAACAGATATTTCAAAAATTAATTTGGAAGATTTATGTGAAATTGCTTTAAAAGAATTTGAACCGATATCTGATATAAGAGGTTCAAGTAGTTATCGAAGAGTTTTATTTAAAAATAAATTAAAGCGCACTTTAGGAGAATTGAGATGAGTATTCCCCACGACAGTGCTCAAGGCCATGTTAGAGGTAAATCTGAATACATAGATGATAGGTCCATGCTCAAAAATGAACTTTATGCAGACGTACTCTACTCACATCGGGCCCATGCCAAAATTTTAAATATTGATTTTTCTAAAGCATTAAAAAATAAAAATATCATTGCCGTTTTTACGGGTAAAGATTTTCATTACAATTTTTGGGGAGCTATCTTTCAAGATCAACCCATCTTGGCCACTGACATTTGTCAGTATGCCGGAGAACCCATTGCAATTATTGTTGGTAAAAATTTGAGTGATGTACAGTACTCAAAAAAATTAATTCAAATCACTTATGAAGACATTCCAAGTATTCTCTCAATCGAAGAAGCAATTGAAGCTAACTCGTTTATTGGAGAAAAGAGGATCATTCAAAGAGGAAACTTTAACGATTCATACCAAAGTGCAGAACATAAGATCGAGGGAACTCTTGAAATTCAAGGTGCAGAACATTTTTATCTCGAAAATCAATCAAGCATTGTTTATCCACTAGAAGATGGCCAACTTGAAATTCATACTTCTTCTCAACACCCAACTGAGACTCAACATACAGTCGCTCACGCCCTCGGAATCGATCAAAAAGATGTTGTATGTATAGTAAAAAGAATGGGAGGGGGTTTTGGAGGTAAGGAGTCACAGTCGGCCCCATTTGCAGCGATGTCCGCATTGTGCGCGAAAAAATTAAATGTTCCAGTTCGTCTATGTTTAACAAAAGATGATGATATGATTATAACTGGAAAGCGAAATCCTTTTAAAATTAATTATAAAGTTGGATTTAACCAGAAAGGAACTATTAATGCGCTAAAGGTTGATCTCTTTTCAGATGCTGGAGCTTATGCCGACTTAAGTACGGCCATCATGGAAAGAGCAATGCTTCATTGTGATAATGCATACTTTATACAAAATATGTTAGTTGCTGGACAAGTTTGTAAAACAAATCATCATTCTAATACTGCCTTTAGAGGATTTGGTGGCCCTAAAGGTGTGTCTACAATTGAAAGAATTATTGAAGAAATTTCTCACTATCTTAAAATTGACCCATTAGAAGTTCGGAAATTAAATCTTTATACTCCTGTTAAAAATATCACTCATTATGGACAAGAAGTTAAAAATAATAAATTAGAAGAACTATTTAAAAAGGCCCAAGAATCCTTTGAATACGATTTAAAGAGAAAACAAATAGAACAATTCAATCTTTCTAATGGCAGATACCTCAAAGGACTTTCTTTAACGGCCGTTAAGTTTGGAATTTCCTTTACGACAAGATTTTTAAATCAAGCGAATGCTTCAATCATTATACATCAGGATGGAACGGTTCAAGTTGCAACAGGAGCGACAGAAATGGGCCAGGGAGTGAATACGAGAATTGGCCAGTTAATTGCTAGTGAGTTAGGGATTTCAACATCTCAAATACGATTAATGCCCACTAGAACTGATAAAAATGCCAACACTTCACCCACAGCTGCTTCTTCAGGTACTGATTTAAATGGAGCAGCAGCACTTTTGGCCGTAAGAAAAATAAAATACAGATTATCTCAACTTGCTCTTAAAGTTTTTGAAATCCCTGAAGAGAAATGGGCAAAAAACACATCTGGTTTGGGAAGCCAACCTGAAGTTGAAGTTTCAGAGATAGATCATTTGAATGATCCCAATGCAGGGGCAGACTGGAAAAGTGGTGTCGCTCAGTATTTCAATGTAGATTTCAGAGAAAATAGAGTTTTGTATCAAAAAAAATCTATTCATTTTTCAGATCTTATACTTGAGGCCTATTTGAATAGAATAAGTCTAAGCGATTATGCTCATTATAAAATACCAGGTATAGAGTTTAATAAATTAACAGGACAGGGAAATGCATTCTTATATTTCACTCAAGGAGTGGCCTTAAGTGAGGTGATTATTGATAAAGACAGTGGAGAATTAAAAGTAAGTAGTTCCCAAATTTTAATGGACTTAGGCAGACCTATTAATGAATCCTTGGACAAGGGACAAATTTCAGGAGCATTTATACAGGGAATGGGTTGGGTGACAAGTGAAAACCTGGTTTACAATGATCAGGGTTTTCTCCTCACTCACGCACCAAGTACATATAAAATTCCTAATATTCAAGATATACCCAGGCACTACACAATTGAGTTATTAGAAAATGATGAAAATTATATGAATGTGAGAGGAACCAAGGCAGTTGGAGAGCCACCTTTGCTTCTTGCTATCAGTGTGTGGACTGCAGCGCAAAATGCATTAACCTATTTAGATCATTACAAGAATAAATATCCTTTGCTTGATATACCAGCAACAAACGAGAGAATTTTAAGAGCAATTCATCCTGATGAATTTTTGAAGTGGGATAAAAAAAATGTTTCAAAGAGCAATTGATTTATTGAATAAAAACCAATCTTTTGTCATGGTGACCCTTATAAGTGTTGATGGTTCTGCCCCACAAGACCCGGGAGCAAAGTGTATTGTAACCAATGATGGACTAGATTTGGGCACAATTGGAGGTGGAAAGGTTGAAGCACGTGCGATTGAGTTTGCACAAATGATGTTATCAAAAGAAACTTTGAAATCTCCCTATTTAGTCAAATGGAATTTACAAAAAGATATTGGAATGACTTGTGGTGGAGTCGTTCAGCTATTATTTGAATCTTTTCCAGGAAGATCCTGGCCAGTTGCTATTTTCGGAGCAGGACATGTATCCCAAGCACTTACAAAATTCTTATCAAAACTCAATTGTCAAATTACAGTTATTGATGATCGCTTAGAATGGTTAAGAAAATTAGACAATGTTCAAATTATTCATAGCGCTAATGTCAAAGAAATAATTTCCAATTTTAATCAGAGAACGTATTTCCTTTGTATGACCAAAGGACATAGCAGCGATGTTTCGTTTCTCCGTGAAATATATCTTCAATTTCCAAATGCTCCATATGTTGGTGCGATTGGATCACTTTCTAAGAAAAATACAATTTCAAAAGAATTGAAAAGTTTAGGAGTAAGTGATGAATTTATAAATCGATTACATATTCCATTAGGTCTACCAATTGGAGATAATTCTCCTGAAGAAATATCTATTTCAATTATAGCTCAACTCTTGCAAGTCAGAGATTTACTATCAAAACAGAATCGGCAATAATAGTTTAAATAAAATGAAACGAGGTGCAGGAATGGAAAGTCTAAATGAATTTATTGAAAAACTACCTAAAGCAGAACTTCATTTACACATTGAAGGTTCTTTGGAACCTGAGCTTATGTTTGAATTATCAAAAAGAAATAATATCAATATTCCTTTTAATTCAGTTGAAGAAGTAAAAGCTGCTTACAACTTCCATAATCTTCAATCTTTTTTAGATATATATTATCAAGGGGCGAATGTTCTCATCAAAGAACAAGATTTTTTCGATTTGACATGGGCCTATATTTTAAAGTGTAAAGAAGACAATGTGGTGCATACTGAAATCTTTTTTGATCCACAAACACATACTGATAGAGGAATTGAATTTGATACTGTAATCAATGGAATTTTTAATGCATTGGAAAAAGCACGAGTTGATTTTGGGATTTCATCGAGAATTATTATGTGTTTTTTAAGACATTTAGATGAAGATTCGGCCCAAAAGACTTTGGATATGGCCCTTAAACATAAGGACAAAATTAAAGCAGTAGGTCTTGATTCTTCAGAGGTAGGTCATCCTCCGAGTAAATTTGAAAGAGTTTTCAAAAGAGCAATCCAAGAAGGTTTTCTGACTGTTGCTCATGCTGGAGAGGAGGGACCTACGGAATATATTTGGGAAGCAATAAATCTTCTAGAAGTGAAGAGAATTGACCATGGAGTGCGGAGTTTAGAAGATGAGCGTTTAGTTGAACAACTTGTTGAAAAACAAATTCCTCTCACAGTTTGTCCTTTATCAAATGTAAAACTATGTGTTTTTGACAAGCTTGAAGATCATAATCTAAAAAAACTTTTAAATAGAGGCCTAGTCGCGATGATAAATTCTGATGACCCCTCTTATTTTGGTGGATATTTGGGAGAAAATTTTAAACAATGTGCAAGAGCTCTAGATCTATCAAAAGAAGATTTGAAACAACTGGCGATAAATTCATTTAAGGCATCTTTTTTAGAGAGAAGTGAAAAAAATAATTGGATAGATAGGATCCAAAAACTTTATTTTGATTAAAAGAAGACATTAAGTCTTTTCTTAATGCTAACGGTACAGAATCCACATCCTAGTCATTTTAACACAAAATCCTTACGGGGAAATTGTCCGGAGTATATAGGGGGGTCAGTAAGACGGAATATAAAGACTTGGAGCGCTTGGAGTTGAAATATCTACGACCACTAGTCCATTGTAATCATCTGCCACATAGGCATAATTACCGTCACTTGATAAGCTGACTTCATAGGCATTACCATCAGTGTTATAAGAGCCAGTAAGACTTGGAGCGCTTGGAATTGAAATATCGACAACCACTAGTCCATTGAAGCCATCTGCCACATAGGCATAATTGCCGTCACTTGATAAGCTCACCCCATAGGCATTACCAGCGGTGTCATAGGAGCCCGCAAGACTTGGAGCGCTTGGAGTTGAAATATCGACAACCACTAGTCCATTGAAGCCATCTGCCACATAGGCATAATTACCGTCACTTGATAAGCTGACTCCCCAGGCAAACCCAGCAGTATCATAAGAGCCAGCAAGACTTGGAGCGCTTGGAGTTGAAATATCGACAACCACTAGTCCATTGGAATTATCTGCCACATAGGCATAATTACCGTCACTTGATAAGCTCACTCCTAAGGCAGATCCAGCGGTGTCATAGGAGCCCGCAAGACTTGGAGCGCTTGGAGTTGAAATATCGACAACCACTAGTCCATTGGAGCCATCTGCCACATAGGCATAATTACCGTCACTTGATAAGCTGACTCCATAGGAAAACCCAGCAGTATCATAAGAGCCAACAAGACTTGGAGCGCTTGGAGTTGAAATATCGACAACCACTAATCCATTTGAGTAATCTGCCACATAGGCATAATTACCGTCACTTGATAAGCTGACTCCTCTGGCAAACCCAGCAGTGTCATAAGAGCCAGCAAGACTTGGAGCGCTTGGAGTTGAAATATCGACAACCACTAGTCCATTGGAATTATCTGCCACATAGGCATAATTACCGTCACTTGATAAGCTCACTCCTAAGGCAGATCCAGCGGTGTCATAGGAGCCCGCAAGACTTGGAGCGCTTGGAGTTGAAATATCGACAACCACTAGTCCATTGGAATTATCTGCCACATAGGCATAATTACCGTCACTTGATAAGCTCACTCCTAAGGCAGATCCAGCGGTGTCATAGGAGCCCGCAAGACTTGGAGCGCTTGGAGTTGAAATATCGACAACCACTAATCCATTGGAGCTATCTGCCACATAGGCATAATTGCCGTCACTTGATAAGCTGACTCCATAGGAAAACCCAGCAGTATCATAAGAGCCAACAAGACTTGGAGCGCTTGGAGTTGAAATATCGACAACCACTAATCCATTTGAGTAATCTGCCACATAGGCATAATTACCGTCACTTGATAAGCTGACTCCCCAGGCATTCCCAGCTGTGTCATAGGAGCCCGCAAGACTTGGAGCGCTTGGAGTTGAAATATCTACAACCACTAATCCATTGGAGCTATCTGCCACATAGGCATAATTACCGTCACTTGATAAGCTGACTCCCCAGGCAAACCCAGCAGTATCATAAGAGCCAACAAGACTTGGAGCGCTTGGAGTTGAAATATCTACAACCACTAATCCATTGGAGCTATCTGCCACATAGGCATAATTACCGTCACTTGATAAGCTGACTCCAAAGGCATTCCCTGCAGTATCATAAGAGCCAGCAAGACTTGGAGCGCTTGGAGTTGAAATATCTACAACCACTAGTCCATTGGAATTATCTGCCACATAGGCATAATTACCGTCACTTGATAAGCTGACTCCCCAGGCATTCCCAGCTGTGTCATACCTTCCAACAAGAGAGATGTTTGAGAAATCTGAAACATCATAGATTTCAAGACCTTTATAACTTTTTGCTATATAGGCGTAACTGTTTCGAACAACTACATCCAGTGCTGGTCCACCAAAACCATTCCAGGAGCCAACAAGATTTGAGGAAGTGATAGATGTTCCAATGTCTGTTTTTGATTTAACATTTAATCGAATGTTGATCCTTCCCTTACCACAAGAAACAGTGAACAAAAGAAAAATAATAATAGAGAAGTTTAACCTACGTGCAGCCATGGAAATATTATACTCGAACTAAAATAACTCGAGAATGTTGACACATAATTACTCTAACTATTTAATTTTATTGACGCGCTTGGATATCTTAGGAAAAACCAGTTGTGTATTTTTTCTGGCACTATCCACTAAGTACTTGTAACTACCTGAGAAAAATGTCCTATTTGATGTTAAGCGATTTTGACCAACACCTGCTTAATGTAATTAGTTTTACGGACAGATTTCCATAAATTGTAACCTTTTTAAATCTTTTTTTAGTTTCCTCATATTTACTTCCCCTTACAAACTACTTTTTAAGGTAATTTGACCCTATTATTTTTTCATCATGCGACCCTTTTTAAATCCTCAAAACATTCATAGGCCAGTTTCACTCCATTTAATAAAAACATTTCCAACTTTCCATCTCTGTATCGCCTAATCTCCACTGTTTTTCCAATAAGTGAATGGCCATTTTCCCTTGAGACAAGGTATTTATGGCCTTCAAAACTTAATATTTCCCCTTCACCTATTTTTCTATGATCTCTAATCGTCAAAACTTCATTGAGATCTATTAGTTCTTCAAGTTTTCTATAAGCTGGTCTTTGATCTTTTGCAGATACTGAGAACTTCAGGTTGTAGGCAGTGATAAACTCTTCTAAGTACCTATTTGCAGCTTCAATATTCTTTATCCCTCTAAGCCTAATTTCTGAACAAAGCCTGTCCTGAAGGGTTTTAAATAGCCTCTCAATCCGTCCTTTCGCTTGAGGACTGTTGGCCTGAATAGAGATAATTCCAAGCTCGTTCATGGCCCTATTCATATTTGTAAAACCCTGTCTTTTCCCGCCACCATAAATTCCGGCCTTATCAGAATAAAGCATTTGGAAGACACCATATTTATTAATTATTTGTTCCACCACATCCATCGCTGCAAAAGTTGTCTCTGTAGGAGTAAATTTCGCAGCTAAAATCTTTCCAGTGGCATCATCAATGGCAGCAGTCAGACAAAAAGGTGAACAGTCATGAATCCAGCGATGAGGGCTTCCATCAATTTGAACCATTAACCCTTCTTTCTCATAACGCTTTCTTCTAGGGTGAGATTTTCTTTTTGCTTTTTTCTGGTAGGGAATAATCAGGCCCTCTTGTAGTAAAAGGTTTCTAATAGTGGTGTAAGTAGGGATGCTGTCAAATTCATGAGAATTATTTTCGCGTAGTTTTTCAATAAAGTGAACGAGATTAAGGCCGTTATATCTTCCAAGATAAAGTTGAATAATTTTATTGGATACTTTCATTGATGTTTTATTGTGAGGTATTCGACCTTTATTACCATGTATTAGAGAAGCAACACCTTGTTCTCTAAACCCTTTCACAAGCCTCCTAAACTGTCTTTCACCAATTTCTAAAGCACAGCAAGCATCTTCAGATCGAAGTTCACCGTTAAGATACTGAGAGATAATATCTATCCTAATCTGTTGTTTTGTTTTAAAATTCATAAGACCGACCTCCTTGTTGGTATTTGATTGTTTTTTTGTTTAATCAAATAATACCAACATTGCAGGTGGTCGGTCTTTTTCGCTTACTAAATAATGCGTGACATCTTTGAGTAGTATCTACACACTATCCACTAAGCACTGTGAATGATGAGCAATTATGTCACTTTGGGTTAGAGGGTAAAATGTCATGCGCAGTGCTCTCAAGGACATTATTCCCTATGATAGTTTTTCGTCTATTTTTACATTTTCATTAATTCTATTTTCCTTTTTATATCTGATAGTTATAGTTTTCAATTATTAATGTAAAATGTCACTCTTTAGAGGCCTTTTCGTGCTCTAGGAAGTAATAGCTTTCTGACCCCCTATATACTCCGGACAATTTCCTCGTATTCGGCGAGTACTTGTTCCTTTAACTCTGATGAATATTTCTGTTTTGGCATAATTCCTCCAGACTAATTGATTGTAGCACTTAGCTATTAAAATGTTGTCCAGAATGAGGGGGTTGGACTGGAAAAAGTGGCCTTCCGTTGGATATAAAAAAGAGAATGCGTCGACTTTAGTTTTAAAATCTAAATAACAAGTCAGTTAGGTCAGTATCTAATTCATTGAAAAATTCTTTACTCTCCAAAATCCTTGCAGATACGAATGTAAAATGAGTACTCAAAAGTTTGTAGTATTTTGTTTTTGATCTTCTAATTGCATAGTGGTCATGAAATTCACATTCATCTTTTTGTCTATCTAGCTCCTTATCAGTTGGGACTGAAAGATAAAGATATTTAAAACGCTTTGCAAGAACAGGAACAATTTTTTCTATTTTATCAGTTTCAATATATTGTAAGACAGAGGTACAAATTCCTAAATCAAAAACTTTTTTCTCGTCCTTACTCTTGCACCAAGTATATAAATCACTCTGAGATAATGATACTTTCATACCATCTACAATTTTTAGTTGTTTTTGTTTGAGCTCCTTGAAAGCGTAGTTTGATGGCTCAATGGCCTTCACTTCATAGGGAACAAATTCTTTCACAAAAGATGCTAATAAAAAACCAAGTCCTGCTCCAAGATCCATCATAGAGTTGATATGGATCATCTCAATATCAAAAAAGTTTTTTGCATATCGAGCGTGCTCTTTTGCATTGGCAATTCCATCCATCTCAGATGGATTTGAATAGTTATGTTCCCAATAAGAATCTGAAAACAAATCTTGTCTCAAGAAAGAAGCTCCTCAACAACTTCTGGATTTAGAAGTGTAGAAATATCACCTAAATCTTTAGTGTCCCCTGCTGCGACTTTTCTTAGAATTCTTCTCATGATCTTTCCAGATCTAGTTTTAGGTAGTGCTGAGACGACTTTAATTTCATCAGGTCTAGCTATTGCGCCAATCATTTCTGTGACAATACTATTAACTTCTTTTTTCAACTGATTTGATTCCATAGGTTCAGAAAGTATTACATAGGCAAAGATCCCTTGTCCTTTGATATCGTGAGGAAAACCAACCACCGCGGCCTCAACTACTTTTGGATGTTGATCGATAGCATCTTCAACTTCAGCAGTTCCAATACGATGTCCTGATACATTGATCACGTCATCCACTCTTCCGGTAATTCTATAAAAACCTTCTTCATCTCTTTTGGCCCCGTCACCAGTGAAATAGAGCCCTTCATAGGTAGAAAAATAAGTTTCCTTATATCTTTGAGGATTGCCCCAAATTGTTCTGGCCATACCTGGCCAGGGTTTTTTAATACACAGTATACCTTGAGCTTGTGTTTGCGAAATTTCTTCACCTTCATGCGTGAATAAACCTGGTTGAACTCCAGGCAGTGGCAGTGTTGCATGGCCTGGTTTGAGTTTTGTAATACCAGCAAGTGGAGAAATCATTATTCCTCCTGTTTCAGTTTGCCACCAAGTATCTACTATTGGACATTTTTTATTTCCTACGTGTACGTTGTACCATTCCCAGGCCTCTTCGTTAATTGGCTCTCCTACTGATCCTAAAACTTTTAGACTAGATAAATCATATTTTTTCACAAAATCTAATTCACATGCCTGGAGGGCCCTAATGGCCGTAGGTGCTGTATAAAAATGAGTGACCTTCAGATCTTCTACTACTTGCCAAAATCTTCCGGCATCGGGATAAGTTGGTACTCCTTCAAACATAACAGTTGTATTGGCATTTAATAATGGTGCGTATGTTAAATAGGTGTGGCCAGTAATCCATCCAATATCTGCCGTACACCAGAATATATCATCTTCATCCATTTGAAAGACATTTTTAAAAGTTTCACCGGCCCAAACCATATATCCACCAGTAGTGTGTAAAAGCCCCTTAGGAGTTCCGGTTGAGCCTGAGGTATATAGAATAAAAAGAGGATCTTCGGATTCAATCTGTGTGGCCTCAAATTCTTTAGATGCATTATCCAATAGGCCATTAAGAATTTCATCGCGTCCAGGACTCATAAAAATTTCGTTATTTGCTCTTTTGTGAACGAGAACAGTTTCCACAGCGGGACAATGCTTGAGAGCTTCATCTGCAATTTCTTTGAGGTGAATGACTTTGTTTCCTCTGAGACCACCATCACTAGTCACTAATATTTTTGCTTTACAATCATTGAGTCGTCCGGCCAAAGAAACAGCAGAAAATCCCCCAAAAACGACTGAATGAATGGCCCCAATACGCGTACAGGCCAAAATTCCAATTAATAGCTCAGGTGTCATTCCCATATAAAAACAAACTCTGTCTCCCTTTTGAACTCCTTTGGATATTAAGACATTTGCAAACTGACAGACTTTTTCATGAAGTTGTTTGAAAGTAAAATGTTCATTTTCAGAGTTTAATTCATTAGAAACAAAAATGAGTGCTGTTTTATTGCCATTTTTTTTGAGATGTCTATCGAGACAATTATAAGAAAGATTTGTGGTTGCACCATCGAACCATTTTACGTTTTGTTCTTTGAAGTTACCTGTTAAAACAGTATTCCATTTTTGAAACCAATGGTAGTTTGAAGCGACTTCTCCCCAGTATGCATCGGTGTATTCGATTGATTGGAGATATTGATTTTCATAATCTGCAAAATTTGAAATTTTATTCATAAAAACCCCATAAATATATAATTTGCTTAGCATCCCAAATTGGATGGATCGAGTCAAGTTGCACAATCATCAATTAGGATGAAATTTTTCTTAAGAACTGTCCACCACTTGTGAGTCTATAGAAATTTAATGCACAATGAGCGAACCAAAGGATGGCCAAAGATTTTTGAGTTTGTGCTGCATAGATCAGCGGAATAAATATAAAAACAAAGCCGATGAACATATGTTTTCTTAAATATGAAAAGCCTTCAGCTCCGAAAATAATTCCATCGAGAACAAAAGCTAGGGCATTATGGATTTGACTTAGAGCAAGAATCAAACAGAGATCTTTCAATAGTTCAATAACTTTTGGGTCTTTTGTAAAAAGCAAACTGAAATACTTTAATCCAAATAAATAACTAATTAAAAAAAGAATTCCAATTCCTAGACCTATAACGAGTAATTTTTTTGCAACGTACAGAAATATATCATAGCGTTTATGGGCGAAATGGCCGGCCCCTACTACATTTCCAGTGATAGCAACTCCATCAATGAAAAATGAAGAAAGCAACCACAATTGAGTCATAACTTGATGAGCGGCCAATTCGAGGACTCCAATGCTAGCGGCAACACGTGTTCCTATCAGAAAGGCACTTGTTAAAAAAAAGCTTCGTCCAAACATTGACCATGAGTTTTTGCCAAAAGTGAATATTTCTTCTTTTGAGTGAAATGGCCCAAAAATTCCTGCACGAATTTGAGGATTACTGAGAAGGTAAAGAAAACAGATGAGTGCCCCGATAATATGAGAGACGACTGTCCCGAACGCAACTCCCTTAAGTCCAAAGTTAAAGGCGTAAAGTGCCATATATGAAATAATCACATTGAGTAAGGTTGTAAAGATAACAATCCAAAATGAGAGTGTGACTCTTTCCATGCCTCTTAGTATCGATAACAAGGTTATATAGAGAATGATAAAGACTTGTCCGATTAATCGTGTGTGAAAGTATTCATCGACATTAGAATACAAGGAGGGATCCGTACCGAGAAGTTGGTAAAATTCTAGTTTGAAAAAATAGAGAATTGCTGAAATTGTAATTCCTATTGTTATCGCTATGATGCATGATAACTTAACTTTGCTTCCAAACTCTTGCCAATTATCTTTTGAACGAGAAACGGCAACAGTTTGAGTAGAGGCGTGAACTAAGAAATTAAATATCCATGTAATTGAACTAAATATCACTGTTCCAACGGCCAGTGCCGCTAACCAGGAAGTTTCAATATGCCCAACAAGGGCAGTATCGACTACTGAGGCCAACGGCTCAAGCATTGATGAAAAAATGGAAGGAAGAGAGAAAACAATTAAAAATTTATAGGTATAATCTTTTTTCATGGTTTGTAGATTGCAATAACAATCGCTGCGATACCAATTAAAATAAAGACAAGACTCATTTTTTCTCTATTTGTTTTCATTCTTTTAATGGCAATAGGCCCACCGATGACAATTAGTCCCCATGCCACAAATTTACCTATAACCCAAGTTGGGAAACCTTCCCCATGTTTTATTCCAATTCTGGCCAGAAGTCCCATTCCTGCAACGAGAATGAGAAAAGACATTAGGCCATTTAATATTTTGTGTTTGACTTGAACTTCTCCAGCAGGAGTACTTAGAGAGACAGCAAGAGATGCAAAGACGCCGATAATGGCAACGATGTGGATGATTTTATAAATTTCATAGCTCATTTTGTTTTCCTTTTCTAAGGTCAACTATTTACGTCGCTTATTTACAATTTCTTCTAGTTCTGCAATTAGTCTTCTAAGTTGATCAACTTCAGTGTGAATTGCTTTTTCTTCCTCTTGAAATTCTTTTCGTGTAGTTCCCAGAGTTTTTCCAAGTCCTTTAACTTTTTCTTGTATTCCCTCAACTTTTCTACCTAGTATTGCATTAGAAAAAAGTGCAGTAAACGTCACAAATAATCCTGTCCCTAGCAACATCATTAATATGCCCTGAATTCGACCAATAGTCGTCACAGGAACGATATCTCCATACCCTACAGTTGTGATAGTTGTAAAGGACCACCATACGGCGTCTAAAAAAGAATCAATCATATAGTTCTCTTCATATTCAAGAAAATAAAATATGGCCGCATTGAGAATTATAAAAAGATTGGCCGAAACGGTTAGACCGATGAATTCAGGGCCCTTTAATAACTCCCAAAGCCTTTTAAATAAGATAAAATGTAATTCTGTTTTTTTTGTCATGGATTCCGTCTCATAATTACAAAAAATATTTTTATTTACTTGGTAATGATATAGAATGGAATCATGTTTGAACACCCATATCAGAAAAAAGACAAGGTATATCGCGGCGCATTTAATTACTACAAAGGCACAAATCTTTATTGTGAAGAAACTTATGATGTCTATAAGAACAAGAAAGAATCATCCATTCATTATTTTTCTGAAATTATCGCCAGGGTTGCAACTGGAGAGCTATTAAAGGTGGGTGTTGCTTATTCTGTTAATAAGGATTTTATACCGACAAAAGTTATCATCAAAAAAATGCTTGGCCAGGAGAAAACAGAAGAGGTTTATCGTTTCGACGATAAAATAAACGTTATCAAGTACAAGTTTGAATCTACAAAAGAAAAAAAGCGTGTAGAAATCCCTACAGGTCCTAGGTTTCATATTTCCACTCCGACAACTGTTACGTCACTTGCTTTTTTTCTAACTAAAAAATTTGATCAAACTCAAAAAAACACATATCAATCTTTTTTCTGTGATAATCATTGGAAATATGTTGGGCCTCCTTATACAAAGACAATATCCTTACAAAGAGTGAGTATGACCAATGAGAAGATAACGGTTAATGGTGCTGATTTAGTTGCTGTTCACTACAAAATCCAAGAGGATAGTCAATACTCAATGTCGCCCAATTCTAAGGGTGAGTTTCAGAAAATCAAAGAAATTGATGCATATATGAGCAAGCATATTGCCATACCTTATATTCTAGAATCAGTGGATGACGGAGTGAGAATAGAAGTTAAGTACTTTAACGATCTTAATCCTGATAGTGATTTTTAAAAATTATATTAATGAATGTCTAAAAATTTTCTCACACCATCACAAGCATCGACCAAGTTCGTTCGATGAATTTCATAGGGATTCATTAAGTCTTTAAGCTGGCCTAAAGTTTTGCCTTTCCATTTTTTTATTCGAGAATCCACAACAATGACTCCACCATGGTCTTTTTCTGTTCTTAGTAATCTGCCAAGTTTTTGATGTAACGAGCGTGTTCGATGAGCAAGATAATAATCGTTAAATTCATTACCAATGTTTTTTTCGTAGTAGTCTCTTCTGTCTTGAATAACTTTATCCATTGGTAAGTCTGGTATTTTATCGATAAAAACAAATTGCAAAGAATCTCCTGGAATATCAATTCCTTCTCCAAATGTTTCCATCCCTAACAATACACCATTTCCTGCTTCTTTGAATTCCTGAACTATATTTTCTCCCATTCCTTGAATAAACAGCGGGAGTTTTCCTTCTAATTGCTTTAATAATATTTCTCGGGCCAATTCAAATCTGGCCTTTGCTGAAAAAAGTAAAAGTGATCTTCCTCCAAGATCTAAAATAAGTGAGATAACAGGCCTAAGTGCAGTTTCGACAAAATGATGATCATACAAAGCAGGTGTATCATCACAGAGGAAAACGCGAGTCTTTTCTTTGTAGTCATAAACAGGAGGGAGATATAGTCCGCTTTTAAATCTTTTTTCAGGGCCCAGATATAAATATCCTGTGGACCATTCAATTCCTTTTGCTCCATGGTTACCTAACATATTGCCTAATGTTGCTGAAGTAAAAACTACTGAAGAGGAAGTCGAAAGAAGTTGATCATGTAGAACTCTACCTATGTCTATTGGAGCTGTGACAAGCTCATATCCAAATTTATCATGAAATCTCAAAGACCGAGAATATTCACCTATAAGTGATTCTGATTTATCTAGGGAACTTTCAATCGCAGTGATCAAATCAGTGAGTACTCCCATAAAAAAATCAAATCTTGTCAATGCTGTAATCTGATTGTCTATGTTTAGTGATTTCATTTCAAAACGAGAATGATGTGGTAAAAAAAGCGTATATAATTCATTTAATAGAAATTGGATGCTCTCAAGTGCTCCAATAATTGAAAGTGCTAAGTTATTATTTGCAGCTTCCTTTTTTATCATTGGAAGTTCATTCCAATAGAGTTCAGAATAACGTGGGGTGGCCTTAAAAAATTGTTCAAATAAATTGGGTAAAAAATCAATTTGATCTTTAAGCATCTCATAAATTTTTCGACTCTCATTTCGAAGATGATTGATGGTTTCAGTACTAGTGCCAACTGATTCTTCATTTTGAGCTAATAAATAATAAAGTGAACCGAGTCCCTGAGAGTTTAGTAAGGAATTAGCGAAGTGTTCAAAATGGATTTGAGTAAAAACAAAAGTGAAAGACCTCGTTGCATCGTTTTCAATTTTATGGGCCTCATCCACTACGATATGAGAAGGTCTGGGAAACCCCCTGGGCCATTGAAACATCAGCGCGTGATTACCAATAATAATATCTGAATCCTTGGCCTTTTTAAGAGAATTCAAATAGGAGCAACTTCGAGCAAATGGACATTTATGACCGGAGCAGGCCCTAAAATCAACTGCAATATTTTCTTCAATAATATCAAGTTCTTGATTTTTCTTTTTAAGTACATATGGAAGGGCCCCTTTAATAATATATTCTTCGTCTTCAACATTAGAATTATGAAAGAAAACCATTTCAAAAAAAGCTTTCGCAAATCTTTGTTCAAAATCTAAATTGGGCAGGAGTAATCCTACACTATCTTTATTTTCATCATGAAACATAAGTTCACAGTAGTGATTATTGGAACCTACTAGCCGAGTCACTTTGATGTCATTGTCTGTCAATCCCAATATTTTTTTTACAATTGGTACATCTTTTTTCATGGCCTGTTGTTGCAGAGTTTTGGTACCAGTGGCCACTAGAACTTGTTTATCTTCAGCTAAAGAAAAAAGCATTGATGGAACTAAATATCCCATCGTTTTTCCTGTACCGGTTGGGGCCTGAACTAATGAGTGAACATTGTTTTTAAAACTTTGTCCTACTTTTAATGCAAGATCTTCTTGTGTTTTTCGATATTTGTACTGAGGTAGAATTGTACGAATTTGTTCTTCGTTTTGTAATGCTTGTTTAACATGTTCGCCAGAAAAACCATGTTCCATGGAAATATTCACATCAATAACTTCTTCAATATTGCTTGTGAGTTCAAATGCTTTTTTTACTGCTTCTTCTGAATCAAAACCAATTGTCTCAGCAATTTCAAGAGTTTCACAATCGGTAAGTTTAAAAAATCTAGCATACCACCATTCATCCAACTGATATTTCAATATAAGTGAATCTAGATAAGATTTTTTTTTCTTATCTTTCTCAATAAGACCTTTTGCAACAATTAATACTTTTAAAAGATCAACAGAGTCTTCGTATCCCCTATGAATTTCCTTATCTGCCAGCCCCCATTTCACAATAAATTTTTCCAGTTTCAAACTTTCAGAATCAGGAAAAAGAAGTCCTAAAAAATTTAATGAATCTGCATAAATTTCTCTTTGAGTACCATCTTCAATTGCATCAAAACTTTTTTCTAAAAAACTTTTTTCAAAATCACTGTTATGGGCGAGTAAAGTGTGTCCATAGAGTTCACAAACCTCATTTTCAACCTCTTTCCACTTAGGAGCATTTTTGAGTATACTTGAGGATATACCTGTTAGTTTTTGAATAAACTGACTAAGTTCCCCTTCTCTATAAACTAAAGACTGATATGAACGAACAAGCTTTGTTCCTTCAAATTGCAAAAACCCAACGTCTATGATGGTGTCATATGATGGGTCAATCCCGCTGGTTTCAATATCAATAACCGCCCAACGTCCTAAAGAAGATTTAGTCATAATTCCTCGCAAAATCCTTACGGACTTTAAATGATATGTGCGTCAATTGCACAAATGATTGAAGTCCCTGTATTTTTGGCCTAATGTAGGGGAAATTTCAACATGTAATGTGAAAAGGAATAAAATGAATTCAATAATGCTATTTGGGATGAATATTGACACCGCTATCCTTTTTCAAATTCAATCCACTTTTATACTTATTTTAATGTATTTGGGAGTCATAAAACTTTTGATATCCAAATCAAATAGACAACTACACATAAAAATCATGTCAACGGCCATGATTTGGGACGTCCTTTTGATTCTACAAATAGAGCTAAACCGTGGGGCAATTAACAAAGCTTCTAAAGCAGTAGAGAATCCGCTTATACTCAATATTCACGTTATACTTGCCCTGCTAAGTGTCTTATGCTACATCGCAATGACGATAACAGGAAAAAAGATTTTAAATGGAAAGAGTACATTTTTAAGAAGACATCGTCTTTTAGGCCGTGTCACAATACTACTCAGAACCATGACATATATCACTAGTTTTTTTGCGAGTTAATTATGGAATTTCAGAAAGTAAAAAATTTAATCACTGCACAATTGCCAGATGCCGAAGTTGAAATTACTGATTTGACAGGAACATCAGATCATTTGGGGCTTCAAGTTAAAAGTTCTGCCTTTGCTGGCAAAATGTTACTGGAACAACATCGTATGGTTATGAATATTTTAAAAGAAAGCTTTAAAAATGAACTACACGCTGTGCAGATAAAAACAATGACTAAATAGAGGAGAAAAATATGAATGATCAAAGTCCTTTTAATATCATTTCTGAAAAAGGTGAAAATATAACAGAATCATCTCAAGCTAAGGCAAGTGATTTAAATAGCAGAATTGAAGGTCTAATCAATTCAAGTGATGTTTTTCTTTTTATGAAAGGAAATCCTGATTTCCCGCAATGTGGTTTTTCTGCAAATGCAGTTGGTATTTTAAATCAGGTTGGAGTTCAATTTAAGAGCTTTGATATTTTAAGTGATCCAGAAATCAGACAAGGTGTAAAAGACTTTGCCAACTGGCCCACATACCCACAACTTTGGTACAAGGGACAGCTTATCGGTGGAAATGACATTATGATGGAAATGTATCATTCTGGAGAATTAGAAAAAGTTTTAAAATAGTGAAAATCGTCTTTCAACAGACTTTAATATTTTCCTTCTTGGCCGCACTAACCACCAATGTTTGTGTGGCCTTGGGTATCTTTTTAAACTTAGAAGGTTTTTTACATTTAGCAAACTTTGCGAGTTTTTCATTTTTTAGTTTCACTACTTTTTGTGTTTTTTTAATTCCTACTTTTATGGGAATATCCCTCATAAAGGTATTTAGAAAAAGTTCAAATTTTCAATTAATGGCAATACTTATTTCTTTGATCTTTGGACTTGGTTCAAAGTTTATTTATTTTAATATTAATTATGCCCATATCAAATCCATTCAATTTCCACTTACCGCTGAATGAAACCTACCCAAAACTACTCACGTAATTCTGGTGTTCATTTCCTAGTTCATCGATGCTGGTTTTATCTTTAGATAGTTTCCAAAGATCAATTGCCGTCATCTCCTTAGGCGTAAATTCCGAGGCAGCTCCCCGTATTCTATGATTAACAAAACTTTCTAAGTTAATTGCCGCGTTTAAATCTCTGTCAATATCCAATCCACAGTGGGAACACTTATACCTTCTGTCTTTAAGCTTCAAGTCATTCTTGATCTTGCCACATCGGCCACACTTTTTTGAGCTTGGATAAAATCTATCCGCCACAAAAAGGACATTGTCGTTAAGAGCTGATTTGTATTTCAATTGTCTTCTCAACTCATAAAAACCTAGATCACTGATTGCTCGGGCAAGCTTGTGGTTTTTAAGCATCCCTTTTACATTCAGATCTTCTATGGCAATCTTTTTGTAGTTTTGAGTCAGAAAGTGAGTGATTTTATGCAGATTGTCTTTTCTAGTATTTGCAATTTTTAAATGTGTTTTTTCTACTTTAAGTTTTTGTTTGTGGTAATTACTGGAATTGAATGTTTTTTTAGCGAGTTTTCTTTGCTGTCTTTTGAGAACTCTTAAATTTTGTTTGAGTGGTTTGGGTGCACTTACTTTAATATTGTCGGAAGTATGAATGAGTGAGTTGACTCCTAGATCTACTCCAACTGAATTGTCTTTGAGTTTATTTTTTATATTCACTTCTGTATCAACTTGAATCGACACAAACCACCTATTTGCTTTTCTGGAAAAAGTGGCGGAGCGTATCTTGCCTTTAAACCTAAGTTCTTCTTTGAGTCTGACAAAACCAAGATTAGGCACCCAGACCTTTTTGTTTTTCACCTTAATTTGATCTCCGCCAATGTAAAAAGAATCGCGAGAAACATTTTTCTTTTTAAATTTTGGTTTGTGAGCTAATCCTTTAAAGAAGCGACTGTAGGCGTGATTGAGTTGAATAAAAGGCTGTTGGCACACGTACTTTGAAACTTCTCCAACCCAAGGATAGTCTTGCTTCTTAATGGCGTTAAATTCTTTTTTTAGCATCAACCCATTAATAGAGTCTCTATCATCTTTGGGAAGATTTTGATTAAAAAGATAATACTCATTCCAACTTGCCAATGCCCAGTTCCATGTAAAACGAGCAATACCACTTGCTTTTTTAAAGTAAGTCACCTGCTTGTTTGTTGGTTTAAGTTCAATTTTATGTGCTAATGCATACATACGCATAACTTACGTCTACATCTCTAAGCAGTCAATACCTTTTTATTTTGATGAGACCTCTTTCCATACAGTCTTGCACTAAAGACTGTGATCATCTCTAAAACATCAAAGGCGAGAATTTGTTCATCACTTAAATTTTTCTTCTCTTCTAGAATCTCTATCTCTACACCAAAAAAGTGACAAATTTGAAAGATAAGTTCACTTCCAAAACGCAGCAGTCTATCCTTGTGAGTCAAAATTATTTTTGAAAGTTGTCCTGACAAAATCAGCTTGAGTAATCTTTTTAGGCCTTTCTTTTTATAGTTCATCCCGGAACCTAAATCGTTGATAACTTCATAAGAATGAAAGTGAATTGAGCAGTACTTATCTAAACGATCAACTTGCCTTTGTAGATCTTCTTTTTGATCATGTGAAGACACACGAGCATAGGCCACAACTTTTTTAGACATGTTGTTGATGGCCTCTCCAATAAACTCTTTGATTTTTGTCACAGAGTAACGCCTATGTCCTCCAGCAGTTTTGTGATCGCAACAGAACTTAGAAGATCTCTCCCACCTTCTTAAAGTTGTGACAGAAACACCCATCATTATACTGGCCTTACCTATTGAAATAAACATACGAACCTCCTGATTACTTATTTTAGCAGGAGGAAAAATTTATAAGATTTTAAATAATTAACAAGGCATATGAACAGGTTTGAATAGGTTTTTAATCAACAGCTGAAACCCAAATGCTTTTGTTTTACATTATTTACCACTCACAATTGTTCTGACTATTTATAATCTTTTTATGGCCCCAAAAATTCAAAAGATTAGATAAGATTAGGTGCAATTTGAATATAGAATTCTCCAATTGAAGAAGTGTACGGGACAACAATTATGGGATGCCCTGATTTTATAATTTTATCTAGTGACAAAGAGGGAATGGCCATTTTTAAATCATATCCCTCTTGATTCAGAAGGACCTTGCACTTTCCGTAGGTGATGTTTGCAAGTTCTGAGGCAAAATCTTTGTTATCATCATTAATTTCCTCAGATTGTTCACCCATTATATTGCCATAAAGATTCAAATAAGTACTTTTAGGAAATGAAATATAAAAAGAACCTTTAAAAGAATGTGAAGTAATTGAGAGTTTTCCTGAAATTTCAACTTCCATAGAGTCTGCAATAGAATCTAAAAAAACAGGAGCACTATGAGCAATATCTTTGACCATACCCATTTCTTCAATAACACTTTTTGCGGCGTCAACGACAACTTTCATGAACTTTGGATCAACACTAAATATAGTTCCACTAACTTTTTCCTGTGCTGAGTTATTGGGAAAAAGATAGTCAATAATAAGCTGTGAAATCTCACTGGCCGGTGTTGGCATATTTATAAGTTGCAAATCATTTATTTCTACTGCATCAACTATATCTTGAAGAGTAGAAAAATCATGAGGGGCAAAAAAAACAGCACTATCAGAGTTTCCTGAACTTAGAAGAGTAGATCTTAAAACAACTTTCAAATCTCTTATAGGTAGAGAATCATCGACTAAAAATGCCTGAAGACTGTCTTTACTAATGGCCTCAACAATATCGGCCCTAAAGCTGCTAAACCTGACCTTTAGATCCTTATAATTGGACAGAAGGGCCTTGATCTCACTCCTCCACTCTTGATTTCTTGTAATTACCATCAAAGTCTTTTTCAAATTACACCTAATTCATATATGCTTCATTAAACCCAAGATTATGGTAAACCTTTTGTACATCATCGTCATCTTCTAAAAGATCTACAAATTTCAAAATTTTTTCAAATCTTTCTTTTATTGTAATAGGAATTCTTAGAAGAGCGACTTGCCTGGCCTCAAAAGATAATTCAGAGTGTTTAGTTTGAATTACTCTGAAGTCTTTCATCTGTGCTGTAATAATAACAAGTCCACTATCAAATACAACTTCTTCGGCAGCAGCTTCATACATCTCGATGGTGAAATTATTTTCATTTATTCCCTTAGAATCGATGATAAATATTCCTTTTCGATCAAAAATAAATTTTAAAAAAATTCAACCTATGAAGCCTTGGCGCTATGGAATGATTCAATATCTTTTTCTATTTCTGAGATGAGATCATCCAGATCAAATGGTTTAGAAAAAAACTTACGCGCTCCTGCATTAATGGCCTCTTGTACTGAAATATCGGCCTGGCCAGAAACAAAAAAGAATAGTGGTCTAGATTCTTCGGGCATTGTTTTGACATGCTCTAGAATAAAAAATCCATTACCATTTGGCATTTTGTAATCAGAAACGATCACATCAACTTTTTCTTTTTTCAATATTTCAATAGCGTCGTTTCCACAACATGCTGAGAGGGTTTTATAACCAGCAAAATCAAATTCCTCTTCCATAAGTTCAAGAATATCTGGTTCATCGTCTGCTAGAAGTATGACAGTCTCGCCTTTATTAATCATTTAATTACCCTCTTCTGATTAAATTATGCTATCTTGTCGACACTTTTTTAGCTTACTTTAGTTCTTCTTTTTGACAAAGTTAAATAAGCTTTACCAAGTATGAGAATACTTAAGATTCCGTATATAAAATACTGAAATTTTATAAAATAATAGGCAATCCATGCAAATGACCTGATAAAAAGGGATAGGCGTGGAGAGGAATGGATGTAAGAAGTGTAGTTAGGGGCCGTATTGTAGTAAAACTCGACAAAACTTTTTCCCAAAGAATAATTGAGTAAAACATTATCTCTAAAATCCCTAAAAAAATTAATGACTTTGTGATCTCTTCCAAATCCGGCCGTTAAAAGATAGCATTGTTTTTCTTTGAGTAATGTTTCAATATCCTTAGGGGTACCACATATGCCATCAGCGACAAGGTTAGAAAGATAGAATTTATTAACCTGAATAAGTGATAAGCAGTACGTGGTATCATTGACCAAAGGATTGGCCTGATCAATATACTTATAAGCAATCTCTCCATTTGGAGTATAAGGAAGGACATCAGCGACTTGAGTGGTTCCTCCTGAGGTTACCGTTGCGCCAAATGTACCAGCAGAAATTGATGAACCTGCACTATCCACAAGTAGATATGTGTCGAGAGGGTAGCTATACTCTGCAGTAGAAGAAATATCTGTGTAGAGTCTATTATCACCTGGTTCAGCTTCATTATTTAGAAACTTAGTTGTCACTCCGTCATTATTAATATTACTGATAACGAATTTAAAGTGTAAACCACCTGTTCCAATTGTATCTGTTAAAGTGACACTCCCTTTTTCTTTTAAGTAGAGGTACGCCCTTAACTCGGTGGCATAATTGTCAGTACTAAGATTGTCACAAGGACTTGCGGTATGTTCGTTACATAAGTCTTGCAAACTGAATATAAAACTAACTTGCCGATCAGTTAAGCCTTTTGAAATAGTACCGGATGTTGAGTAAGTTGTGTCGTAATTAAAAATCTCTAAACTCGTATCAGTATCACTTTCATAGAGCCCACCATACACAGTAAATTCATCGTCTGTTTCATTTTCGGTAGTAGCTAAGAAAGTCAATTTAATACTTATATTGGCCAGGTCATAGTCGTCATTTCCGGCACTACTATCTGCTTTAATAAAGTTAAGCTTGTTAATTGTACCATCTGTGACAGGAACATAAACAACGATTGGGTCTGTTGCGGAAGATCCTGAATTTGTGCTAAGTGTATCAACATACAGGCCAATGTCAAAATTTGCGGCACCTTTATTATATCCCACAGATATAGTTGGATTGCCATCTGAGTCATCTTCTAACTCTAATAAAAGTGTGGCGTATACTTGACCAGAAAAAAGGAGAAAAATAAGTAGTGCTAATTTAAACATTTTATTCATGTCGTCATTGTATGTCTCAACAAAGTAAAAGTCATCATACGGATGTAAAAACTTGGCAAAAAAAAGAACTTCGACTAAAAATCCTACACTAATTGGAGATGATATGAAAACTAATGAACATGTAGTATCTATAAACAAAGTTCTTTTTGATTTACGCAAAGGTGAAGACGCCAAGATTTCTGTATTTGACAGGGGTTTACTATTTGGAGATTCAGTTTATGAAGTTACTAGAACTTATAGAAAAATCCCATTTTTATTTGAAGAACATTTAGATCGACTATGGAGATCTGCTGAACAAATTTATATGCCCATTCAATATTCTCGCCAAGAAATCTATGATGAGTGTCAAAAATTAATTGATTCATTTGATAATCAAGAAGTCTATTTGCGAATTATGGTTACTCGTGGAGAGGGAGCAATTGGATTAGATCCAGATTTGGCCGGAACTAATAACCTTATTATTTTTGCTCGGATTCAAGAAGAAAATCCAAAATGGTGGTATGAAAAAGGTGTGAATATGGCCATTACAGATATTATTCGAAATCCAAAGAAAGCGACTGACCCAAATATTAAATCAGGAAATTATCTTAACAATATGTTGGCATATATTAAGGCCAAGAAAAAAGGCGCTTTTGATGCAATTATGCTTAATAATGAGGGTCTTGTAACAGAAGGAACAACCAGTAATATCTGGATGGTTAAACAAGGAAAGCTCTTCACTCCTCCTGTTGGAGTTGGAATTTTGGAAGGAATAACTAGAAAAAAAGTTCTTGAAATTTGCAAGGAAAATAAAATAGAGGCCATCGAAAAGAATTTTCATAAAGATGAGCTAATAGCGGCAGATGAGGCCTTTCTCACAAGTTCAACTAAGGAAATAGTTCCAATAACTCAAGTTGATGCTGTAAATATTAAGGATGGTGTGCCTGGTAAATTAACTATGCGATTAATGGATTTATACCGCCAACTATTATAGTCGAAAAAATCTATAATTATATTTATTAAATCTTTAGGTTTATATACTAACTATTTAGTATTATTTCATTTTAAAGTTTTAGCATTTATCTCCGATTATTTCTGTCAAAATTGGACCGATAGACTTATTGGGAGAATTTTAAGTGAAGGAATTGAGACAACTCATTTTTTATATATTGGGTACTATCCTGATAAGTTCGTGTGTTGTGGATCCGCAATCTTTCACTGAGGCCACAAATATAATATCGAGTAATGTTGAATCAGTTAATTCTATTGAAATCAGTTCACCTTCTCACTCCTCCACAAATACGACTATCAAGATTAATTTTTATGTGGTTGGAGATCATAATCAAAATGCCGTTTATTCTCTAAAAATGTGTGATGGAGCAGCATGTAATATTGAGGCCGAAAATGATTTAAAATCTGCCTTTGGTTATCTTGGTCCATTTCAAGAAGGTAAGAATACTATTACAATCAATGAAAATGACTTTTCTGGAGGAATACTGCCCAGTTCGACCTACAGGGCCCAATTGTCTGTAAGTGATAGTGATGGAACAAGTGGAACTTCGTCATATCTCTTTGAAAATATCGTTACTACCAATACTCCTGGTGAGTTAAAATTTGTCAATGCTTTCCGATACCGCACAATATCTCCAGAATGGGATGCGAGAGATATTGTACTTCACCTAAAAAAGGGTGTTGGAGTTGACGTCGGATTAAATGAATTTATTGTAAACGTAAATATTCTTGATTCACTTGATAAAAAACTTGGAAATTATAATGAAACTTTAGGTCTTGATTTTTTTGGAGATATTCCATCTGGCCATATTACTCTTCCGGAGGCCAGTGATAATGCAAATGCTGGCTTTTTAAAACTCACAAATCTCAATTTAGCCGATTATGCATTGAAAGATATAAAACTTCAAGTCACTGTAACAAATACTCATGGATCTGCAACAAGTTATACTGTGACAAGTGATCTTTTCCAAGTCGGAGGACATACACAGTCCGATCCGAGTACGATTGTTAATGAATTTAGGTCAATTTACCCAAATTATAATTGGAAAATCGATAAACTAGAAACAGGTCTTAGTGAGTTGAGATTAGAGGTAGTAAGAGGTTATGCATGGTTTAGAGGAACAGATTCACTTGATTCGAATGCTCTGGCCAAGCTTAATTATATCGGGGCCGGAGACATAATTCTTTATGATACTTTAGATACTGGTTTAAGAACAAATGCGATTGCGATTATTACTGGGGTTCATGAGGTTTTTGGAAGAACACTCTACTCTATTCAATCCCTTAAACATGGACGTCATCCTAGAAATACATTGACTAATACGGGGACAAGTCATTTCATTATTTCTAAAGTTTTTACAAATCTCTATTCAACTTTTTCATATACAACTTACGCGGTGTCTGATTCTGAAATTTCTCCTGACCTGAAAGTGTTGCGAGATGGCCACGCAACCTTTGGATATGAAGGAGAAATGTCTGCTAGTGAAATCATTGATACTCTTTTGATAACTAAATCAAAAAATTTAGTTTCAGATAGTAGAAATTTAAAAATCATTCTTTATGGCGATTATAATTCTAGGGATATCCCATCTAATAGTACAACTATATCCGATTTTACAACTTCTCCCCTTCATCAAATTCATCTCTTAACACCGCTTGGAAAAAATTATTCTAAAATAAGTTTTAGACATAAAGGGAATGCATCAGGACTAGATGTAAATTCACATTTCTATATCTACAATGCTACAACAAGCAATCGCGAATTAGAAATTAAAAACTCAAATGTGATAGTCGAAGGTATTTACTTTAAAGGTAATACCTACTTTATAAAAAGTGTGACTCCTGATATATTTACTGAGTCTATCAACAATGTCCATATAAGATCAAATATTTTTGCTGGTAGTGGAATGGGATCTACTACCTTTATTAATCTTTTAGGAGTAGAGAATTACTTCATTTATTTTAATCAGTTTTTGAACATATTCGATACAAGTAATGCTCAAGTAGACCTCCAGTATGGAATTCGTATTCAAACAAGCCCTCATGCTAATCACAATGCATGGAGTATGAAACCTCTAATTTTTAACAATAGTTTCTATAATCTGACTCATTCACTCTATATCGCTCAAAACAATGATCAGTCACACGAAGTAGGAGTGTTTAACAACTTATCATTTGGACAACAGGGTTATTTTGATTTCATCTATCAAGACTTTGGGTCAGGAGATTATTCAAGTGGGATATATGAAGGGGCCATGAATTTCATAAGATCGATCGAAGTAGCAAATAATCCAATGGATTTAGATATTTTGGGAGATAATAGAATCATAGCAAGTTCTTCAATTTTTGAAAGTTTCATTCAAGACATAATAATTGGAGAATCTATAGATTTAAGAAGTAAACAACATCTTCTTTTAAAAAGTGGAAATGGAAATCTCTCTCCTGTTAGAAATATTGATTTCAAAGAATCTCTTCCCGGTAATTTTTTTGATAGTGAAGGTCGACAGGTCGATCTGAATTCACTTCCAATTGGTTCTGATTATTAAGCGCCAATCTTCTAAGGCATCAAAAAAAAGAACATTTGTAAAAAGAATTTATAACATCTTGTTTTTATTCACTCAAAATGATTATACAAGTCAATGCTTTATAATAATGTCAATACAAACGTGAGAAACGATGTAGGACGTTAATGAATTTTAAAGCATTTTTACTTCTGATTATTGCGACTCAATTTACATCCTGTATTGTATCTCCAGAGAGTTTTACAGAAGCATTGAATATCATATCTGTCGAATCGAGTGCTTTAAATACCGTGGCCATTTCAAAACAGGGAAATTCAACCACTAATCTAACTATAGATATAACTTTCAAGGTTGAAGGGGACACAAATCAAAATGCTAAGTATGACCTGTATCTATGTAAGCATGCAGATTGCAATATCATAGATGAAGATGGGTTAGGTGAAAAATTCAAAAAACTTGGGCCTTTTCCTGCTGGTGAAAATACAATTCATATCAATGCAAAAGATTTTTCATATGCAGGAATAGAGACAATCTATAAAAATATGCCCTACAGGGCACTCATTGAAGTCGTTGATCCTGACGGAGAACATGGAAATAAGTCGATCATTTACGATGAAATTAAGACACAAAATGAAATAACAGAATTTGTCTTTCTCAATCGATTTGAAGACAATCTATTTTCAGTTGATTGGGATTTAAGAGATGTCATGCTTTATCTTGACAAAGGCGGAATTGATTTAAATCAAAATGTTTTCAATCTCACTATTGATTTTTACAACGAAGCGGGAGATATCCCAATTGAGTCACTCCTTCTTAGCAATATCGACCTAGAATTCTTAATGAATATTGACGAAAATAACAAAAGTCTTCCAAGTGCATCTGCAGGTTTGAACAAAGGATTTTTCTTTCTTAGAGATATTAAGATTCCACAGAGGTTAGTGGGGCAAAAAATCAGACTAAAGGTAACGGCGCAAAATATTGATACAACTAGGGCCTATTCAACTTCTTTTTCTCCTGCTTTTAGAGTTGCCGGTAGTACATCCAAAGGAAACGTTATCAGAACAGAGATGCGCTCTCTAATGCCAGTTGAAGAGAGTGGAACACCATGGTCAATTGACTCACAGTCTATTCTTAATCAGGGAAGAGAGCTTTCTTTGATGGTTAAAAATGGGCAAGTATGGTTTGAAAATGTCGAAGAAATTGATCAAGATCAAATTGATTTTATTGGAGCAGGAGATCTGATTTTATATGATACCAACGATACGAGGAGACAAGCAAATGCATTATTAGTTGTGACAGGATATAATAAATCGACAAATCGATATAGCGTCCAGTCTCTAGATAAAGGAAAAAATCCAAGAAATGTCATTTCGACTGGTGGTACAAAACACTTTTTCATCTCCAAATCATTTATAAGTTTGAAAGCCCTTTTTAACGCAACATCTGTACCTACAATACCATCTATATCTCAAACCGCAGTGGTTAACTATATTCTTGGAAGTCAAATTTATAAACATTATGAAGGTGAGTTAGAAAACCCTTTGAATTTTATTTATCCTCAAGGATGGTTAAAAACAAATGGAAGCAAAATAGATCTTGTCACTGAAAAAATAGACTTTAAGGTATTTTGCTATGGAGATAGCGCTCATATAGAGAAACCTAATATACAAATACAAATTGAGAATTATATAACAAGTAATCGAAACAGAATTCATCTTATAACACCTCAAGGTCGAAAATATTCAAAGCTATCTTTTAGACATTTGGGAGTCATAAGTGATAATCCATCTGATCATTTCTATGTCTATCAAACTGAAGGAAGTAATAATTCAATACAAATCAGAGTTCCCAACGTCATCATTGAAGGAATCTATTTTAAACGTAACGCAAACAACGTTTATATGATAGCAGCTCTTGATGACACTAGTGAATATGGACTTGATAATATTCATATTCGCTCAAATCTCTTTCACTCACACGATCCTAGCATAGGCATAAATTATATAGGTCTCAATGGTGGAAGCAGGTACTTTATTTATTTTAATCAATTTAGCAACACATACACCAATGGGACGGGATCGAATCAATACGCGGTAGTATCTTCTACTACCCTGGCCTCATCTGATCCAATAATGAATCTCTATATGTTTAACAATACATCTATTGGTCTAACACATACTTTGAACCTAACAGATAGTGATGGGCAATTTCATAAATTACATTATTTCAATAATTTTTCATTCTCAAATGATTATGTTGATAACTTTGATATCCTGATCAATGAGATCAATATAAGAAATGGAGAATATTTTGCTTCTTCAAACTATTATCGTAAAAAAGATATTACAAATTATGTTGTAGATAACATACTCCTAAATAACAAGAATTCAGTTGAGTTGTCATTTATTGATGAAGAGTTGCTTAGTGACTATATCGTTTTTTATGATGATGATTTTACTCGCAACAAAGATACTGACTTTCTCGCACCAGGACAAGGCACTAGTAGTATTTTTGAAAATATTGAAAACAAAACGGCATTTCAAAAAATGAACGATACAAGCGAAGTTTATGATATAAAAGGAACAAAAGTAGATTTCACAAGTTTACCGATTGGTTCTAGTTATTAGTTTTCTCTCTGATTTTAGATGATGAAATTTCTTCATACAGATGCTTATCAAGAAACTTAACCTTACGAAGTATCAGTTCATTAGATTGTTTCTTACAATGAGCACGTGGTAAGACATATAGCTTTTCAATTTTATTTAATACGAGCTTATAATTTTTCCACAGATGAAATCTCTCAAGATTATCCTCTCCTATTAGTAGTGAAATCTTTGTCAAATCTAGTTTTGAAATCCAGTCTATCGTAGGGTTTTCATTTTCTATCCCAATAAAACCTGGAAAGATAAAAATATTCTTATCACTATTTTTTGAAATAATTTCTTTTAAGATCAAAAAAGAACTCAATTGATTTCTCTTTTTCCAAGGGTTAAAATCTGGAACAATGACTACTGGAATTTTATGTTTTTCATTTATTTGTCTTATTGCCTCTGCATGGCCTTCGTGCCAGGGATTAAAGCTACCGCCAAAGAAAACAACTTCCTTCATAGGGTCCAATGAAAATGGATAAAAACAACTAGGCAATAAATTTCGTGAAAATTTTTCTTTAAATAAATTGAATAAACAACCAAGTCCTTCACAAATAATTTCCTCATGATCAAATGCTAAACTTGGAAAATCTAAAATTCTTATCCACTTAACTTCTTTAGCATCATCTTGAGCAATTACAGGGACTTCATTTTCAATATGAAACATAAAAGGATAAGACTTTACTTCTCCACGGGGATCTCGACCGATTCGTTGCCTGAGGGATAGAGGATAACCTTCTTGGTTTAAATTTAATTGGGTTTCTTCTTCCAACTCCCGTAGACATGCAGTATGTGGATTTTCACCTTCTTCCAAAAAACCACCAGGAAGTGCCCAAAAGTTTTTATAAGGATTATTTTTTCTTTTAATGAGTAGAATTTTTAAATTCTCACCTTTATCACAAAATACCAGTGCATCAGAAGTGTGTTTCATGATTTATATATGTCAAAAGATAAGAGGAAAGACAAGCTCTCCTCTTATCTTATTTTCAAAAATTTAAAGATATCCAAGATCTTTAAGTTTTTGCTTAACAGTTTCATTTAGATCAAGCATCAAAAGTAAACCTTCATTTTCACCGTTTGCATCGTGTCCAACAACTGATAAATTTCCGGCCCTATGTCCTTTGATATAGTAACGAAATGTTAAAATACCTTGTCCGACATTTAATCCTTTAACAGGTACAAAGATCCCAAATACCTCACTTCCAACATAAATGACTGTATTTGGAAATCTATCAATAGTAAATGCTGAAGCAGGTAATTTTCCTCTTGAAACACCTGGTAGTGCTCTCCCTCCAGGAAGTGACATTTCAGGAAGTTCTTTTACATCTCCATTTAATATTTCATCAATATTTAAAGAAGCAGCAAAGAGAGTTCCTTTACTTGATTGATGTGGAGCAATTTCGATGTATGAATCTTTAATTTCATGTAATGGATACCTAAGCCCTCCATCAGTAAAAACATTTTCCAAAACAACCGAAATGAGTAGCTGACGATCATTTTTTTCAACATAGGGGCCCTGTAGGCCATTGACTTGGACGTTTTTACCATCTCCGCTGGAACAAGATAAATGCAAAAATGAAATTAGAATTAAGAATAAGTTAAATCTAAAAAACTTCATAATACCTCCGTGGATTATATTGAATGTCTATGGTTATCTGCTTATCGGGTAAGAGATGATTTATAATAAAATTATTTTGTCTAAAATATGCCCATTTCTCTAGGCACTATCATTGAATATTAGTTTTAACTAATGTTAATAGATTATTTTTTTTATCTTATAACAAGAACTTATAGTGAAAAAGGAATTTTTTTCCTTTTTATTACTAATTTATTCAAGCATTTGTGTCGATCAGTAAAATAGAGGAGAAAAGTATTGGAAGGTTTATGAAGAGGATAATACTATTTTTTATATTGTTTGTATGGATAATCCCACGAGTTTATGCGGCCGAATCTGATTTGTATAAATTTCTTTGGCTTGATCCAGACAAAAAAGTTTACGTTCTTCAAAATAAAGTGTTTAGAAAAAAAGGTACTATTTATTTTGATGTAAGTGCACTTATAGGTCTATCAAGTGATTTTCAAAATACAACAGGTTTTCAGATTAAACCAGGTTTCTTTTTTACGGAAGAGTTTGGAATAGAACTGAAATATTCAATGTATCAAAATTCAGATAACACAGCTTTAAAAGAAGTCCAAAGAGCTGCTGAAGTTATGCCTTTTATTAGAAGAATTAACACAAGCATGGGTGGATACTTTATATGGTCTCCCTTTTATGGGAAAATAAATACTTTTAATAAAATATTCTATTTCGATTGGTATTTTGGAGCTGGTTTTGGAATACTACAAGCAGAAAGTAATAAAACTTCTGCGGCCGATAGTTCTGCAGAAACAATATATGAAACAGAATCCTATAATGCATTAATGCTGAAAATGGCGCTTAGATTTTATTTGAATAAAAACTGGCATATTGGTCTTGAATTACAAAATGATTGGTATAAAGCACCTGGAGTGTTGTCAGGTGAAAAAACCAGAACAAATGTAGATACAATGTTAAACTTTGGTTTTAGGTTTTAAAATGAAGTTCTTATTTGGTCTTCTATTTATTTCACTGAGTTTTAATGGACAAGCTTCATTAAAGAAGGCCTATAAGTATTATCGTTCAAAAGATCCTAGCAAATACGAAAAAATGACCTATCAATTTATTAATTCAAAATACTATTTTTCAGCTCTAAATTCTGCAAAATTACATCTCGAAAAAACTGAAAAATTGTCAAATAAGTTTTCTAAAGCACTAGAAGTTATTCTTATGAAGACAGGAAAAGAAGCTTTCATGGATATTGAAATAGATGTGCTTAAAAAATTCAGTGACCCAACCATAAATTTTTTATTAGGAATGAAATATTTTAACGAAAGAAATTATGAATTGGCCCAAAAATACTTAAAAAATGTTGAAGAGAGCAATAAAAATATTGTTGAAAGTGTGTTTGTTTTAGGTGTTATAAGCTCTAATTTCAATAAGGATAAAGACGCGCAAAAGTATTATAACAGATGCCAAAATCTATCAAGTGTGGCCGCCGATCAAGTTAAAAATGAAAAACTCAAAAAATATTATATTCTTGTGGCCGAAAAATGTATTATTCATTCTGCCAGATTGTATTATAGATCTGAGGATTTTCAAAAAGCTCTTGAAATCTATGATCTCATTCCTAAAACTTCCTATAACTGGCCATTTATCTTACTTGAAAAAGCGTGGGTTTTTTATAAGCTGGGAGATTATAACAGAACTCTTGGCATCATAACCACTTATAAGTCTCCCCTTCTTTCAGAATATTTTTACCCCGAATCTGAAGTATTAATGTCCCTGGCGTATTTTAAACTTTGCCTGTGGGATGATTCAATAAATGTAATTAACAATTATTATGAAGAGTATAAAAAGCGTAGCAATCAGTTGAAAACAATATTAGACAAATATAAAGATTCAGAGCATTTCTTTTTCAATTTAATAATGAGTAATAAAGAGACAAAAATTGGAAATACTTTTTTCATGAGGAATATGAAAACAAAGATGAAAAAAACCGTAAAATACAGTCTTGATTTAATAGCTTATAATGAATCGAAAGATGAATACAAGAGGATTAAAAAACTTCCAAATAATTCGTTAAAAAGAATTATGGCAGAATGGGTGCTCGATGATTATGAACTTATAAAACTAAAAATGAACCACTTTGTGAAAAAAAATATGTTCCAAACGGTTAATGAAATCTATAGTTTTTCAGCAGAAATGTTCAATATAAAGCTTGAGATTTCATCAAAGAAAAGAAGTCTCCTATATAAAAATCAAAAATTAATTTCTGGTCGATCAAGAGGGAGTCATGAAAATGTGAAAAGAGATACCTTTCAATTTTTTTGGGAATTTAAAGGGTCTTTTTGGGCCGATGAACTTGGAGACTATAGTTTTGGTTTAGAGTCAAATTGTAAGTCTGTAAAAGTTGGGCCAGGAGCTAAATCATGAAGTACATATTACTTTTATTTTTATTAAATGCGAACCTTTTATATTCTCAAGATGAAGTTCCTGATCAATATAAAAATAAAAATGTACGAATAAAATTTAAAAAGTACGAGAGAATAGATCTTGGTGATTTAGAAATCAAAGGAAATATAATCTCTCCTGGAGATCTCTCGGTAAAACAAAGGGAACGAAGAACATTTAACCGAAATTTATATGATAGAACAAATTTTGATAAAGAAAATAAAGTTGACGTAGTCAATTTAAGATAAACTCAGGGGTTTAGAATGGAAACGACTAATGAAATAATCCAACAAACATCGTTCCTACAAGATTTAAGGATCTTCATGGATGATGGTGGTATCTTTATGTGGATCATTGCAGGTGTATGGATCATAGGTATTGCAATTGCACTTGAGAGGGTTATGAGTTTTTTTACTTACGACATTGATGCTGATAACCTTATGAGTATCATTAAGAGAAATGTCCTTCTCAACGATGTTCAAAAAGCAATTCAATCCTGTTCAAATTCAAAGGCACTTCTTCCAAATGTTTTGCGAGATGGCTTAAAAAGGGCCAATCAATCTAAAGAGCAAATACATGATGCACTAGAAGCAGCGGTTCTAGATGCAGTTCCTAGGTTGGAAAAACGTATGAATTATCTTGGACTAATTGCAAATATTTCAACTTTGGTGGGATTATTAGGTACTATTTATGGATTGATTCAGTCTTTTAGTGCAGTTGCTACTGCTGATCCAGCTTCCAAAGCAAAACTTTTAGCACTTGGGATTTCAAAAGCTATGAATACAACTGCATTAGGACTAATCTCAGCAATCTCTGTGTTAGTTATCCACTCTATTCTAACGAGTAAGTCTGATAAGATTATTGCTGATATTGAAAAATATTCAATAAGACTAGTAGACTTACTTGGTACAAAAAAGGTGGCCAACAGAGGAATTAAAGAAAACCGAGAGGCGATTGCCTCTGGTGAAAGTTATTCTCCAGCTCCTTATACAAAAGAAGAGATTGATGATGATGACGATGGTGGATTGCCCCCGGCCCCAGGGAGTATTTAATAGGATAATTTTATGAAAACAAGAAAGAAAAGAAATCAAGTAGAAAAACTAAATTTAATTCCAATTATGGATGCAGTATTTATATTTATTTTCTTTCTTTTAATGTCTGCTCAGTTTGTAGATATTTTTGAACTTGAAAGTGCTGCTCCAGTAGTTAGTGAGGTAGAAGAAAATGATCTTAAGGATCAAAAACCACCATTAAATTTAGTCGTTGAAATATCAAAACAAGAAATTCTAGTCAAAACAGGACTAGATGGAGATATACAAAAAAGTATTCCCTTTGATGGTAAGGCCTATGATTTGGATTTACTCAATAGAACACTCATAGAGTTAAAAGTAAAAAATATTGATGAGAAAACGGCCATCTTTAGACCACAACAAAATATAAGTTATAAAACAATAATTCAAGTGATGGATGCAGTTAGAAAAGTTGATCAGTCACATCCTCCACTTACGGGGCAATCAGTGAATGGAGTTGTTAAAACTACAAGAAAGTTATTTGACAATATAACATTTGAAACAATTATGTAGGATTTATGAGAAGTAGGTTTAATAAAAGACATTCAAAAAATGAAAAAAATGTCGATATAGATATAACTTCTTTATTGGATATATTAGTTATTCTACTTGTTTTTCTTCTAAGAAGTTATAATGCTTCTGATTTATCAATCGACCTTCAAGAACATATTGAGCTACCTCTTTCAAATACGAGAGTCATGGGATCATTTGGAGTAATTGTCCAAGTCAATAAGAATAAAGAAATATGGGTAAATAATAAAAACATAGGAAATATTACAACTGGATCAAATGAAATTCCGACTCTTTTAAAAAAATTACAAGATTTGAAACAACAAGAAACGGAAGAACTTGAGATGTATAAAAGGGCCCCCGCAAATACCGTTAATAGAGATAAGAAGTTAACTGAAAAAATAAACATTGTCCTTGATGAAACTCTACCATACGAAGTGATGCAACAAGTAATGCATACTGCTGCTATTGCTGGTTATCCTAAATTTAAATTTATTGTTCAAGGAGATTACAATTAATGCGTTTTTTTATTCTCCTTTTATTTTTAGATTTTTCACTCATAGCGAGTGCAGAAGATTCTGTTGATAAATTTCAACAGAATCGATGGCATAAGCTCATGAAGGCAGTAAACAGAGAGATTCTACTTATTGAAAAAGTGAAAAAGAAAAGTGCACAACTTGAATACCGATTATTAGAACTTTACACAGAGAAAATTGGACTTATCAAGACAAAAGAAAACAATTCATATCTTTCATCATCTCCAAAAAAAAGAGAGCAATTTGGAAGGGATTACTTTTTTAGAGAATCTAAAAAATTAAATATCAAAGTAGAACGTTTTGGTATAAATATTTTATCAAAATATCCCCACTTTAGATCTAGACCAGATGTTTACTACACGCTTGCTCTAAATTCGAGAGATTATGGAGACAATAACCAAACGGAAAAATATTTATTAAGGGCCCTGGCCGAGCAGTCAATATCAAAAGGTACACAGTACAATGCGTGGACGTCTTTAGGAGATCATTACTACAATGAAAAACAATATGAAAAGGCGATCAAGTATTATAATTACGCTTTAAAAAGGCCTGGGGATGAGTGGTATACCAAGCACCTTTTTAATAACGCCTGGTGCTATTTTAAAATAAAAAAACACACAAAGGCAATAGAGCTTTTAAAACTTTCATATACAGAGAGTTTAACAAAAAAGTATATTGATATGTCTGAACAAATATTTAATTCTGTTGGTTTATTTCATATTCACGCAGGTAAAATACCTGAAGGTGTTCTCTTTTATTTAAAAAATGTAAATGATCCTTCTGAATATTTAATCAAAATGTCTAAATCTACAACTGAAAATGGAGATTATAAAGAAACACTTTTAGTTTTAAATTCTGGATTGAAAAAGTCTATTCGTTACAAACAAAAAGAATCAATTGGGAATTATCAGCTTGAATATTTAAATGTTTATAAACAGTTCAAAAAATTCAGTAACTTTTACAATACTTCTATCAAACTTCTTAAAATGAAAAGAAGTAAGCAACTTAACGATTCTCAAACACTCGATGCGATAGAAAAAATTAAAGAAATTGTTGGCCTTCATCAGTTAACATTAACCAGAAATGGGAAAATAAAAATAAAAGACTTTGATCCTAAATTACTTAAACGAGTCATAAGTTATTTTAATATACTTATAGGATTAGATCCAAAAGATAGATCAAATTACGAATACCTGCAAGGAGAGACATTCTTCTCATTATCTAAATACAAAGATGCAATTATTTATTATAAAAAATCGTTTGAGACAATAGAAAAAAATAGCAAGAATAACTTAAAACAAGTAGTAAAAGATGATAAAAGTAGAAAGAACATTGATGCTATTTTAAGTTCGTTAGAAAAAGTTGAATTGACTAAAAAATCACGTGATTACGAGTTAGAATATGCCTACAATAAATTTATTACCTATTGGCCTCAAGATCAAAATAGTTCAAAAATATTTGAAAATTTATATGCCCTTTATTTTACGAATAAAAAATATGTTGAAGCAGTTGAAGTGATTAAAAAATTCAATCAACATTATAAAGAAAGTGTAAATTTACAACGAAAGATGCTCACAAGTGTTATTGATATAAGAATTAAAGAAAAAAATACTCCAAGGGTAAATTACTGGATCAAACAAATGAGATCTGGCTATTTAAGTTTCGAGAAAAGTTATATTGATAAAGCAGAAGTTATTTTAGCGAATTTACTTTTTGAAGATTTCGATAAACTATCTAAAAATGGTAAAAATAGCGAAGCGATTGTTGGTTATAAAAAAATCTTTGACGATGAAAGATATCCTAAATCAGTTAAAGCAAAAGCTGCTTATAACTCTTCAATACTCTATTTAAAAATAAATGAAACGAGCAAATCATCGAGCTGGTTAAAAACTGCCCTAAGTTATTTTTCATCTAAAGAGGTAAATGAAATCAGAAGTGATTTAAATAGTATGTCTATTAGATATTTCAAACTACAAGATTTTGAAAATTCAATTAAACTCACTAAGTTTCTACTAGAAAGATACTGTAATGAAAAATACGATCTAAAAAATGAAATTTTTGAAAGATACCACTCTCTAAATTTGGTTATAAGTGACCATAATGAAATTTTTAATAGTTTCAAATTTCTTGATAAATGTAGTCTACCAAATACACTAATCAGTGATCTCTATCATAAAACACTTTTGCATTACGCTGATGGTTTAGATTCAGATAATATGATTAAATTATATGATCATTTCAAATCACGTTTTCAACAATATAATACAGAATATTTTGTTACCTATTTTGAAATCTATAAAATTAATAAATATAACGGGGAAGAATCAAAAAAGAAAAAAATCCAAAAGTTACTTGATTCTCTTGTACAATCTCATTTTAATATCGAGAATAAAAGTATTAATCAGTATTTAACATATAAAGATTTTGAAAATTTTTCTGAGAATATTCCAAAACAGTTAAACTTTAAATTATATTCGTTACCGTCAAACAAAGATTTTGATGAAAATCACTACAATAAATCTCTAGAAGAAAAATTTCAGCTATTAAAAGATATTTCAAATACCTCAAACCGTTTTATTAGTAGTGGTGATCCAGAGCAAATTCTTCGTTCCTATGAAATTTTGATATCTTTTTATGAAGAGCTAAAAAAACAAATCGAAAATTTCACTCCTCCCAAAATGCCAAAAGAGTATATTACAGGTTTTAAAGGAGCAATGAAACAAGTAATACATAATTTGGATAAAGAGATCAAATCATTTAATACTATTTCAGAAAGTATTCTAAAAGATACAGATATCATGGCAATTAATCACACCATTTTACAAAAAAACCAATTAATCAAAAAAATCAACCATCGATATCCTGCGTCTCTCAAGACAGGAACGATAGATCTTGTGGGAGCGAATAAATGAAAGTTTTCACAATTATAATGATATTCTTATCTTCTTGTGCTCAAAAAACCCTATTCACTGAAATCAATGATGAGAGAAAAGACGTCCTCGCTCATGAATCTTTAATACGATATAGTAAAGGTAGAATTTTAAATTTGGAGAAAAGTTTATATGTAAAATCTATTTCACAGTGCTATTCTGGTGATGTGAAGGAAGGTCTCAAAGATCTCATGCAATTTTATAATCCAGAAAATGAATCGGCCGAATATTGGAATGCTCTTGCGAGTTGTTATTACTATAAGGGAGATATCATTAAATCCAAGTTTTATTACGGTCTATCACTAAATTCTAAAAAAAGCACTCAACTTACGAAAGCAACAGCTTTAAATAATTTAGGAGTTATATATTTGTCCAACTCACAATGGGCCAAGGCAAATTTACATTTCAAAAAAGCAATTAATACTGCAAAACATTTAAAAACTCCTGTTTTTAATCTTGCACAGTTACAACTTGAATTCGGACATTATCAGTCATCTATTAATTATTTAAATAGTTTGTTAAGTAGTGCTCCTGAGGATATCGATGTGCTCGCTGCAATTGGTACTGCCTATGTTTTAGACAACAAACCAAAGGAAGCGTTAACTTATTTTACAAAAATTGATTCAGAATTTGTGAAACGGGCCGACATTGCAACATATTATGCATTTGCTCTCTACAAGGATGGTCAATATCAATTTTCAAATGAAGTATTAAGTAATAAAGAAAATTCAAATAATTCCGATATAAACACTATGGCAAAACAATTAAATGAGCTCGTTGCCAAAAAGCTAAAAGAGCTTGAAAAGTAATTGCTTAAGTGGTGAATAAAATGTTTTCGACTGCGCAGGAAATGAATTACTTAAAAATTACGGCCTACAAAGAGGGAGAGGTCCTGTATCAACGCAATCTTGATCAGTCACAACTTATTGTAGGAAGAGCGCCTAATTGCGATATTTTAATTAATGACCCATCTGTCTCTTATTATCACGCCATTATCAATTTAGCGGGCCCGGACTCTGGGAAAATAATCGACCTGGATACTATTAATGGTACATTCATCAATGGAGATAAAAAGGAAGAAATATTTTTTTCTCTAGGTGATGTTATACGTTTTGGAAGTGTTGATTTTTATATTGAAGAAACACATATTGAAGATGACATTGAAGACGTTAATCAGGAAACCTCAATTATAGATGTAACTACTTTTAGAGAACATTTTGTAGAAAAAAGACCAGTTGAAGGTCTTTCAATTATTGATGGTGAGTACTGCGATATCAAATTTGATGAGCCTGAGCTTGAACGCTTAGATATTCCTGTCTATGAATATAAATATGATTATTCAGACTTTATCGATACAGAAGTCGCTCCAGAAAATGATCTCGGTATACAAAAAGATAGTTCAGGGGACAGTATTGAAGTAACAACATTATCAAATGGGAATATAATTAGCACCAGATATTTACCTTTAAAAAACAGAACATATACTCTAGGAGATAGTAAAAAAAGAAATAATATTCGACTTGAAATCTTTGAGGATACATTATTTCCTTTTATTTCCATCAAAAATGGTAATATCACCATCCATAAGATTGATCAGTTTAAGGCCTATAATTTGGCAAATATTCAAAATCCAATATTTAGCGATGATTCTGTACATTCATTAGAAGAAGGAGAAAATCTTCTTTTCACATATAATTCTGTTCAGTTACTTATAAAGATCGTTCCCAAACCACCAGCTTTGAAATTTGCACCATTTTTTGGCCGAGACAGAAAGTTTCAGATGCATTTATTCAAAGTCACTGGACTTTTATTTGCCTGTGTTTTATCGCTTTTGCTTGTAGATGTAACAACTCTCAAAGAAGAAGATGTAGAAGAAACTCCTGTCATCTATAAAAAAGTTGTCAAGGCACCTATACCTTCCGAACAACCCACATCTGAGAAAATATCAGATGATAAACCGCCTGGTCAAAAAGAAGAAAAACAGCCAGAAAAAGAAGTGGCAAAAGCAAAAGAAGGAGAACCAAAACCGGAGCCTAAAAAAGAAAAAAAAGTACCGCAGAACAAGAAGTTAGAGAAGGTGGCAGAAGTTAAAAAAACTGAAGAAAAGAAAGAGCAAAGACCAAAGAAACCTAAAATAAAGGCCTATAATTTCAAATTCGAAAACTCACTAAGTGCGATTACAAATAACACGAATACACCTAAAAAAGTCACAGTCAATAAGGCCGATGCCCAACTTGCTGTAAATACTGGTTTAACAAATTCACTCAATAAATCCTCTGAAATTAAAACTCAATCCACTACTAAAATCGGAAACTTAGGCTCCGATCGTGATGGATTCAAAAACAAGTCATATGGAACTTATGGTCTATCGTCTAAAAAAGGAGTTGATACGGCCTATGTGGAACCAGAAACTGTTGTTCTTGGATCCATTGACCCTGAAGTTTTAAGAAAAATACTACAAGAATATCTCCCCCAATTTAGACATTGTTATCAAAAGGAACTGCAAGTTAACGAACAAGTAAAAGGTATTATTGATCTGCAATTCACTATTGGGCACGATGGTAAAGTTACCAAATCTCAAGTCTTGGCAAAAAGGTCAAGATTCACCAAACGAGGTACAAATTGTATGAAACAAGTTTTGGGTGTTATTCAGTTCCCTAAACCCAAGGGCGGTGGTCAAGTTGATGTTAGACAGCCTCTTAATTTTTTCTCGGAAAATCAGAAGATTTAATCACTGTGAGGTTGTAACTTTTCCTTTTTTAATCGCATAGTTAAGCATTTCAACCTTTTTGGATATTTGATAAAGTTTTTCAACTCCTATTCCATATCTTTTTGCCAAAAGCTTTGAGGCCGTTTGATCGTCAACACTTTGAAATTTTGGTAGAAAAACGTCTTTTACGTACCTGTTATAGATATCTCTATCCTGCTTACTTATGATAACCTCATTTTCAGATACTTGAGGAGGCCTATGAGATTTTCCAGCAACGACTGCTCCTGTTTGGGGATTTAATACGAACCAAGTGGGAGGATTACTTGAAAATGCATCAAACAAAGGAGTCAGAATGGAAAATAGTACAATAAGTGTTTTCATTTGTGATTTAAATTCGTGGAAAATCATAAGTCAACCTTCCTGGTAACCAGTTTATCCTAATAGTGACTCCTTATTCTACATAGCTTTGTGGGTCTTCGGCAAGTTGAAGGTGGCAAAACTTTTAACACACGTATGTAACCTTTTCAAGGGCCCGTAATCTTAACTTAATCTGTAATAAAATAATCAAGAAAGCCTATTTAAAAGTAAAAGAGAGGTTGTTTATGAAAAAATTAAATTTAATCTACGCTTTGTTTGTTATTTTAACTGCCTGTGGAAGTGATAATAATTCAACTGACACACACCAGCAAGCTGATCCCGTTACTCAATATAGAGATCAAATGATTGGACAGTGGCAAGTCACAAATATAAGTTTTGAGAGAAATCATTTCAATGATGGTTGTGGGTATAACAGATTATATTATTTATGTGATAATATGAGTTTAAATACTGACTTTTCTAAATCTCAAGTTGGAATGATTTTTGAATTCTCTGAAGATGGCTCAGGTAGAGTTGTAGGAAGATATCAGAACTTTTACCGAGAAATTGCAAAAATTGAATATAGAGTTAATGGAGATATTCTAGAAACAACTTCGTTTTCTCGAAATGGATTCGGTTTTAATGGAGATGTCAGACCATTTGATAGTTTTAATATTCTATCTGTTACAAATAATCAGCTTGTACTAAAGTATACTACTGGACAAACAGTGACATTTAATAAGGTTAATATCCAAATTTCAAATGGTTTTAATAGTATGAGAGCTAATCACTTTAATAGTTTTCATCAAAGATTTTATGGAGCACCTGTTTTTTACTCACGTTTTAGAAACAATTATATTCAATACCACAATTATTATTCACACCATCATGAAAGCAACAATTCGTTGCAAGTAGGACTTGGATTTTTAGGAGGAATTATTTTAGGAGCTGTATTGGCCCACTAATAGTGAAACTCCAATCATCACCATCATTGTACCAAGGGCGCAATCTATGAGATACGCCCTTTTTTCGTATTGCTTACGAGCAAAATTACGAGAAAAAATAAATGAAATTAACCAAAACCATAAAATTGTAATCAATATAATCAAAAAGGATAAAATATACTTCTCTGTTAATTTTACTGTATCAACTACGAGTATTGGCGAGAAAATACTTACGAAATATAGTGAAGCTTTAAAATTGAGTATGTTTGTCCACAATCCAACAAGAAAAGGTGAGTTTATTTCATACTTTTTACTTTCTAAAACAATTTTTCCTCTCGTTTTCCAAGAGCTAAAAGTGATCATAAATCCAATATAGATAATATATAAACAACCTAAATATTTAAACATTGAATTTATAAGAGGATATTTTTCAATAAGAATACCAAGTCCAAAAAGAGAATAGGTTATATGGAAGATAAGACCTGTACCAATTCCACAAGAAACAATCATGGCACTCTTCATTCCTTTTTTGAGAGAGTAGTTTACAACAAGTGCAAAATCAGGTCCAGGGGAACTCACTGCGGCAATATGGATCAGAATAATTTTTATGAAAATTTCCACTACACTCTCCCTCTTTAATTTAAATATGATAGAATGTGACATGAGTAAAATTCTGTTCTATCCATATAAGGCCATTCTTTTTTTGAAATTCCTGGATTCACCATGTGATATATTTGTCCAACTTTCTCAAACAAATTACGTCAAGATCTTAGCGGCCGGCGATAGGATCGAGAAGGAATTTGTTGAAAAGTATATAAGGAGAAAAGTTTATGATTTTTATATAACTCAATCTGCAAAAGAAAAATTTCATATTGAACTCTCTAGTCTCACCAATAAGGATCTCGATAAAATTTTTGCTCGTGAAATTCTTGGAGGGATTTTACAAGAAATTGGTGTTTCAGAAGAAGTCCTGAGTAAAGTTAACGATCTTGCAGACAAAGTAGAAAATTTTTTGAAAAATGATAAATCCCTAAGCAAGTTAGTTAGTGAAATTACTCAATCGGACGATCAATTTCAGTATGAACATAGTTATTTGACATGCGCCCTGGCCACACAAATTGCAAGAGGTATGGACTGGCACAATGTTCAAATAGAAGAAAAAATTTGCATGGCATCTTTTTTTCATGATTTGAATGTAGAGGCCATTCAGTTAAAAGATATTGAACTTGAACAAGATCTCAATCAATTACAAGAAAGACTATTAAGAGTACATCCTAGACAGATGGCCTCTGTTCTGAGGGCGAATCCAAATATTTCTAGTGAAGTTATAAATATTGTAGAAAAACATCATGAAGAGACTTTAGATAATCTCCCTCCTTATTGTATATGTTTCAATTTAGCACATAAATTAGTTATGGGTATGTATCGTCAACATTTTGATAATTCAAAAATTTCTCAAATCATTTCAGTATTAAAATCAAAATATCCTTCAGAGAAACTTTTACGCTATTTTTATGAGCTAGAAAAAATTATTAAAACTCACTAATTTGCATTTCTCTAAGTTGAGAATATGATTTTTTGATTCTTAAATAAGTATATACTTGAAAAAATAAAATTGTCAGAAATGAAGGTAAAATGAAAAATATTATTTTTTTAAGTTCAAAAATGAATTCCAAATCAAATACAACTGTTTGAACAATAAATGATAAGATTGTGCCAAATATTAAAGAAAACAATAAAACAAGAACCATAAGTATAGATATTTCATAAGTTGAATTTTTCAATATATAACTATAGGGTGCCCCTAGAAGTTTGAGAAGAATAAAATTTTTAGATCTTTCTTCAAATTGAACTTTTGAAAGTGAGAAGAATATAAATAATCCAAGTATCACTATATAAACTGACATTGAATACATTGACTTATTAATCAGATCAATGATGATGTATATTTTTTTTATTAATCTTTCAACATCAATCATGGAAATATTTGGAAATTTGCTAAATACTGAATTCATTATTTTCTTTTTGACATTTTTTGAGTTTATGGAAGTGAGATAAGTCTTAGGAGCATCTTCTAAAAGACCAGAGGAAAATAAAATAAAAAAGTTTGGATTAAAAGTTGTCCATTTTACACTTCGAATATTTGCAACAGTTCCCTTAATTTTAATTCCAAGAACATCAAACTCTAAAACGTCCCCAATCTTGATTTGCATTCTTTGAGCATATCTTTTTTCTATAGAAATCCCATTTATATTGGGATGATTTTTTTTAAATTTTTCTAGTGACATCCCTTCCACAATTTTTTCATCAGCAATCAAATGATCTCTAAAACTTAGATTTATGCCTCTATTTCTAAATCTGGCCGATCTTTGAGATTCTCTTGAGAATTGATCCTCATCTGCTCTCTTTAGTTTATTGTTATTAATAGAAGTCAGTCTAGATCTTACAAGTGGTGATATCAGCAAAACTTCACCTCCCTCATCTTTTACTGTTTCTTGTAATAAATTAAGTTGATATTCTTGTACATCAAATAAAAAAATAACTTGTTGTTTTGATTGATCATTTTTTAATTCATTTGATACTGAATCTTCCAGCTGAGATATCATGATTAAAAAAGATAATATTGGAACAAATGTGCATACTAAAATGATGGGGCCAGACCTTTCTCTTGAAAGGTTCTTTATGAAATAATTAAAATTATTTGATAAAGAAGACCTAGATGCCATAAATTTAAGCAGGCCTGAAACACTGATTGAACAGATTCCCAAAATTATTATCAATGAAATAACAAAAATTGTTCCTATAAAAAAAGAATTCGATATAATAATGGTGATGAAATAAAAAAAGATAATAAAGATTATCAAATCGATCAGGAGTCTTTTACTTTTATTTATCTGAAAAAAATTATTACTTCTTAAAATACTTCCAAAAGACAAATTTAATTGATGATAAACAATAGGTCTTAAGACTAACACAGATAACAATAGAATAAATGTAAATATTGTTATGACAAGTCTGTAATCAAAAATTATTTCAATTTGAAATTTTAAGTATTCTTGTAATAGATTTTTGATCCAATATGAGAAGGCAAAAGAGATACAAAGGGATAATATAAGTGAAAATGCTAAATTCAAATTCATTTGTAACTGGATAATTTGCCCGATAATTTTATTTTTTCCGGTGATAAAACTCAGAATAGATAAGTCCTTTCGAATATGAGAGATATAACTTTTTATGAGATAAAATATACAAATTACACCCAACAATAATCCTATAAGAGCAACAATTCCCAAAAAATCAAAGAGGTATGAAGTCATCCGATGAATTTGTTCAGATGATTCAGTAGCACTTAATATTCGAATTTCAGGATCATTAATTAATTTTTTTAATTTTTTTATGAGTTGAGTGTCGTTCCTTTCATCTTTAATAAGATACTGATAAAACAAAGTACTTCCAGGTTTCATTAGCTCAGTTAGCTTTAAAGTTTCATGAGACATGTATACTCGTGGGGCCATACTTGTGGTAATTCCACCTTGTAAAGTATCGTTCTTAGCAACCTGCTCAATTTCAAATTTTTTCTCACCTATTTGAACGCTGTGTACTCCTTCTTGAATTTGATCAATTAATTCTGGATAGACCACTATTTTCTTATTTTTCAGATCAAGAGAACCAAATTGAGTTTGAACTTCTCCATAAAAAGGATATTTATTATCCACACCTTTGATTTCAATTAAGCGCAATGAATTGCCATCTGATAACATGGAATATAGACTATAGACCTTTGAGATATTTTTTTCTCCACCTATTAAATTGACCACTTCGGAAATTTTTTTATCTTCAAGATCCTGCCTTGTTTGAATAACAATATCTGCACCGACAAGATTTCTTGATTGATTATTTAATGATTCTCTCATTGATTCTGTAAGAAGAAGTACACTAATTAGACCTGATAAAGCGATCGTAAAATTAAAAAGTATTAGAAATGTATATCTTCTACCGTTTCTAAAAAACTTCCATGCATATTTCAATTTTAAAATCATAATTCTAATAAAGAGCCATGTTGGAGTTGATAAGTTTTAAAAGTTCTTCTGGCCAAATCCTGGTTGTGAGTAACAATAATCATAGACGTTTCAAATTCTTTTACGATTTTAAATAGTAAATCATTAATCATTTCACCAGTTTCCTCATCTAAACTACCACTGGGCTCATCTGCTAAAATAATTTTTGGTCTAGTAGACAAAGCTCGAGCTATTGCAACTCTTTGAGACTCCCCCCCACTTAAAGTTGACGGAAAATGATCTGCTCTATCCTCAAGTCCTACATATTTCAGCCATTTGATGGCCTCCTGTTTAGTATTCTTTCTTTTTTGAATATCTAGGACAACTTCAATATTTTCAATAGCTGTCAAATTAGAAACTAAATGATAGTTCTGAAATATATACCCTATGTAGTCAGACCTTAATGCAGCTCTAGCAGAATCGTTTAAAGAACTAAATTCTTGAGAATTAAGAATAATTTTTCCTGAATCAGGTAATTCCAATCCGCATAAGAGTGAAAGCAAAGTACTTTTACCTACGCCAGATTTTCCAAGAATTGAAATAACTTCACCTTTATTAACTTTTAGATCTATTGATTTTAAAATTTCAATTTTTCCATGAGGGCCTTGGAAGGATTTTTTCAGATTAATAACTTCTATCATTATTTACCTTGTATTGCCTTTTTTAATATTGGGTACATATTTTTTGCAATTATTTGATGGCCAGTTTCATTAGGGTGAATTCCATCGCCAATATTCATTTTTTTCAAACCGGCAACATCTTTGAGAAGAAAGGGCATAAAAAATATTTCATTATTTTTTCCAAGATCTTTGAAAAGATTATCAAATTTTTCTGTGAATAAAGTCCCCATGTTTTTAGGTGCCATCATGCCTGCAAGTAAAACACTTACATTATTTTTTTTTGCAAGTGTCATTATTTTTTGCAAGTTTTCTTTTGTTGCATTTACGTCAATCCCTCTTAGACCATCATTTCCACCGAGTGCTAGCACGAGAATATCAATTCTTCGCTTTAATACCCATCTAAATCTAGACAGACCAACACTTGTAGTTGCACCACTTTCACTTGCATTGATGAGTTCAATTGAGATCCCCTCTTTTTTGAGTAAGGTTTCTAATAGATATGGGTATGAGTTTTCTTGATCTATACCATAACCAGCTGTTAATGAGTCTCCTAAAAAAAGTATAGTTTTGGCCAAAGCGTTTGTTGATAATATAAAAAAGAGAATTATTAAACATTTCATATCATTGCCCAAAAAATTAATGAGAAAGAGCTAGTATATTCTATTAAAATGAAAGGAGTTTATCAAAGGTTCATTTGAATATTTTTTAATCTAATTATTAGATAACACTTTTTCTATCCAATCCGATTTCAATTTTCGATATTTATTTTCATCCATACCAGCACAACTGAGTTTCAAAGCATTGTATTCTCCAATGAGATTTGGAGAACTTCTTAGAATTTCACGAAAATGAATAAAAAATTCATATTCGCTGCCATTTACGACCAACTGCAGGGCCACATCATGATTATATTTATCGGTTATTAACATTTTAAGATGTTCACATTCAAATGAACCTTCTTTTAAAAAGTAACTATGTTTCTGCAGTATACTTAAAGCATTATCGATTTCATCACATTCAACACCGACAAATATATCTAAATCTCCCTTAGAAACTGAACCTGGAATAGATGAAGACCCAATATGCTCAATTCGAGCTTTAGGCAATATTTTTCTCAGATCATTTGAAACTAAATGATATAATTTTTCGACCTTTAATTGATATTCTTCAGGTTTATAAAACTTCATTTTTATTTGGCCAACTATATTTTAAACTCTTGAAAATAAAAATATTCAGTTTCGTCTTTTCCATAGAATCTAAATAATCTCCCTTCAACCTCTCGAGGAATTGGCCCTACGTTTTTACACCAACCGATTTTAAATTTTAAAGTATTTGTCCCTTCTATTTTACCTTTTTCAGTTAATTCAATTTGAAAATCGAACTCTGCAAAGTCAGTATTTTCGGGGAACCCTTTTTTATTATGTTTAATATTTTTAATTTCACCAACTGCAACCCATTTTGAAATGAGAGCACATTTACTAGAATTAAATTTACCATTTTGAATACATGGAGAAGGTGCACATGATTTTGTGGCAAAAACATATTGAGGAAAAAAAACTAAAAACAAAAATATTTTTTTCAAAAATTGCGCCTTTTAAATTGTAAAGTTACATCTAATCATAACTACACTTATTTTTTTAACTTCTAGCTACTTGTCCATCAATCAAATAAATTTCACGGTTGGCCATTGATGCAAATTCTTGATCATGTGTGACCATACAAATTGTTGTCCCATTTTCTTTATTCGTTTTTTTAAGTATGTCCATGACTATATTTCCACTAACACTATCTAAATTTCCAGTAGGTTCATCTGCGAAAATATATCTAGGATTCATAATTAATGCCCTCGCAATAGCAACTCTTTGCTGTTCTCCTCCAGACATCTGAGAAGGTAGTTTATGAGCAACATATTCAATTCCCATAGTTTCTAAGAGTTCATTTGCTTTTGGAATGAATTTCTTTTGAATTCCTAATTTTCTTGGTGCCAAGAGTATATTCTCTAAAGATGAAAGTTCTGGCAATAAGTAATGAAACTGAAATATAAATCCAACATGAGAGTTTCTAAAAGAATGAATCCTCTCAACGCTCATATTTTGAGTCTTCTCTCCATCTAAAAATACACTTCCAGAACTTGGCAAATCGAGGGAGCTAATAATGTAGAGTAATGTACTTTTTCCACTTCCCGACTTTCCTGTAATCGATACAAATTCACCATCATTAATTTCAAGTGAAATTCCTTTTAAGATTTGTTGTGGAGGAGTACCAAATTCTTTTATTAAATTATCACACTTTATCATTACTCTCCCCTGATAATATCTATAGGCGTCATTTTGCTCGCGGACAACGCTGGAACAATACTTGCAAAAATAGATGCAATGACAGCAGCAATAAATGCAGTGACATAAATTGAATGATCATAACTAACAATTAGGTGATTTGATTTTCCAATTTGTAAACCGATATCAATCTTACTAACAACTGTAACGAGAGTTACGCCAAAGGCTAATCCTAGGAGCCCTCCGCAAAGTCCTAAAAAAATACCTTGATATAAAATTAAATGAAGTATTTCACTCGGCGAATAACCAATTGAGCGCAAAATAGCAATTTCTTTACGTTTCTGATTTATCATAATAGACAAAACATTATAGACCCCAAAAGCTGCAACCACTAAGACTGAAAACATAATAAAATATCTCACAACGTCTTGCATTTTTATAACTTCCATAAACATTTTATTGGCGTTTTTCCACCCTTGGATTTTGTCTGAACTGTATAGAGACCAAAATGATGCCAAGGATTCCGATTTCTCCATATCATTGAGTGCGACTGCAATTTCAGATACTCTTCCTGGTGTTTTATTTAGTTTTTGAACTTCTGTTAATAAAGCAAAAGCTAAAGAACCATCAATTCTCTCATCACCAAATCGAAAAACACCTACAATTTTAAACATTGTAACTTCATTCATTCGAGACAATACTCCAAGGGTTTGTCCAACTTTGACCCCTAAATCTTGACCGACTTTTTCTCCAATAATAATTTTATTACCACCTTTTGATAAATCTTCAAAGTGCCCTTCAACCATGTAATCTTCTATATTACTTACACTCATTTGACGATGTGGAATCACGCCGGTTAGAGAAACATTCGTTCGGATTTTTCTTTTTGAGAACATTGAATTAATTGTTAGTCTTGGAGAAAAGGCAAAAACATCGTTGTGATTATTCAGTCTTTCGGCCCATCCTTGATAGTTTTCAAGTTTTGCTTCTCCTCTTTTGCCATAAGGAGAACTTACCCAATGAACGAGATCATCTCCGAAAAATCTCTCTTTTATATCTTCTGAATCAATCTGCCTTTCTGATCCTGAAATTAAAATATGAGCAGTATTATTCAAAAGCGCACTTACAATATAACTTCTTAGGCCAAGCATTACTCCAGATATTGCAATAAATAGCATCGCTCCAAAACCTATACCTAGAATAATAAAAAAAGTTTGTTTTTTCTTTGAAAATAATTGTTTAAAAGATAAGTAAAGCATTAGTTTCTACCTTTTAGAACCAACTGATCACCTAACTTTAAGTCTCCTTCTAGTAGCTCTCCCCACAAACCATCGGAATGGCCAATTTTAACATCTATTTTGGATTTTTTAGTATCTCTCAGTCTAGTAACCCTACCTGCAGAGATGGCCTTGATTGGAATGAGTAGCGCCTTGTCTTTTTCACCAACTTGAATGACTATGTCAGCGGTCATGCCTGGTAGAATATTATCAGTTAAATTTTTGATAGTGATATGTGCAACAAATTCTCCATTTTTAGGAAATATTGTGCTTACATTCCCTTCAAATTCATCTTTTCTCAAACTTTCAAAGAGTACTTTTGCCTTTTGACCTTTTCTGACTTTTAGTGCTGCTTCTTGCTCCAAAGAAACCTCTATATATTTTTGATTTAAATTCTCTAATCGAATGATAGGTATTTGAGGTGTTGCAATTTCACCTTTCTGTAGTCCCACGTAAGTAATGGTCCCTTCAAAAGGGGCCTGAAATGTACTTCCACCTTCGAAAGAGATGATATTGCTCCCCTTCTCTATAAATTGGCCCTCTTTAACAAAAAGATCCAATACGTTGGTAAGTATTCCAATTTTCACTTCAAAGATTTGATCTGATTTTACTTGTCCAAGGCCATAAACAGCTTCAATGACTTTTCCTTCTTTTAAATCAAGGTAACTGAAATTTTTTTGATTAAATATCAAAAAAATAGTGGCCAACAAACTTAATGTGATAACAAAAATTCCCCAAATTTTTTTATGCATTACTTACCCCTCTATTTTTATTATCTTCATTATAAGTTATAGAAACATCAGTGTCTTAAATTTATCTAATTATTGACTATATTAAAAATTGAAATATATTTTGTTAACGTAAGAATAAAGTGTATTAGTTAAATATAGATATTTCAAATAATTGACTAAAAGACTACCTTCAAAAATGTGAGCAAATATGAAACAAAAATACACAATTTTTTGGTTTAGAAGAGATCTTAGAATCGAAGATAATATAGGGCTACATTATGCCTTAAAATCAGAATTTCCAGTTGTTCCTGTTTTTATTTTTGACAAACATATTCTTGAGAAACTTCATAGTAAAAAAGATCTGAGAGTACAATTTATTCATGATACACTTCTTGTCCTTAAAAAAGACCTAAATATGCTTGGTAGTGATTTAATTGTGTTTCATGATTCTCCAATTGATGCATGGAAAAAGATATTAGAAAAATATAATGTAACAAATGTATTTACAAATGAAGACTACGAACCTGATGCCATTAAAAGAGATAATGAAATTGAACAATTATTGGGAAAAATGGATGTAGTATTTCATTCATTTAAGGACCAATGTATTTTTGCAAAAGATGAAATCCTTAAAAAAAATGGAACTCCGTATACGGTCTACACTCCCTATAAAAATAAATGGTATGAATTACTAACACCTAAAGCTATTGCCAGCATTATAAATAGGCCATTATTCAAAAATTTTGCACAATTAAGCTCAACTTCTTTTCCATCTTTAAATTCTATTGGTTTTGAGAAATGTGAACCATTTGATCTAGTCAAATCAATAAAAACCAAAATAATAAAAGAATATGATCTCAAACGAGATTTACCCGCACTAAATGCAACAAGTCACCTAAGTCTTCATCTACGTTTTGGTACAGTGAGTGTGAGAAAATGTGCTCAGGTTGGTCTAGAAATTAACAAAACTTGGTTAAATGAACTTATTTGGCGAGAATTTTTTATGCAGATACTCTTTCACTATCCCAATGTAGTAAAAGGGCCATTTAAAGAAAAATACTCAAACATACAATGGATCAATGATAAATCACAATTCAAAAAATGGCGTGAAGGTAAAACTGGGTATCCACTAGTTGATGCAGGAATGAGAGAATTGAATCAAACTGGATTTATGCACAACAGAGTTAGAATGCTTACCGCTAGTTTTCTCGTAAAACACCTCTTAATTGATTGGAGATGGGGTGAAAAATATTTTGCTGAAAAGCTTTTAGATTTTGATTTAAGTGCAAATAATGGAAATTGGCAATGGGTTGCGGGTACTGGATGTGACGCCGCTCCTTATTTCAGAATATTCAATCCTGAAATCCAACTAAAAAAATTTGACAAGAATTTTGACTACGTAAAAAAGTGGATTCCAGAATTTGGAACGAGTAAATATCCTGAAAAAATGATAGATCATCAATATGCGTATCAAAGGGCCCTTCTGGCTTATAAAGAAGCATTAAATGGATAAATCTAAATTGTTTTCTTATTTCCATTGAGGTGAAGAACCATAGGAAAACAAGTGACAAAACTTCCACCAACTTCAACCTTTTTGACATTACCATCATCATGAAAACCAATTTTTTTATAAAAACCATGTGCCGTGATAGTTGACTCTAGTTTAATATCTGAGACATTCCATGTTTGAGCTTTTAGGATGAGTGTATCAACCATCTTTTTTCCAAGTCCAAGTCCAATTACTTCTGAAGTGAAATAAAGTGCTTGTATAAAACCATATCTTGTACTTTCATCTTCGATCAGTTTTATATGGCCGAGTCCGTGAATTTCTTTTTGGAATTCAACAATAAAAACTTCTCCTTTCTCAATTTCATTAATCCAGCGATCTCCTAAGGCCCTATTACCCCATCCTTTAACCTCATGTTCACCGTGATCGAGTACACATATTTCTCTAATTGATTTCATATGAGCATTATGGATTGAGGCCTCTTCTCCTGGTATAGCAATACGTATAAAGGGATTAAGTTTTTCTTTCAATTTTCTTAACCTATGCAAATTGTAAAAAATAATATCTAGTTAAAAATCTAAAATATTTCAGTTCTTTAAACAACTCTCTAATTTATCAAAACTACCATTCCACCCGACAGTCATTCCTGGTTTAGCTGCATTAAATACTTTACGTTCTTCTTCTGTTGCTTCACCTTCAATTTCCCACTCAAGAGTAATTCTAATATTTCCATCCCCCTCATCTGTGAAAAATACTGTTGTCTTCATTTTATCTGGCCAGATGGGAGCAAAAGGAGGTTTACAAATATTTTTATTCTCGTCACAAAAACTTTGTAAATAGACTAATTTATGGGAGTCATCTATTTCTTTATACTCAATAAGTCCATACATTATTTCGCCTGTATCACTTGTCATCATATAATGAGAAGTTCCATCTACTTTTACATTCACTGATAAAAAATCTAATTGACTTCCTGTGGGGCCCATCCACCTAGAAAAATTCTCTGGATTGGCCCAAAGATTAAACATTTCAGATAAATTGGTTTCAAAACATCGATTAATAATAAAAATATCTTTTTTATTTTGAATAAATTCTAAATATTCTCCCAATCTATCCCAAGTTGAATCACCATTTGCTTGTTTTATGAATATTTCAATTTCCTTTCTCATTTCAGGTGTTTCAAATCTCATAGTCATATCCATCACTGTTTTCTTTTGAACTTCCTCAAAGGTTACTTCAACTCGAAATAATGGTGGTGTATTTTCTGTCGCTCCATGATCATAAATAAGTTTAGAGTTTTTTTCGACAACATGGTAAGTTGCAATATTTGGATAATCTACCCCATCAGGGCCATGCATTGTATAGATCCACTGTCCACCAGGGCTAAGATCCTTACTTTTCGTTGAAATAATAAATCCTCTTGGACCCCACCAATGTTTTTGATGTTCTACCTGAGTATATGCATTCCATACTAAATCAATTGGAGAATTTAAAATTCTGACTATTCTCAATTCGTTATCTCTGTTTGCTTTTGCCATTATTTTCCTCATTATTTAAATAATATAGAGATATTTTATCAATAAGACAGAGATTTAAAATACAAAAAATTGAAATAAAATACAGAAACAAATATTTTATAAAGAGTATTGTCCAAGCACAATCAAGTCAAGTATTCCGCTTAAATGGAGCGTCTACCCATCAAAATCATCTGACAGAAACTAACGATACGTTCAGTTTTAGTCTTTTTACGATGATCAACTTTAAATGCATTTGTGATATGGGCCAATTCATTGCTGAGTCTTGGTACAATGAAGCTTCTATTTTGATTAAAAGCAAATATGTTAAGTACAACATCCATCCAGATATCATTTTGTGCTTGTTCTATATAGATATCTATTTCATTATTTGTATTTCTTTGAGTAATAAGAAAAAGTGAGGTAGAGCTGGCCTTACCATAAAGGGTAAATGCAGTGTATTCGCCAATATTAGACTCTAATGATTTGTCTTTAATAAATTGTTCAATTTTAGTTGAATCTGTTTTTAAAAGGTTCGGAATATTTATAGCATGTTTCCGAGAAGCTTTATTTTCCATTTCATTGAACTTAATTCTAAGATCGATGTCTTCTTGATTATATTCATTGGGTAAAGGAATAAAATATTTTGATGTTTCCTTATATTTAACGACCTTATCAACCTTATCCCAAATAAATTCTCTACTAAAATGTGATCTTAACATTTGAAACGGAAATATGGCCAATTTAAAGGCCAAAGAAGTTGTTTTTCCTAATAACAGCATTGCTCTTGAAAAAGCATGAGGAAAGAACAAACTAAAACTGCTTCCTGTTCTTTCAAACTCTCCTATTTTTGACAAATTTAAACTATAAATTTTAAATAATTTCTCAAGTTTTCCCCTTTCTTTTAAAGACAGTGAATCTTTCAATTTTAACTCATTAATTTTTTTAGATAATTTTTTTAATTTTTTAACAGTCTTTCTCAAATGAATTCTTGTAAGAGGATTTAATCTTGAAAGAAAACTTCTAGAAAAAATAAGTTCATTTTCATCCCCCAAAAAATTAATTTTTAGGGCCTTTGAATTGGTAATGATTTCAGAGAATTCTCTTATTTTTTTTGCAAGATCAGGTCTAGATGCCTTTTGAGCTTCTCTGTAAAGAACCCTAATATATTCAGAATTAATATAATCAGCGGCTATTGATTTTCGATTAAATAATCTATACTTCTTAAAATATTTTTTCTTGTTTTTCTTCCAATCAGATTCTTTTTTCTCAAATTCTTGTATGGCCATAATCTTTGCCGTTTCAAAATTTACTGGTCTTAATGGAACTTTCGAATTTTTTCTCTCTTTATCTACAAGCTTGCTCTCTTTTTCAATTTCCATAGCTCTAAGATAAATTTTAAATTGAATAAATGAATCTCTAATGGCCAATATTATGCTCGTTGAATGTGGTATTACTAATGGCAATTTTGAAAATGTAGTATTTGCTTTTAGAATTATCCCATCAAAAGCATCTTTTTGCTCTTGATTGAGTTCACCAAAGTGTCTTAACTCCCAAAGCATGTACCTTAAAGGGTCTCCCCCTTCATAGTTATTGGTCATTAAAAATTTTCGATTTAGATCATTGAATGTAACTTCTTTTTGAAGATTTCTTAAATATCCTTTACTGGCCAATTTATCGTAATTATGGAGGATCTGAAATGGAGTTTCTTTAGAACTAAATGAAAGTCGGTCAAGGATATAATCTGAAGCTTGTGCAAATTCTCTTCCTACAATGGGGTTTCCGTGTGGAACTGCCTGTAAATAATCGGCCATAACCTCATCAATCTGATGATTCAATAACCCTCCTTTAGAAAGACTTGTATTGAGATGGTGGGCAAATTCATGATCTGCAATTGTGTAATCGGAAAAAGAGTTCACATCATCATCGGAAGATTTTTGAGTTCTAAGAGGAAGTAAAACTAGTCTATGAGATAATAGTTGTGAAGAAGACATTAAAGAGTTCATTTTGAAAACTTGTTCTGGTTCAATTTCAGAAAGTCTAAAGGATTGAGATTGAAAACCGTCCTTTGAAGTGTAATTAATGATTTCAGATTTTTTATATAAAATATCCAATAAGTCGAGTTTATAAAATTTTCCATAGTAGGCATTATCAAAATTAGGAAACTCTGATTTATTATTTTCAATAATCTCTTTCATTGAGAGATCTTGTTGAATGGCCTCATGAAAATTATTCACTGAATGTCCATATCTAAACATGGCATATAAATCAAAAATTGAATCTTTAATCCTCTGTAAATCAACATCATTTTCTACTTTATATTTTTCAATAACTTTCTGAGTGAACTTACTGAATTCTAGGATATGTTTTTTGTGTTTGCCTTTTTTATTTTTTTTATTAAGAATGGCAACAACATGCTTTATAATGTCCATTAACTGAGTCTCATCAAGATCACTATATTGTTTTTCAATATGGGCCTTAATATCAGGAATAGTAGGATTTAAAATTTGTAAAAATTGTATAAGGGATATATTTTCATAACTTGAAATTGCATAAATTCCTTCTAATTTCTCTGGTTTGGCCAGACCTCTTTGTTTCCAATGATTTATAGTTGTTTCCATTTTTTTATATATGTTTTTGAAATGTCTATCATTGGACTCACTCCCCTCTCCGATAACTGTAATTGGAGGAAGAATGTCTTTGGCATTCCACTGAGCAAAAGTATTTTTTGTTGTAAATAGAACAATACATATAAGAAAAATTCGAATGATATTTTGCATTTGATCCTCTCTAGAAGTTCTAAAATACTAAGTGAATTGACCCTCTATATCTAGATATAATGTGATAGGCCATAAATATTTCTGTGATTCATTTTATTTTATTTATATATACTTGAATTTTAAAATTAAAGGTTCTATCTATGCATAATGAACAAAGAGTTAATTGCACAAATTATACAACCTTATATTGAAACCAACGAATTCATATCAGATTGGGGAATTGCAAACAACCATATTCCAATATCTTATAATAGATTTGAAAATTGGATTAGTGAAAACAAGCATGGCCCATTAAAATATTTGAGTGATGAAAGAAAAGATAAACGTAAATCACTTAAGGAAATCTTTCCTGATGCCAAAAGCGTATTAATGTTTGCTTTCGATTATTCAATCGACAAGCATAAATTAAATAATTTTAATCATTCTAAAGATTCAAATGGTTTAAAAATTTCTTCATATACTCTAGGATTCAAAGGTCTAGATTACCATCAAATTGTGAAAAGTTATCTTACGGAAATAATGCAATTGTTATCAAAGTCAATCCGTGGACTTGAATGCAAGTTAACTTTAGATACATCACCTGTTCTTGAAAGAGATTTTGCATATCAGGCGGGGTTAGGTTGGTTTGGAAAAAATTCGATGTTAATTTCAAAAAAGAAAGGTAGTTTTCAAATTTTAGGTGGAATAATTCTTAATATCGAGATTGAAGTTGAACAAAAAAATGAACCTGATCATTGTGGGCAATGTACCAGATGCATCTGTGCTTGTCCCACTTTAGCGATTGATCCATTAACCAGGACTATCGATTCTTCTATTTGCATCAGTACTTTTACTATTGAAATTTTTAAAGATGTTGAACCTCCTCAGGGTTATAATCATTCTAATGGTGCATTTTTTGGATGTGATATTTGCCAAGAAGTATGTCCATGGAATAAACGTCTTCTAAGGAATGAAAATATTTCAGAAATGTATGATTTCAGTAATAGTAACGAAACAAAAAATATCCATAAATATCTTCTTACACCTGAAATTCCCAATGTCATTGACTGGTTGGAAAACATTAGTAATCGAGAATTTAGAAGAATTTTCAAAAATACCCCTCTTGAAAGAACGGGAAGAGTAGGAATTCTCAAAAATATCAAAGCTCTTAATTTAGATTCTTAATAACAGCTGACTTAATGTGTCCACTTGCAAGTTCAGGTTGGTGATGTGGAAGTTTACTTGGACGAAGAACCTGTATACTATTTCCTTGTTCTTGTAAGATCTTTGCAAACTTTTCTGTTCCATCTTCTGGGACAACTAAGTCATCTTGTCCTGTTATCAAAATTACTTTTTGATTAGAAAGATTAATATTTTCTTTTTCATTTTTTATCCAAGGAAAAACTAAATCAGGGTGAATTTGTGGAGAAACAAGTTGAGATCTAATATTCAAAGTACTTTTATAAAAAGAAGTATTAAAAATATGCGTATCCTTCTCTGGGGCACTTCCAAGTCCAACACAAATACTGTATTTGTTCATTGTCTCAAATTCTTCGAGTTGGAGTGCCTTTAGACTCAAAAGAGCGCCAAGTGAGTGCCCGCATAAAACAAGTTGAGTAATATTTGAATTTGATTGCTCAATAAAACGTTTGTAAGCAATATTAAAAAACTTGTGAACATGTTCAGTAAATTCACTAAAGTCTTCAACTTCGTTTGAACTGCCAAGATAATGACCTGGCAAATCAAATAGCACTGAAGAAATTCCTTCTTCTGCAAGTCTTGTTGGCCAGTTTAGAATAGACCCCTTATGAGATGTATAACCATGTGTCATTATTGCAAGAGTTTTTTTATGTTCAACTTCCTCTGAAGGGGAAAAAATGAAAGCGGAAGTTGTCCATGTGCGCAAATTGAGATCTATTTTTTTTAATTTAATTGTCATAGGTATGAGGATATATAATTTAATAAAAAAGTTACAGTTTTAATTTGACGTTTACTCTTTAAACCATTAATTTACATCTCACAAATCAAATAGAGTTTATGCCCTCTTAGCTCAGTCGGTAGAGCAAAGGACTGAAAATCCTTGTGTCCGTGGTTCGATTCCGCGAGAGGGCACCATCTTGAACAAACCTATAGTCCCACGAAATTATTTATGATCTTATCAATTTTAATATCGTTTTTAGGTTTAAAATTGTTAATTATCGGTGGAGAGCTAATTGTAAGAGTGTGCGTCAAACCTAGCTAGCTCTTTTGGTGTGTCTCAGGAAGGACACATATTGCATTAATTTCGGATCTATAGATAGTTATGTAACATATTTTAGAATAGCAGTCCGAATATTGTCCACCAAAAGGAAAAATCATGTTAAAACCAATTGGACTTTTACTTGTATCAAATATCTTTATGACAATGGCCTGGTATGGACATCTAAAAAATATGTCCACTAAACCTCTTTGGTTTGTCATTATAATAAGCTGGGGAATAGCTTTCTTTGAATATTGCTTTCAAGTCCCTGGTAACAAAATTGGACATCAATACTTCTCTCTTCCACAGCTTAAAGTCATTCAGGAAGTCATAACGATGACAGTTTTTGCAGTTTTTTGCCTAACTTATATGAAAGTACCTCTCAGTAAAAACTTTGCATATGCCTCAATCTGTTTAATTATGGCCGTTTTCTTTATCTTTAGAGATTTGCCAAAGTCTTAACTTTTTTACCCAATGAATAAGACAAGAAGTGCTTTTTTTAAAAAAAGTAAAATGTATAAGTCTATCAATTCGATCAATCCTTCCTTGTTTTTAAACCCATATACAAAAATATACCAAGAAACTATCAAAGGTGTGATTTTTGAATTGCCTTTATAGGCAACCATTACAGTATAAATGTAACCAATTTTAAAAATTATCTCAAACTAGAGAATTTAAAGATGTATTTAATCATTACTTGAAATCTCAATTGCTCCAGAAGGACAGACTCTAACACATTCCATGTCAAAAGTGCATTTTTCAACGTTCTCTTTCTTAATATATGTGTCTCTAGATTCATTGTCTTTTACTTGCCATATTTGGTGAGGGCAAATCTGTACACAGTTCTGACAAGAAGCACATACATTTGTGTCTAGCAGAATTCTTCCTTTGGAAAATTCAACCGATAAAATATCATCGTTTGATCCATATTCTTTATTTGCATCTTTAATAATTTCAACACGAACGGAATTAGAAGTCCCTCTAGAAAAAAATTGTCCATCTCCCCTCGTTATAACAAGCTTGTCACCATTTTTTAATTCTTGAAACTTCTTTACCCTTTCGATCACTTCATATTCTAATTCTGAATCATCTTCGTCATATTCATCTAATAAAAAAGGTGTCACTCCCCACATCAAGCACATTCTCCTCACAGTTTTAATCTCATTTGTCACACCTAAGACACTCGTTTTAGGTCGAAATCGTGAAAGTTTCAAACATGAATTTCCTGTTTGAGTAACTGCTAGAATTCTTTTAGCATTTGTTTTCTCTGCGATGAGGGATGCTGCGACCATTGTTGCAGAATTGACACTAGATAAGTCCATATTTCTCATATAGGGTCTTTCTTTAGGGACTCTTTCTGCCTCAATAATTATACTGCTCATCATTTTCACGGCCTCAACAGGATACTTGCCTGCAGCAGTTTCTCCCGAGAGCATCACTGCGTCTGTACCATCCCAAATTGCATTTGCAACATCAGAAGCTTCGGCCCGAGTAGGAGTAGGATTGTTAATCATTGACTCTAGCATTTGAGTAGCAGTAATTACTGGTACTCCTTTATCATTACATTTTCCAATGATCTTTTTTTGGACTTGTGGAACAAGATGATTTCCAAGTTCAACTCCCATGTCCCCCCTGGCAACCATAATCACATCTGCAACGTCGATAATCTCATCGATATTATCTATTGCTTGAGGTTTTTCAATCTTTGCAACAACTGGCACCCTTTGTTTTAGAGCATGGATAATACCTTTGACTTCTTGAATGCAAGAAGCGCGCCTTACAAAAGATAGAGCAACATAATCAACCATGTTTTCCAGTCCAAACATGAGATCTGAACGATCTTTTTGTGTGAAACTAGGAGCAGAAACATCTGCATCGGGTAAGTTTATTCCTTTATTGGATTTTAAAATTCCTCCAGTAATAATTTCTATTTTTAAAACTTCTCTATCTTTTTGAATTGCTTTAGCAATTATAAGTCCATCATCAAACAAAACTCGCATTCCAGATTCTGTATCATTGACTAATTTTTCATAATTTGTAGGAATAAAACAATTTTCATATTCAGGATAATTTTTCTTTAGCTTTGTTTCACCAATAACCCAAGTTTCTCCTTCTTTTAACGTGAGATTTTCGCTAAGTTTATCAACTCTAATTTTTGGACCTTGTAAATCGAGAAGAATTGCAACTTCCCAACCTGTTTTTTTAGAAGCTGATCTGATTGTTTGAATTAATTTTCGGTGGTCGTCATACGACCCATGACTCATATTGACCCTGGCAACATTCATTCCATTTCGGATAAGTTTCTCAATCATTTCAATAGAATTACTTGATGGACCCAAAGTGGCCACAATTTTTGCTCTTCTCATTTTACTACCTTTAATTTTCTTGTTTGTATTATAACAAATAACAAATTAATTGGTAAAAAGTATTATGAATATTTTTGCGATAATTTATCTTGAAGTTCATCATTGTAATCTTTAAGTTTTTGAAGTTTATCTTCATATTTTTGTTCAAGTCCTTCAAGTTCAAGATTATTTGTTTTTTCAATTCTACTCAATTCTTGATTAAACTGATTTTCCATAAGAGCTTTTTCACGTTCATTTTCTTTTTTAACTGTTTTTAATTGCTCTTCATACTTAAAGACTAGTTTATTAATTTGTCTTGCATTCTCTTTTTTTGTGTCAACAACCATCGTTTCATATTCTTTTCTCATTTTTTCTCGTTCATCCTCGTGAATTTTTTCTCTTTCTTTAGATTCTCGTGAATTTTCACGATCAATTTCAATTCGACGTTGTGCTTCGATTTGTTTAAATTCTTCTAGTTGTTTTTTTGTGTCATTAATCAATGTAGAAATTTTTTCTTCAAACTTCTCCCTCATTTGTTCACTTTCTTGACCTTGAGTACGTAACCTTTTTTCATAAGCATCAGTAGTTTTTTGAATTTTATCTGCAAAATTATCTTTTAGATCTTCAAGTTTATTGTATTCATCAACTTTGGCCTTCTCTACAAACTTCGTTTGCTCTGTTGCATACTCTTTTTGAATTTTTGATAAACGCTCCAAACTATCTTCGTTTAATTCATTTACAGTTTCTGCAAATTGACGGCGTGATTCATCTAGCTGCCTATCTACAAACTTATCTTTAGATTCCAATGTATCTGTCATATACTTACTTTGTGCATTTTGTTCTTTTCTAAAATCTTCAATTAACTTTTCTTTATCAATTCTAGATTTGCTTGTTTGTTCACTTAAAACTTTTGAGTTATCTATCGCAACATCGTCAGTTTGTTTCTGAAATTCTTTAGATTGTTGAAATGAACTCGATTTAAAAGAATTCTGCTGATCTACAAGTGCATCGTCTGCAGCAAATTTGATTTCTTGAATTTGATTTCTAAGAGCATCAATTTTTCCCTCATAGTTTTTCTTGGTTTCAATAGCTTCCCTTCTCCCTGAATCACCAAATCCACCCTCGTTTGTAATTGAATCAGTTTTTCTTTTGAGGGCAGATAGATCTGTTGTAAATTTCCTTTCAAGATCTTTAAATTTTATTTTATTCTCGGCATTGGATGCAATTTTTTCTTCGTGGTTCTTACGATTAATTTTATCAGTGAGATAATCATAATTTTCTGTAATTTCATCAACCCTTTGATCATTTCTATTCATTAGGCCTTTCACAATTGTTTCTTGATGCCCTTTTACATCTTCTAATTGTCGATCACGAACTCTTCTCAAATCATCTAGTTGATTTTGAAATTCTGCTTTCATTTTATTTTTTCCAGTACTTGAATCAGCTACCAAATCTTTCTTTTCAATTTGATATCGATCAATCAGGTCTCTTTTTTCTTTATTGGCAGTTACTTTTTGAGATAGAATCGACTCATCTGCATTTTTTTTTATTTCATCAATGCTGTCTTGTGTATTAACTTGTAAATGCTTAATACGATCTTTTTGGTTTTGTCTCATTGAATCAACTTGATCTTCGTGAGTTCGATCTACATCTCTTAAAGTCATATTGTACGAATCTTGGAGATTGCGAAACTTTCTATCAAAAGTATCTCGCATATCTCTTCTTTCTCTATCAAATTCTATTTTTTGATCTTCATTAACATTACTTAAAAATTCTTTTTGTTTTTTCAATGCTTCTGTTGATTTTTCTCTGAAACGATCAACTGATTCACCATAATCTTCTTCAAGATCATTTTTTGCATTTATAAAACTTTGAGCTTGTTTTTCCTTGGCAGCATTATGTCTGTTCTGTGTTGCCTTTAAGCTCTCATTATAGTCTTTACTAAGTTCATCTCGAGCTTCGTTGTAGTTTTCTCGAGCTTTTGATAATCTATAAGAATAGTCATTCACATCCATCTTTTACACCTTGAGAAGAAGGCAAAATGCCACACTTCTATCATAACGCAAGATGATGTAACAATCTGGTAGGAAAAAAAGGAAAAATCCCCCTCAATCAAGAGATCTTAGGGGGATAAATTCAACAATTGACTATAATTCCTGATCAATTAGCTCAGAAAAGACCTCAACAGGATGAGCTCCATTAATTAATTTACCATTAACGAAAAAGGTTGGTGTCGATTTCACACCTATATTTTTTCCCTCTTCCATATCCATCTGAACTTGTTTTTCATATTTTTTTGAACTTAAACAAGATTCAAACTTTGTCATATCAAGAGCTAATTTTTTAGCGCTTTCTTTCAAATCAGACTCTGAAAGTTTGGCCTGATCTGCAAACATTACATCATGCATTTTCCAAAAGTTTTTTGAATCTTGTTCATGAGCACATAATGCTGATTGTGCTGCGATAAGTGCATTATTATGAAAAGGTAATGGGAAATTTTTAAAAACTATTTTTACTTTATTTCCGTATTTTTTCTTAATTTCCGTCATTATTTCAGCACCTTTCTGACAAAATGGGCACTGAAAATCAGAGAATTCTACAATCGTGACCTTTGCATCTTTGTCTCCTAAAAAGGGTGCATTTCCTGCATCTACTTTAAAGATAGGTCTTTGAGGTTCATCTAGAAAAACTTCTATTCCAGCATCTCCCACTTTTTGTGCAACCCATTTTTCAACTGCTTCTTTTTTCTTTTCAAGTTCTAAAAAACTTTTAATTCTTTCTTTCATTTGCTCATTTAAATGAGTTGAGGGAATTTTTCTTTCTTTAACAAAATCATCGATATCAGATGGTTTTACACTAATTCCTTTAGCAATGAACTCATCCATAAATTGATCATTTGTCATATTTTTTCTTTGTGGATCATTCATCACTAGTTTTTCTAAAACTAGTGATTTCAGGCGATTCATTTTAATTTCAAAAACTTTCATTTCGGCCTCATAAATATCCGAACGAATATCTTTATAGAACTCTGCCTCATTTATTTGAAATGTTTTTGACTTGGCCACTAGTTTGTTTGTAGATGGCCCTTTGAATATATACTTTGTTTGTGAAACAACTTCCTTTGTACAAGAGAAAATCGCCATTATGGCCAATGGTAGGACAAGTAAAAACTTAGTCTTCTTCATAAAATGTACTCCTTAAAAACATGGACAAAATGTTAGTGGTTATTCTATTCATAAGAAAATGAAATGAAAACATCTATTAGTGAGTCAAATGTGATATAAATTGCTGATAAGTAGGATGAGTTTTGATCAAATTATCGTGCACCCCCTCTCCCACTTTACGTCCTTTTTCTAAAATGACTATTTTATTGGCCTGAATTATCGTCTCAAAACGATGGGCCACAATAATTGTTAAGCTTTGTTTCTGGACTAATAAAATAACTTTGCGAAGAGCTTCTTCTAAATTTGAATCAAGGGCAGAAGATATTTCATCAAATAACACAATCGGTCTTTTGAGAAAACATGCTCTCAAAGCACAAATGAGTTGTTTTTGCCCTAAAGAAAGTTCATTAGTATTTAGTTCTTTTTGCAAATATTCATTCCAAATTTTCACGTATGGTATCTGTTCACAGACAAAATCCCAAAATTTATAAAAATCTGGGTTATCATTATCGCTTAGAGTTAGATTAAAATACATTGGTTTTGTAAAGATATGAGAATCTTGAGAAACAATGCCCACGAGATATCGGTAGTTAATAATATCTTCAATTGTTTCTCCGGGAAAAGAGAGAACTTCTTTGTCGCTAGATATTTTAATCTCACCTTCTTTTGGTATAATATTTCCTGATAAAATATTAAGCACTGTTGACTTACCTGAACCAGAAAGTCCGACAAGGCCAATCAGTTCACCTTTTGAACCACTAAATTCAATATCATCAAGAGAAAACTCTGCACTATTTCCACTATAAGAGAAGTGTTTGATATTGATCTTAAGTTCTTTAAAATTGATATTCAGTTCTTTATGTTCAAGTGGAGAATGGGCCCCTTCATCTAGATGATCCTGAAATTCTGAAATTCTGTTAAACCCCGTTATTGCTCTTTGAATATTAGCAATTTTTGAAGCAATATCTTTTATCGGGCCTATGGACCTTTGAATAAGATCAATAATGGCAATAATAACGGCAGTCTCTGTGATTTTTGAGTAGGGAAAGATAAGAACAATAAGCACTAAAAATACCGGAAATAATGATTCAGCGAGTGAATAAAAAGAGGCGTCCCAAACATTGGCCATCAATTGTTTTTTAAGGAAGTCATCGAAATAAAAACTACCTTTTTTACTAGCGTATTTTTGATTGTCCATGTAATGAGCTTCACCTAGCCCACCAACAACATTGGCAACGGCCCGTGAAACTTTTCCTCTAGCGGCCCTAACTTTTTGAAAAATATCTCTCATATATTTTGAGCCAAAAATAAGACCAAAGGCCGCAAGTAATTCAATCACTCCTAAAAATATTCCAGAGGTAAAATTGAGTTTAATAAAACCAATCAATCCTGAAATAACAAAAAGAATATCAATAACTATACCAAAACTACCTGAAGTCACTAAATCTCTAAAAGATTCAGTATCAGAGATAATTCTTGCGATAACTTCTCCCATCGGAAACTTGTCATCTTTTTGCATACCACTCGTTTTAATTTCATAAGAAGTGATCCATTTTTCATAAAGTTTACTGCGAACAGAGGCAACTAATTCTCTGACGAAGTAGTTTATGATCAATTGATAGAGAACTCTATTCAAGTAGATTACGATTAATAAAAGTCCCAAGTTCTGTAAAGATTGATTAAACGAGCTCCCATTCGAATATGTTTCACCTAATTTTGCGATGAACCCTGGAACAAATAACCCTGTAATAATAGAGAGGACAAAAGAAATTAAAATTCCTGAAAAAACAAGCGATGAATTTTTAAATTGAATAAATTCAAACCATCTGTTTTTCGAAAAACTCATAACTAGGCCCATTTTTTATTGATAATAATTTCTCAACACTACCTTGTTCTAAAATTCCTACAGAATCATTTTCGTGACAAAGATAAATTAAATTATCTGCATGCTTAACCGTTGTGAGTCGATGCCCGCACATGATAACTGTTTTTCCTTGAAAAATATTAGACTCTTTTAATTTTAAAAATATACTTTTCTCTAGGATGACATCTACAGATGAAAACGGGTCGTCCCAAATGATGACTTGACTCGGTAGGATCAAACTCCTTATCAATGCTAATCTTTTTGACTGTCCTCCAGAAAGCCTCTTTCCATTCTCCCCTATTTCCATTTTCATCAATTCTGATAAATCCCGATTAATATAGGTTAGTTCAAAAAGTTCTAAGAGCCATTTTGCTTGTTTCAGTTGCTCATCTGTTGGTATATGCCCCAAAAATATATTGTCCGTAAGCCTATCATTATAGAGGTAGGGGGCCTGAGAGACGTAAGATGTTTGAACTCCTTCTTGTTTCAAACAAAGAGCGATTTGTTTGAGAATCTCAGATTTCCCACAACCAGTTTTGCCAATTAGGACACTTATTTTATTTTTAGGAATCACGACTTTCAAGGTTTTATCCCAAAAATTCAAATTAAACTCAAACTCAGTCTTCTTTTGAACATCAGAGTTGTTCATTTTTAATTTCTTTTCAAGATCACTTTGAGTTTCTAAAATAATAAGAAGTTCCCTAATTCTCTTCCAAGATGCTAGAGCACTCACTGTGACAACACCAATCCACGAGACAAACATAAGTGGTTCTAAAAATAAAAATGAAAAACCTGAAAAAGTTATTAAATGTGTTGTTCCTAAATCAAGATCTTTTATAATCATTGCTCCCCAAATCAGAGAAAGTCCTACTCCTAATGGAATAAGAGGCATCGAGATGGATATACTAATGCCGCCTTTAAATGAATTATATAGTTCTTTAAAACTATGAGTTCTAAAAATTTCAAGGAAAGCTTTTTCGGCCTGATAATTTTTGATAGTGGCCTTCCCCTTATATGACTCCATAATATGATTTTGAACTTCTGCGGCCATATCTTGAGATGCCTTAAAGTATTTTCTATTATTTGAAACTATGAGTGTAAAAATTAAAAATGTTATGAGCATAGGAGAAAGTGCAATCAAAAGTTTTGGAGAAAGGGACGATAGTTTAGGTATTAAGATTGCACAAGCGATTACAATATTACCAAATTGGAGAAGAGCAAATCCAACTAGGGTTCTAATTTGTTCAAAGTCGTTATAGACTGTTTGAAAAATCTGTCCATCTGAATAGTTTCTATAACGTTCAGGAATTGTCTCCTCTAGTTTTTCTAGTATTTCTACTCTAAGATTGCGTTGCATTACTCTGGCCGGATAGAAAAAAAGTAGTCTTGAACTTGTACGAAAAAGAATTATTCCAAGAGCAAGTAAAAGTAGCGCGATAAAGGGAAATTCATGACTCCCCTTTTCTATTAAGTCGGCTATTTCTTTGGCCATAAAAGGGAGATGACTTTGAATATAATGAGTGAGTATAAGTGTAATTAAAGCAAAAATATAGTAATGAGCATAATCTTTTAATTGCAATGCGATAAGTTTTAATAATGAGTGACCAAGTCTATGAGGCATAAATTGATTATAAAGGCCCAAACGAAACTCGGCAATCCTGTTTAAAAACAAAACTCATTTAAAACATTCACATTTACTTTCTGCTTTTCTTTTAGTAGTCTCTGTCACCATACGAATTCACTCGGTCGGTTAGCTCAGTGGGAGAGCACTTCGTTGACATCGAAGGGGTCACAAGTTCAATCCTTGTACCGACCACCATTTAAAAGCTGCGGCCCTCATTACGTTAAATTCTTTATAAACTTGATCTTGATATGATGACATTTAAGCTTGTTAGATGTAATTTCTTGCATGAATTTTTTTAGAAAATTGGTGGTTACTATTAAAAAATATCTCTATCGTGCAGTCTCTTCACTCTTGATTATCTATAATTCTAGAGAAGACAAACGAGCAACTCTTATTGAGTCACTAAATAAACTCAAAAATGGTCTAGCGAAGGAAAGCAAAGAAACGAAACAAATGCTTGAAATATATCGTAAATATACAATTGGTCAGGCCAGCGCTGAAGAGATGGATTTTGCAAATGAACAATTCAGAGATATAATCAAAAGTCTTGGTCTAGGCGTTTTTCTCTTTCTTCCTTTTGCACCGATTACAATTCCACTTATTGTAACTCTTGGCAAAAAATTAGGTATTAATGTATTACCTTCTGGCCTAAAAAACATGGACACAAAAGAAAAACCAGAATAGATTGCTGTGAATGTTTTAAACGGTGAAGAGCGGTGTAAATCCGCCACTGTCGCGCAACTGTAATCACCAATCGGTGTAAGTCAGACCCCGTCATTTAGTCTCGCGAGGTGGGCATGTTCAGAAAAATTTTCATTTTAATTCTCATTCCCCAATTGCTTTTTGCTTCCAGTCCCAAATGTGAATTTTTTTTAACAAAAATCAATTCGAATAAATTCAGTGAAAATGAAGTTAAAGAATTATTTAAACACTATAAACTCGATAAAAATACAAAAATCTACCTATGGATTTTGTCTAAAAAAGTAAATAAACTCTTAAATGATTTACAAAAATACAACGGTGATAAAAGTAGTGCTTTTGAGAGTTCTCTCCATGAAATTCATGAAACGAAACAGAGAATAATCGCCCTCATGTTTATAATCTTCATCATGGTACTTTCGGCCTATAGTGGCCAATATCTCTTGGATAATTTACCTGACAATTTGAAGTTTCTCTCTACAATAGTCACTCAGATTTCAATTTTTGGAGTTATCATATTTGGAGCACCAATATGGGAAAGATTGGCCCCTAAATATAGGCAACTTTCATTTGCTTTAGAAGGTCTACAAAATATTAAGAAAAAAGGCCCTTTATATGACCATTTAGGACGATCTTGGAATATAACTCAAAAAATTGAAACTACAAATGACCAAATTTCAAAAAATATATTCTACCAATACAGAAAAGTTTTAAAAGATAATCTACAAAGTATGAGTATTGCTATAAATGATAATCAAATGGACAAAGCTTTAAACCTTCTTTCTGAGGCCATTGTTTTATTAATTGAAGATTTTTTGGCAATACCTAAACTCCACCTGAGGCTCAAACAAACTGTCCACCCCTATTTACATTACTTAACCCAAGAACAAAAAAATTATTTTATCAACCATCTTGAAAAATCCCTTCAATACTACGCTCATGATCAAGAAACTGTTGAAAGTGCATTACAAATTTATAAATTCTGGACACAAAAATAAGAATTTTCACCAATTAATGCCCCTCTCAACACAAACGCACCACAATAAAAAAGAAGCAAGCTTAGGGAGATTTTTGAGAAAATAAGCTTTTAGAGTCATCTAAGTTACTTACATGGTGATATTTACAATCACTTAATTCTACTCTATATCCTTAACTTTTTACGTGTTATAGCAACACTCGTCGAATTATTTTTTATTTATTGAATGTAAAGATATAAGTTGAATAAAGGTCCACAATGCTAAAAGTTCTTAACTTTCGTGATATAGAGGTTTTAAAAAACGAGTGTAATCGAATTTCAAATTGGACAGATGGTGGACGATGGATGGGAACAGGCAAAGAACCTAGGTGTTCTATCTCAAACAACGTAGGTGTCACGCATGAGTATTTGCTAGAATTTCATACAGATGAAGCTGTTTTAAAATGGAATAAATTATTGGATGATAATATTAGGTTTGCAGGACATGCAATAACTGTTCTAATTAGTGCTTTAACTTCATTTTATAATCCCAAAATTGCCGCCGTCATTGCAATAGCAATTGGTAAAGATGAGTTGCAAGCCGCTGTTAAAGTTCCAAAAGTGCTAAAAGGTTGGGAATTAAAGATAAGAATATTTAGAAAATATTTACATGATGTTGTAGGAAATTCTCAATACACTGAAAAAGTAATTATAGAAATTGTAAATATATCAGGAGTCACTCAATTTTTTGCGACTCATAATAATAAATATAATTTGAATGAATTAAATAATGAACTTTTTCTAAATTTAGCTTCAGGCAGCAGTTTTAAAAAGAGATTCTCCTTGTGAAAACTAAGGGTACTGTTCTTTGGGGTGGAGTCTTTATATTAATCTATATTTTTGGTTATCGTTCATATTATGAATATAGGTTTGAAAAAACATTATCACTTGAAGATTTTATCTATAACAATTTAATCCCTGTTTTTATTGTGTATATTGTATCAATCTTTGCATCTATTCGGGCAGAAAGAAAAAATAAAAACAAATAGTCTAACAAAAATTAAGTATTTTGGAAAAATCATACACTTCCTATTTTTTAAAAAAATATAACATGTAAACTTGTCTGTTTTTCAAAACTGCTAGACTCACTTTCTTCGAAATAAAAATGTATCTCAACTTAAGCTCCCCTGTTTTTAAACTTATTTTCTAAGCATTTGTTAGGATTAAATCAAATTTACAAAATAAAAAATATATGTTTATTTGCATTTATTTCTTGCAATTTTATCTAGCGTACATTTCAATACATTCAATAAATCAACTCTCATCAGGATATTTTATGAAGCACCTACTCTTTTTAACATTTTTCTGCAGTAATTTACTATTTGCAAATGAACTATCTTTAGATGATCTAAAGTTCGATGAATCTAAAGTCAAAATTGATCCCGTTATGTCAGCGAAAGTAACACAGAGAAAATCGATGCTTAAAACACATCAAATTTTGGCCCTAAGTTCTCTTGCTGTCTTAACCGGCACAATTTTATCAGGTGAAGAGGGCAAATCAACTGATTTTCACAAATGGTCAGGAATAGCGGGTGGAGCGCTTTATTATACAGCAGCTGGTTTTGCACTGGCCGCTCCCGAACTAGATGGTGAAAGAGAAGAAAGCTGGAATATGAAATGGCACAAAAGACTTGCTTGGATTCACGGGCCAGCAATGCTACTTGCTCCAGTCTTAGGATACTTAGCAAACGAGAAATATAAAAAGGGTGAAAAAGTCGAAGGAATATTAAAGGCACATAGTGTAATTGCTGGAACGGCCTATTTTTCACTACTTGCAGCTGCTACTACCATGACATTTGAATTCTAAGGAGAAACGATGAAGAATTTGTTTTTTATTTTTGTGATTGTTTTTTCTTACTCAGCTCTTGCTGGACTAAATGGGAATTATTCCCTCAAAAGTTCAAAAATTTCATATCATATGAAATATCTTCTTAAAAAAATTGAAGGAACAAGTTCAGAATCTAAAGGACTTGCAAAATGTGAAAGTAATTCATGTCAATTTATCGTGGCATTTAGTTAAAAACTTTTCAGTCAAAGATGATAAGAGGGATCTTAATAGCGAATATTTGAAGGCGCTAAAAATCCATGGTACAAGTAAATTTGAGCTTCCTTCAAACGCAAATGGTGAAGTACCTGTTGACTTAAAGTTCAATCGCCATTGAAACATACTTACAAAGGTATCTCCTTTAAAATAACTCGAAACGGAAAATGGATTTAAATCAGTTGGAAAAAATTCCTTTTATGCTCTCCACAGCATGACATTGAAGCGCCAAACCTTTTTAATGGTTAGCCGTTGATGACCTCTCTCCAATCGATGTGGACCTGAACTGGTCAAACAATAATAACGCCTGCTGCGCTTTCTGTGATCTTTTTAATTTAAAAGACTAGAAAGAACCTCTGAATTATTTAAGGCCGTCAATGAAAACTATTTCTATCCAGTCCTCCAGAACAATTAGCTTCTGAACTTAAAGAGGGTTGTGTAGAGATTATACCTGAGGATCTTTTTTTTAGAAGAAACTAAAAATCATATGAAACTCAGACCCTCAAAATTAAATTTGGGCAGACCCCTCACGCCTGATATCCACATAGGACCTGCCGTGGTCATAAATAAACTGAAAGTATAGTTTCAAGATTTCGGGCATGAGGCCTGATTTTTTAATTTGGAGTTTTACCACAGAATTGGGACCCTACCGGAAGAGTAAAACTCGCGCGCCCTCAACTCACGAAGGAAGAGGTAATTGAAACGCAAGAAACCTATAAAGCACAGGTTGCAAAATCTTGGACCCCTCTCTAAAACTAAAATTTGTCTTCAATGGAGATTGGCTCGATGAAAGCTCTCCAGTGTTGAGATGATTAGACTTATGTCTAATATAACTATTCAAACCATGATCAGAAGAGATGATTTTCAAAGCGAATTAAAAGTGAAACTCTATCATATTCTGAATTTATCCTATCATGCAAGGATATGATTCGGTTGTCTTAGAAAGTGATGTTGAGTTAGGAGGAACGGACCAAACACTTAATTTACTCATGGGACGTGATTTACAAAGGGCAGCTGGACTTAAGAACAGCAACAATCATACGATGCCCATACTCGAAGGACTTGATGGTGTCCAAAAATGTCAAGTCTTGGTAACTATATTGGTATAGATGAGTCTGCTGAGAACATGTTTGGAAAAAATTGTTATAGAATTTCAGACGACTTGATGATTCCGCTACTATAATTTATTAAGTCGCAAACCACTAAAAGGAAGTTGAAAAGAAGGTTTTCTGAAGATTAAAGAAGGAAAAATCCATCCTATGGAAGCTAAAAAGCAACTCGCCGTTGAAATTGTTTCTCATTACTACCTATAGAGATGGCGATGGTGAACTTGATTTGAAGACCGCTTCTCCAAAGGAAAAACTCCTGAAAATTTACCTGAAATCAAAGTACTAAAGGAGAAGAAATTTCCCTTATAAAACTTTTAAAATGTAGGCTTTACTGACAAAACTCAGATGTAGACGACTTCTCCAAGCAAAATGCGCTAAGAAAATCGATGGGCAAGTACAAGGAAGAAAAGTTTACCCTTCCCAAAGAGCATCTTGTAAAAAGGCGGAAAACTTAGAATGTTAAAGATTCTCCTTAGTAACCTTGTATAAATAAGAAAAAAAACAACATTTATTGGCGTTTTTGAAACATCAACAATCCTTTGCGCAAATTCAACGGTTGCTTTCCTTTTTGAAAACTTGTGTTAAAAATGTCATCATCATGAATAAGAAAAGAGTTCATTTCTATTGGAATGACCAAAAAATCTATTTATTTCTACTCATTTGCAACTCTGTCCTTCTTGAGTTGTAATGGCTCCTCAAATACATCCTTTGATGCTCCTGAGATTATAGATAATTCAAATGTTAACTCTAACTTTTAACTGGATCAAGTGGAAGTAATAGTGGTTCGGGTGGTAGCAGTGGTAGTGATGCAACTTACTTTTTCAGGAATATCTTCTTATTCATTAGTTACAGACCGCTCAGCCGAGAATCAATTGAACATTCTCTGGAGCAGCAATTTACCATGTTTTTCGTGTCTGGAGGGACAACGAGAGTTTAATCGCAGCTGTTAATGCACCTACAACATATCTTGATGTTTCATCACTAAGTGCAAAACCTCATACACCTATAGGGTGAGAGTCACATGAACAATGATGGAGATTTTGATGGAAATACAAATGACCAAACTCTTACTACAAATTCATCACAGATTCACCTTCAACAACAATAGCGATGCAATCACCATCGTCCAGCTCTGGAACTGACCCACTTCTCCAACTATTAGGGTTTCAAATATTAATAACGGAGTCGATCAAATTATACAAAGATAATTCTTGTACACAGCTTATTGGGTCTGCAACAGCAAGTGACACATACGTAGATGTGCAAGCTTCTCTCGTCTCTACTGGTACTTATTCAATTTATACAACCAAGTACTAATAATCCGAGCAGGAGGTGGTCAGCTTCTCTAAACAAAGTAGATTACTTGAGGTTTTGGCACTCTTGTCCAACAGGCTATGTTGCAGTCCCGGCGAACCTACAGTGGGTACAAGTTCTGATTTCTGTGTCATGGCATATGAAGCAAAAATGATGGGTCAAATAATCCCATATCGCGAGGCAAGACTCAGCCCCATGGGCCGGTATCACATGTAATAAATGCTAAAAGTGAGTTGCTTAAGTTCAGAAATTCTCTCAATAGGTCACTGATAAATACGACCTGATATCGAATGCAGAATGGATGACATTGCGAAACATTGAAAATGTTGATGCTAATTGGACAAAGTGGATCAGTTGGAATTGACGGCTACCTCAACGAGGAATTTTATATGTTTCTGGAACAAGTACCAGGAGTAACGAGGGAATAAATGTCTATGGTACTTCTCGCTCAAGTGATGCGAAACATGTTCTTAGTAATGGTTCTGAAATTTGGGATTTAGGTGGGAATGTCAACGAATGGGTTGACTATGCAAAAGGTGGCACAGCTCAACCCCATTTCCCGACTTGTACACCAATAGTTGAACAATAACAACTGCTTCATTTTCCTCATGCGAATGATGTTGAATATAATACATGAAGAACGGAACCTACACGTCTGCCATATACTGGTATGCTTTTCTTGAGCAACACACAAGGATATGGGGCAAGAGGAATTTTTTACATCAATCAATCTACTACCAAATCTTATGGAATATTCACTTTGATCACTTCTTTATTCATCAACTGCTACTGGTGCTCATAGAGGGGTTTAGATAATGACATATAATTTTAATGCAACTTTCACTTAGCAACACTTTATTAAGATTATTCATTAGAATTAAAGTTTGATACACTTTTTCTCGTAAATCATTTAGGACAGTTGTATGAAATGAAATATTTCTCATCATTTATAAATCTTTTTCAAGTCATCTTTACTCAGGAAACCAATCCCGAATTTATTCATTTGAGCTTTAGACCATAATAGGAAAAAGCTCTCCTCAATCTTTTTAGCGTAGTCTTAATTACAAATATTGCCGCAAATGTGAGTTATCTCCATCAGTTCAAGATGAAAGTCTAGAAAATTATATTCAAAACTACTGAAACAAAGGTTTTAATGATCCTTAGGTATTCCTTCCAGACCAGTTTTGGTGGGCAAACGCCAGAAACTAATATGAAGGTGTGGCAAAATTTTGCAGGTTAAAGTATGGAGTTGAATTCCTATTACAGAAAAAATGAGAGTGATCAGGGAAAAAGAAAAATTAGAAATATTCAAATTCCTTAAAACACTAAATCAAAAATACTGATATCAGTTGGAATTTTGAAAAAGTTTTTATTCGACAAAAGCCCAAATTTTGTTTCTCACTTTACTTCAGTGAAAAACCACTTGATGGTTGACTAGAAAAAGAAATTTCAAACTATGATTAAAAAGATATTATTCTTTTTTGGCGGTCAGATATTTTGGAAATTCTCTACCTCTCATATCCAAGGAGTATTCAAGATACTCTTCGAATTTCTTTTATTACCATAGGAGATCGAAGAACCCTTAAATACTTTCTTGAATATTCGCCAATCAGAACATTTTGATATCCTATCTATTTTAATATCAGATAATCTCCATGAAAATCAGAGCTGCTTTAAAAATAATTTCAGCTTCTTTAAGTTTTTGAATTATCCTCCAACTTTTAACTTTTGCTAATCCATTGGCACATTGAGATCACCATCTTCATTCAAACGTAATTTGATACACTGATTCAGCTTCCAAACTTTTTATAAACTACTTTTGAAGAAACGCAACCTTCACGAAAAATTGATCAATTGGCGATTTCAAACAAGTGCCTAAATATTTGTTGAGATCAATATTCGGTTCTGTTTGTGGATTATAGCTAACTTGATTTTGATAATTTAAAATTTTGTCGATGGCCACAACGGTAGGGCCCTTTCTTTGAACATCAACACTTAAAACAAAAGAATCGTTTATGAGAATATCAGAATTCTTGTTTGAAACTTTGATTAATTTATTACTTTTTGATTTTAGTGCCTTAGAATTTTTTAGTCTATTAAAGCTGAGAGAATGCTCAATAATATGGTAGTCAACAAAAGCAATCAATTCATCTTTGTTATTTATTAGTTCATTGATTTGTTCAGTGGAAAGTTCTTTGAATGCCTGATTTGTGGGAGCAAGCAGGGATATGGCCCGACTACCTATAACAGACTGAAGTCTATTGGCCTCTTTAAGAAGTTGTTTGAACATTGTAAATGAAGGAGCATCCAACTCATTTGCAAAAACTGAAAATGATAGAATAAAAAAAGTAAAAACAAGTCGTTGCATATTCTTCTCTCCCTTCCACAGCAAAGTTATGCACTATATTAACAGTAAAAATTCATTTTGCCTACATTGTCTAGAATTTGTACTGAAATCTATTCGATTTTTCTGATAATGTATTCTCTAACGTCATTATTGTGTTCAACTTCAAAACTATCTTTTTCAGCTAATCCAACAGATTGTGCCCCTATGGGAGAGAATACTGATATCACAACGACAGGATGGCCATCTATTGTTAAAATAGTTCCACCACTGGTGGGAGAATAGTAATACCATTTTTGAATCTTATTGATTTCAAGTAAGACAAGGGAGCCAATGGCCACAGAGTGACAAAGATCTGTCGTAATATCTTGAATCAATTGAATATCTTGTTCAATTTCTTCAATTCTTTTTCTTTGTCCATCAGCTAAATAGCCCGCTTCAATAGAACGAGTGTCATATTTACTTTCTTGTGCCAAATCATCAGATTTCAAAAAATCTTGGGTTGTATTTAGAGATTCTTTCGCCTTGGATAAATCCAATTGAAATTTACTTAAGAGTTGATCTTTTATTCTTTGTTTATCCATATCTAAATCTAACAAAAAGTTGTTCTAAGTGTGAAAAAAATGCCATAATAAACACATGCCGTCAAATGTTCACTACTCACTATTTTTTCTTGGCCTTGGTCTATTTCTTTATGGAATGAATACTTTTGAAAAAGGGTTAAAATCAATTTCCGGGGAAAGATTTCGTAAATTTTTAAGAAACAATGTTAATAATAAATACAAATCAATCGCAAGTGGTGCCATTGCAACTGCTTTTTTACAAAGTAGTTCGCTTGTTTCTTTGTTAGTTTTGTCTTTTGTAGGAACAAATCTCATTAATCTAACAGAGGGTATTGGAATGGTTTTAGGTGCAAATCTAGGGACCACGATTACAGGTTGGATTCTAACGGTCTTCGGTTTTAAATTAAAGATTAAAGAGATTAGTTATATTATCATAGGAACTTGTTCGTTACTTCTTATCTTAAATAAGAAGTCAAAAATTGTAGAAAACTATGCGACAGCTTTTTTAGGATTTGGACTCCTTTTTAGTGGGCTAGATTTTATGAAATCTTCCATCGTTAACGTAGCGCAAAGTTTTGATATCTCAAGTTTTGCTCACCTAGGGACGGTAAGCTTTCTTTTTATAGGACTCATTTTAACGGCAATCATTCAATCAAGTTCGGCCTCAATGGCCATAATATTATCTGGTTTAAGCGTTCAGATCATTGATTTTCACCAAGCGGCCGCAATGGTTATAGGTTCTGATCTAGGTACAACTACAACCGTTTTTTTTGGCACGATTGGGCAAGGAACTAATAAAAAACGAGTCGCGTTTGCACATTTCTTTTTTAACCTCGTTGTGGATACAATCGCTTTCATTTGCCTTCCCCTTTTGATTTATCTTGGACAAGTTATATTTTCATCTTCGCATGAGTTATTTCAACTTGTCTTTTTGCATTCATTTTTTAACTTTGCAGGAATTTTACTATTTATTCCTATTTTGGAAATTTTTTCCCAAAAACTTATAAAATCATTTCCAGACAAAAAGGTTGAGATGTCATATGAATTTATGCCAAAAGAATCTTTGTTAAAACTTCCTGTGGGTGAGGCAATTGTCATTTTATCGAAAGATTATGATTTTTTGAGGATTTCAATAGTTGAACTTTTTTATAAGTCTATAGCTCTCAATAACAATGATTCATCTTTCTTTTTAGAAAATTTGGGAGATCATAGATTTATACATCACTATCAGTCCCTAAAATCACTTCATGGAAATATCATTCAAAGAGTCGTTTCTCTTGAGCAACTTGAATTAAATGAAAAGCAATCCTTGATCATTAAAAGTCTTCTTTCAAATTGTCAGCACTTATTACATGCACTAAAATCCTACAAGGATATATTTGAAGATTTGTATATTGAATATGAAGATTCCCAAGTTATTAGTATATTAACTAATTTGAAAAATGAATTTGTTAATTTTCTCAACGGTTTATCAAAAGATTTTTGTGAGGGAATTCAATTTAATGACGAACAAATTCAAAAGCATGAATCCATTCTAAAATCTCAGTATGAAACTTTACATTTTCAAATATTAAAAGAATCAAATAAACAAATAATTAGTGCAAAAAATATCACTTCAATATTATCCTTATCGAGAGAGATTTATTCAGTGGAAAAATCATATTTGAAGGGACTTGAAGAGAGCTAACTCTATATGGTTTTGGATAAGTCCATCAATTTCAACTTTTACTTCTTTGTCAGTTTCTTTAAATCCAAGTCTTTTTAATAAAGATAAACTCTTATGGTTTCGCTTTAAACAGTTTCCAAAGATTTTATCAATATCATATCCATCATTAAATATTTTATCTATTAAATAGGATAGTGCTTCAAGCATATACCCGTTTCCCTGAAAATTCTCGCCTAATTTATAACCGACTCTGAATGAGCTCTTGGCCTGTGTGGTCTGAATAAAATTGACGATTCCTAGAAATTGTTCATTTTCTTTAAGATAAAGTAAAACTCTCAAACAAAATTTTTTGTGATTGCAATTTTGCATTTTGGAAATGTTTTCTCTCCAATATAATTCTTTAAAAAAATAAAGTGGTCTTTTTGGTTCCCACTGTTTTAAAAAATCTGAGTTCTCTTTATAAAATGAAATTATATCTGCGATATGTTTTTCTTCGGGATATATAATTTTTAATCTTTCAGTTTCCATTGGGTAGAATCAACTCTTCAGAAATTTTTATTTCACTAAGCAAAGTCCTGTTGACTGGACATTTATGAGCAATATTGAAAATCTTAATTCTTTGATCTTCTGTTAAATCTCCTTTTAGGGTTATTTTTTTATGAATAATATCTAATTTTTGTTCTCCTTGATCACAGCTTTCACAATCTGAAACATAGTCTTTTCGGTGTGAAAGTTGAACTTCAATTCCCTCTAACGGAATTTTTTTATGATCAGCATACATTCGTAAAGTCATTGAAGTACAAGCACCCAAAGCTGAAAGCAAGAGTTGATAGGGATTCATCCCCAAATCCTCCCCTTTTATATCTAAAGGCTCATCTGCGACCAGAGAATGTTTGCCAGAATAAATGTCCTGAGTGAATTTATGTTTATCCCTTGAAATTGTCACAACATCATGGTGATGGGAAAAATCTTTCTCTTCTTGGGTATTAAAGCGACTGGACCATGCTGAAATCATCTCCGCGATATACTCTGCATCTTTGTAGTTAGAGACCAAATGGTCTGCCTTATCAAGAGAAACAAAACTTTTGGGATGATTAAGTGAGCTATATATTTTTTCAGCATTATCAATGTTCACTATATGATCTACAGGAGAATGCATAATAAGAGAAGAATAGTTTGTTTTATTTAAATCCTTTAATAAATTATTGTCTCTTAAATCTTTGATAAACTGATTTTTAATTGTCATAATCCTTCCAGAGAGATTTACTTGTGTTAGCCCATCTTTTTCAATCGCCTCGAGTTCATCTTTTGAAAGATGTTTTAAGAAATGATCCATAGAACTAGGAGCCCCAATGGTAACAACGCCCTTAATTTCTGTTAATTTTTTTGAGGCCATGAGAACTGCGGCCCCGCCTAAACTATGTCCAATCAAAAGTTCTGGTTTATTAATTTTCTCACTAACCGCTTCATAGGCCTTTATAAGATCATCCACATTTGAAGAAAAATTAGAATTTGAAAAATCACCTTCGCTATTTCCAATTCCTGTAAAATCAAATCTCAAAACATAAAATCCTCTTTTGGCCAGGTTTCTGGAAATTCTTGCAGCTGCAAGTTGCTGTTTAGAACATGTAAAACAATGTGCAAAAAGGGCCACTCTTTTTGATGGAGTATTTGGAGTTTCTAGCAATCCACTTAAAATTTCACCGCTAGTATTTTTAAAATCAAACTTTTGTGATTTCATACTTATGTTCCTATTTTACAGTCGTTAATTTAATTATATCCAGCTCATCTAGATTTTTAGCTATGATTGAATCTGTCTTTTCAATATGTTCTTGAATAATTTCACGAAATACTTTCCAATCTGAATGAGTCATAGGTGAGTGCTTAATATAATTTTTGTTAATATTTTTTATATTATTTTTAAAAGTATAAATCGATCCACCAGTCATTCCTGCTCCAATATTTTCAAGAGCTCTTCCCAAGATAAGAACAGTACCTCCCGTCATGTATTCACATGCATGTAAACCAACCCCTTCCACAACAGCAATTGCACCACTGTTCCTAACAGCAAAACGATCTGCGGCCATACCTTTGATGAATAACTTTCCTCCAGTTGCACCATATAGACAAATATTGCCAACTAAAACATTCCCCATCTGAAGTGAGGAATTAGAACTTTCTGGAATGACAATAATTTCACCTCCACTCATTCCCTTCGCTACAGAATCATTGGCATCTCCTTCTAAAGTCAATCTGACGCCTTCTGAGTGAAAAACACCAAAACCTTGGCCAGCATTTCCTTTGAGATGAATATTATATTGGAATTCATTTTTTATATCTTCTGAACGGTCTTCAAGATTTGATCTTTTCTCAATAACTTTACTGGCCAAGTGCCCATAGATAACACTTGGAACTGCTCTTTGGGTACTATGTATTTGAAAGCTCCCTAAATTATTGAGAGAGGGGTTTTCAAGAAATTTACTTAAGATTTTTTGATTGAGTTCATTGAGTTGAGACGGATTAAATTCAGATCGAGGACATGAATACTCTCCTGTATTGAAGTAATGAAAATGCAAATTCTTTTCTTTAACAAATTTTTTATATTTTTCATCTACTTCAAGTAGAGAAAGTTTTCCTCTAATTTCATCCAGAGTATTGAAAGAAATCAGTTTCAAAAAGTTTATTGTCTCATCAGCGAGGTGTTCAAAATATTTAACAATTCCTTCAACTGTCCCCTTATACCTTTCTTTAAAACGAGGATTGTGAGTTGCTATTCCTGCTGGACATGTATTTTTTTCACAAACTCTGGCCATTATACAACCCTGAGAGACAAGTGCTATTTTTCCAAAATCAAATTGGTCTGCCCCCATTATCGTTGTTAATATAATATCCCGTGCATTTTGGAGGTTACCATCTACTCTTAATTTGACATATTTTCTTAGATCATTTTCTACTAGAGTTTTTTGAACTTCAACTAGACCAATTTCAAGGGGAAGGCCAGCATGTTTCATAGACATTAGATCAGCAGCACCTGTCCCACCATCTCCTCCTGAAATTTGAATTATATCAGCTCCGGCCTTGACAACTCCAACTGCTATAGCTCCGATATTATCTCCTGAAACTAGTTTTACACTAACTTCAAGATCAGGTTTGAATTGTTTTAGTTCATAAATAAGTTCCTTTAAATCTTCAATACTATAAATATCATGTTGCGGAGGTGGTGAGATTAAATCTACCCCTGGCGTTGCGAATCTTGCTTTTGCTATACCTTGAGTTACTTTCACTCCCATAAGCTGTCCACCTTCTCCCGGTTTTGCCCCTTGCGCTATTTTGATTTGTACTTCTTGAGCATTGGCCAGATACTCAGCTGTTACTCCAAAACGGCCAGAAGCAATCTGTTTAACATTTGCTGAAGTGCCATCAATATAATAATAAGGATTTTCACCTCCTTCCCCACTATTACTTCTTCCTCCAATTTGTTTGAATGCTTTAATAAGGTCCCTTTGTGCTTCAGCAGATATTGCTCCAAAACTCATTGCTCCACAGCCAAATCTAGAAAGAATAGATTTTCTCGTTTCTGAAATTTTTTGTTCTTTTTCATTTTTTTTAACTTTAAAGAAATGACGGATATGGATGACATTTTCACTGAGCTCTTTGTGAAATTCTGCCCAATCAGTTTTATCACTTTCTTTAAGAATATTATGGAGAATACGACTTCTTTTTGAAGTAATAGAATGTAACTCTCCTTCTCCTTCTTTATTGGACTCTCTGTAAACATAATCATTATGTACTGTTCCAGGAATTGCTTCAGATCGTCCAATTATTTTTTGAACCATTTGTTTAAAGCTAAGACCACCAACATAACTTTTATGGCCAGGAAAAAAGGCCTGGAGCATCTGTTGGTCAAGACCAACTATTGTAAAGAGTTCTGCACCTTGATAACTGCGAACAACAGATATACCCCTCTTGGCCATAATTCTAAGCAGACCGTTTTCTAAATTCTTGATAAGCCTCTTTTCTCTTTCTTCTGGAAATTGATCTTGGACACTTGAAATATCATCATACCTAGCTATCTCAAGAGCTAAATATGGACAGACTGCACTTGCACCAAAACCAATTAAGCAGGCCAATTGATGAGAATTATAAATTTCACCAGAATCAATAACAATAGAAAGTCTAAGTCTTAGTCCTGAACGATTAAGACCTAATTGTACAGCACGCATGACAATGATTGCAGGTATTGGTAAAAGCGAATGAGAAACATCTCTATCTGATAAAACGATAACATTATACCCATTTCTCACTGCTAGAATTGCTTCTTCAACTATTTCATAAATTCTTTTTTTACATCCCCTACTCCCACTTTCTTTATCAAAAAGGATACCAATTTTTTTAACTTTTAAAGAAGTCTTATTAGATTCTCCATCATTTTGTAATATAAAATCTAACTGTCCTAAACTCAACACTGGACTTGTTGCCTCATAGGCCTCTGGAGGTGGAATTAATTCTTTTGTCCCAAAAATATTAGGCTTTCTGCCAAGATATACCCTCAATTCTGTTACCATTTTTTCACGAATATAGTCTAAAGGAGGATTCGTGACTTGAGCAAAATTCTGATAGAAGTAATCATATAGAGATCTATCAATTGTAGAAATAGCTGGTATCCTTGCTGTATCTCCCATCGAACCAATAGGAGAAGTTTCATTTTCAACCATTGGATAAAGTTCCTTGCTAAAAGTTTCTCTACTATAATAAAAATAATGAATATTATTTCTGTATCTTTTTATTGGATCAAAATTGATATATTCTAACTTTATTAAACGTGCATCAAATTTAGCATTCTTATAATAGATCGTTTTATCAGGATTTTGAAAATCAATTTTACTTGATAGTAAATGAATATGGACACTTCTGCCTGCATATAAACTTCCTTGTTCAACAATACATTTATTATCAACCTCAAAGCATCCTGTTTCTGAAGCAAGATAAAAACAATCCTTAGTACGCGACCACCTGCAAGGCCTAAAACCATTTCTGTCTAACCTTGCTCCAATCCTTTTTCCATCACAAAATGCAACTAAAGCTGGCCCATCCCAGGGCTCCATTGCCCGGGACCAAAAATCATAATAGTCAGACTGTAAATTTGGTGCAGGAGGAATCATTATTGAGAGAATTTCAGCAAGATGTGGTATAGAACTTCTATATTTTAAAGCTTCCACCATTCCATTGAGATTTCCGGAGTCACTTGCATCAAAGTGAGTAATGAGTTCGTCATCTCTTAAACCTAATGATTTCTCTCTAGAAATCGCTGCAGATCTATTTCCTTCAATTGTATTGATTTCTCCATTGTGTGCAATAAGTCTAAAAGGCTGTACCTTGTCCCAACTTGATAAAGTATTTGTACTGAATCTCCTATGAAATAACACAAAGCTTGTTTTAAATTTAGGATCTTTTAAATCCAAGTAAAATTCACTCAGTTGTTTACCTGTACATAAGGCCTTATATATAATTGTTCTGGCCGATAGAGATGTAAAAAAGAATTTGCCTTTTATGCCTGCTTCTTTTTGTTTCGTTCTCACAAGCTGTTTGGCCTCGTATAGAGACTTATCAAATGAGGCAACTGTTCTTGAGTGTTCAGGTCTTTTGATAATTGCATGCACGATATTGGGCATTACTTCAATTGATCTTTGATCAATTGACTCTACATTAATTGGTACTTTTCTAATTTCTAATATTTTAAGGCCAAAGAATTCAAAAGTTTGTTTAAATACTTCAATAGAACGTTCATATATTTCGTTATCCCTTGGAGCGAAAATAGTGGCCACCCCTATTTCATTTTTTTTATGACCTAATAGTTCAAAGGGAATATCAGTCATAATTCCCGCACCATCACCCATGTTACCATCAATTGAGGCCCCTCCTCTGTGTTCGACATTTAAGAGCCCAGTCAGTCCAGTTTGCAAATTCTCAAAGCTTGATACATTTTTTAATGATGCTAAAAATCCAACGCCACAACTTGAATATTCCATATAATCCCAATGTTTAAATCTCGATTTAAAATACCAGCTTTTACACATATACAGCAATATTTGAACTCAAAATGAGTTGACATTATTTTGCTGCACCATATAGTCTTCTAAAAACAATAATTAGAAAGGATTTCATGACAGAAAGAATCTATGAACCAATCCCAAACGAACTTCAATTAACAAAAAGGGCCATTATTACCGGATGCTCAATTGGCGCACTTATAAACTGTATGAATATTTATTTTGGTATGAAGACAGGATGGACGATAGGTGGCTCCCTGCTTGGTGCCATACTTTCTTTTTCAATAATGAATTTATTCAATAATAAAAATTGTCCTAGCATTTTAGAAGTAAATATTTCTCAAACTGCAGCTTCAGCAGCTGGTGGCATTGCTTCAGCTGGTTTTGTTTCAAGTGTTCCGGCCTTGGGTCTACTTGGGGTAAAACTTACAACCTTAGAACTCACTTTGTGGGCACTATCAGTATCGTATATTGGTATCTTTTTTGCGGTTCCATTACGTCGACAAATGATCATCATTGAAAAATTAAGATTTCCCCAAGGAATCGCAACGGCCGAAACAATAATGGCCATGTTTGCAAAAAGTGACATTGCAAAAATGAAAAGTAAAACTCTACTCTATATTGCAATCATTGCTGGATTACACACCCTGCTAGTACACTTTTTTCCTTCATTTGGAATGCCTCCACTTGTTAAGAGTTTAGGCCTTTTGGCCATTTCTGCCTGGGGATTCAAATTATACATAAATCCTATGATGTTTGGAGCAGGCATACTCATTGGCACAAGAATAAGTGTTTCACTTTTTATTGGAACTCTCATTGCTTGGGGTTTTATTGGGCCCTCAATTACTCAAATGGGTTGGGTATCCGAAGATATAATGAACTATCAAACTGGAGCAAGAGGATGGCTACTATGGCCAGGAGTGGCCTTAAGTGTAACTGATGCAATTATGGCGCTGATCTTATCGTATAAATCAATCATCAATAGTTTTAAAAAAGTAGAATCTAAAAACAATTCTGAAGCTGACTCTCAAGAAATTCCACTAATCTGGTGGACAACAGGTTTATTTGTTTCAAGTATTTTTTTGGTCATTATGGCCAATTTTATTTTCAAAATCCCACTTTTAGTGACAGTTTTTGCAATTATTATTTCTTCAGGTCTTTCAATGATCGCCACAAGAAGTACAGGAGAAACTGACATCAATCCAATTGGAGGAATGGGTAAAATTGCTCAGGCAGCTTTTGGCGCAATTAGTCCGGGAAATATGGTCACAAATCTCATGGCCGCGGGTATTACTGGAGCAGGGGCCACTCAAGCAGGAGATATGATGCAAGATTTAAAAACTGGTTATTTGCTTGGTGCTTCTCCCAAGAAACAATTTAAGGCCCAGTTATTTGGTATCACTGCAGGAGTTTTCTTAACAGCACCAATTTACAAATTGTTTGACTCTGCCTATGAAATTGGAAGTGAAAAGCTTCCTGCACCGGCCGCCTTTGCATGGAAAGCGATGGCCGAACTTCTTACAAAGGGGTTTGATTCACTTCCAACACATTCAGAAAAGGCCGTTATTATTGCTGCGATTTGCGGAGTCATTCTCTCTTTGTTAAAAATGAATGACAAAATTAAACCCTATATTCCTAGTGCTCTGGCGATGGGTATATCTTTTATCATTCCTGCATATTATTCGATTGCAATGTTCATCGGTTGCTTGTTGTTTATGCTTTGGGGTAAAATTTCACCTGAAAACAGTAAGACTTTGGGTTTCTCTGTCGCTTCTGGTTTAGTTGCAGGAGAAGGACTGATGGGAATCGTAACAGCTTTATTAACTTTCTTTAAAATAGGATAGACTGTGAACATATATGATTTTATTGTCAAAGATGCATTTGGTGAGGATGTTACACTTGAAAAATTTAAAGGGAAAAAGCTTATAATTGTAAATACAGCAAGTAAGTGTGGATTTACACCTCAATATAAAGAATTAGAAGAGCTAAAAAGTAAATATATCGATACGGTTGAGATTCTTGCCTTTCCGTGTAATCAATTTGGAGGACAGGAACCTGGAAAAGATGAAGAAATTCAAAACTTTTGTGAGCTAAACTACAAAATTAGTTTTCCGGTTTTTTCCAAAATCGAAGTGAACGGAGAAAATGCGCATCCTTTATTTAATTACTTAAAGAATGAAGCACCAGGAATTTTAGGAAGCAAAGCTATTAAGTGGAATTTCACAAAATTTCTAATTGATGAAAGTGGTAAAGTAATCAAAAGATTTTCTCCTCAAACATCACCGCTAGAAATTGAATCTGATCTCTAACAAAACTTAAGTTGCCATTGGTTTTATTTCGCTTCAAAATCAAACCCAATATTGCAATCAGGGATAATAAATATGTCTAAATTACTTGAAGTTTTCTCAAATGGTGTTCGATTTGAAAATCCTTTTCTGGTTGGATCAGGCCCACCATCTACCAATGCTAAAATTGTGGCCAGATCTTTTGATGCTGGATGGGGTGGGTCTGTTTTGAAAACCTTTTCATTGGATCATACAAAAGTCAGAAATATTGCTCCAAGATATGGAAAATTATTTGACGGTGGAAAATGTATTGGAATGACAAATAATGAGCTCATATCCGATATTCCTTGTAGCGATTGGTTAGAGTATATTCGAGATTTGAAAAAAAATTACCCAACGAAGGTGATAGTGGCCTCTATAATGGAAGAACCTGATAAATTGCGATGGCAAGAACTCACTGATAAAGTTATAAAGGCCGGTGCAGATATTATTGAATTAAACCTCTCTTGTCCCCATGGTATGCCAGAGAGAAAAATGGGTGGGGCCATGGGACAAAATCCTGATATTGTAAAAGATGTTACAAGTTGGGTTAAGGAAGTTGCGGGTACTGTTCCTGTCTGGGCCAAAATGACTCCAAATATCACTGATATTTGTGAACCAGCAAGGGCCTCCATTGAGGGGGGAGCAGATGGACTGGTGGCCATCAACACTCTTTTATCAATTTCAAATATTGATTTAAAAACTTTTAAACCAGTTCCCAATGTTAAAGGTATTTCGGCCTTTGGTGGATATTCATATAAAGCTGTAAGACCTATTGCTTTAAGAATGGTTGGTGAACTTGCTATGGCCTTTCCCAAAACTCCAATAAGTGGAGTTGGCGGAATTGTTGATGGTTATTCTGCTGCTGAGTTTATGTGTATGGGTGCAACAACTCTTCAGGTCTGTTCAGCAATAATGTTAGATGGTTTCAAAATTATCGATAAAATGAAACGAGAGCTATCAGATATATTAAATGAACATAAAATGAAAAATGTAATGGAACTTAGTGGAAAGTCACTTTCATTTTTTGGTACAATGGAAGAGATGGCCAATCGACTTGAAGCAAGCAAAATGCAACATCAAGCACATACAAATAATTTTAATGGCGATAATATCATTGAAGTCTCAAGTTCGTTGACAGATGTGAATTAAAAATTTTAGACTTAAAAGTATTTTTATGTTTCCAAATCTCACAGGATTATTTTAAGTCATAATATTAACTTTTAGTAAGGTTGAAAAAACTTATGAAACTTTTAATACTATTAGTCCTTCTAACAATAAACGGTTGTGGAACTTCAAAAACCATATATGCTGAAACTAAAAGAGATGCTTGTCAGGACGCTTGTAGTCTAAAGTATAGTAAGTACGATTACAAAAACCTGAGTGATTGTAAATCAAAATGCCAAAAGAATTTCTACGAGGACGTTAAATAATAAATTTAGATTTTAATAATTTGACCAACAAATATTTTCGAATTTCTCAGCCCATTTTTTTCAATGAGTGAGCTAACTGTGACATTGTATCTATCTGCAATTCGATGGAGGTTATCCCCTCTTCTCACCCGGTACTCTAAAACATTTTTTTGAGAGTTATTCTGAATACTTAGTTTCTGTCCAATGTATATTCGTTGTCCAGAGATATTATTTATTTTTTTTAAATCATTCAGTGATATTCCAAATTTATTAGCTATTGCAATTAGGCCATCACCTTTGCGTACAAAATAAAATTTGCTTCCCTCTACTTTTTTATAGTGACGAGTTCTAAGTGCTAAATTCTGTCCTGGATAGATTCGAGAACTCCGAAGATTATTAATGTGTATAATTTTTGAAATACTCATTTTATACTTTTGAGCAATCAGATTCAAGTTTTCACCACGTTTTACCTTATGGATGCTAGGACTATCATCTATTGATTTAATATTTTTATAATCGACACTTCTAACAAACGTATTTTTTATCTGGTTGGCCCTTGCTACTAGATTTGAAGGTATCCAAATATCTGTAAGCTTTGTACTTCCATCAGTATAATTATTCTTTAAACCAGGGTTTACTTCTTTGAGTTCATCAAGAGTGATTTCTAACTTTTTGGCAATTTGTGAGAGATGCACTCCCCCACTCACTTCTACTGATTCTACATCAGGAAAAGTTTCAATACTTGGCACAGAGAGATTATATTTTTCGAAATCTTCACCCACAATTGCAGCTGCTAAAAATTTAGGAACATAATTAATAGTTTCATTCGGGAGTAGTTTTTTATCTGCTAGTTCCCAAAAATCTCTAGATTTTCCACGCATAATCGCGCGCAAAACTCTAATTTCCCCACAATTGTATGCAGCAATTGCAAGTTCCCACGAATGAAAAACATTATAAAGATCTTTAAGATATTTTGTAGCGGCCTCAGTAGAGCGAATTGGATCTTTTCTCTCATCGATATAAGAGTTAGTCTTTAAAGAATATCGTTTACTAGTACCACGAATAAACTGCCAAGGCCCAACTGCACTTGCATGAGAATGGGCATGAAGGGCAAATCCACTTTCTATTAAAGGAAGATAGTAAAGTATACTTGGTAATTGATCTTCTTCCAGCATAGTTTGGATAACTTCTTTATATTTAAGCCCTCGCGTAAGATAGCGAGTAAAACGATCTTTGTCTCTGGACACGAAGTATTCAATCCATTTATTGACTCGATCATTACTATAGGCATTAAAATCATGTTGTTTTTCTTCAGTTTCACTAATGACTACTGTTTCTTGGGGATCAGAATCTTGATGATCAGCAGAATTGATTTCATTTAAAGTAGGTTTTTGAATGTGAGAACAGGAAACAACGGTGAATAAGCACAATAAGAAATTTTTAAAACTCATTACTTAATGATAACTCATTGGAATCAAAAACTAAAGGGAGGAAATAATTGAGGAGTCAACAAATTGAACTCCTCAACTATTATTATCTATTGAAATTTCTTTGAGGGCGAGATCCACCACGAGCACCGCCTTGCTTTTCTTTTGCAATGCTAACTCTGATATTTCTGCCATCAACTTCTTTACCATCTAGATTATCAATGGCCAATTGTGCTTCGTCATTACTTCCCATTTCAACAAAACCAAAACCTTTTGAGTTTCCTGAGTCACGGTCCATAATAATTTTTGCAGATCTAACTTCTCCAAACTCAGCAAAAACATCTTTCAAAGATTGCTCTTGTAGGTTGTAAGACAAGTTTCCAACATAAAGTTTTGAATTCATACTTTTCTCCTTATAAAAATGCGTGATGAATTATATTGATTAAATTGTTTGTGAGAGATAAGGCCAAATAGAGAAGAATGCACGTAAAAAATCCTAAAAATTTGAATACAACAGTGGTATTCAAGATACCTGAAATAACTTTCGCTCAGATATCTATAAGTAACAGTACAGACTATCTACCATAGAAAATCTTTCATACAAAGCAAACAATGCACTAGTGTTATTAAAATATTCATTTTTTAACAACGCACTACACAAGAAACACTGAGATTATTGTCTCCTCTCTTTAAAAAACAGCATGTTACTTCATTACTGTAAACATATTATATGTATTTACAGATTCACCAATCCATTTGAAAATTAATTTTCATGAAAAAAACTCACAAGTCTATCTGGAATAATCAAAGCTTCGAGAGATTTGTCCGATATTAGGCAGGCAGTGTGTGATTTAAAATACTTTCATTTTGCCCAAATTTCTGTGAAGAAATTTCAGATAGAGAATTCAATGTTATGTTTTAAACCGACAATATCTGCATTTGCTTCATAATTGCAATTTTCATTTTGACACTTAAATTCGAATTGTTTTTTCTTATCTCGATTTTCTGGAAGCTTTTCATCGCACTTTGGACAAGTTTGCGAAGTGTATTTTGGATCAACTTCAACGAAAATTTTTCAAAGTTCTTCGCACTTGTACATTGTGAGCAAACGAATCATTCCGCAACCTTGAGCAAGAATTTTTCTCCTCTTTTGATATTTTTTTATATCAATGTAGATGGAGTCGAAACCGAGTTCTTAGCGGCATCATATATACAATCATTTACTTCTAGATCGAGAATTTGAAACTTGATACCGTCGGTTTTAATTTTGTATATAGTCATATTGGGAACCTAACTTTAAACGTATCCTGGTATAAACTGGATAGTTTTCCTCTATACCAAATGAATCTAAGTTTGAAAAAATGGGAGGATTCTCGTACTAATAAAATCAAGTACCGCCAAATTCTTAAATTTTTTCCAATATTTACGATAAGAAAATATACGAGGTAAAATTTGAGTGAAAAAAAAATCAGCAACTCCTTAAGCCCATATAAGGTGACATTAAGTTTAGCTCCTTTGATAGAGTCTATTCATGAATCATCATATATTGGAGAAGATACAAAAAAATGGATTTTAAATGAAATTCAGACTCAAGCTCATAATTATGAAAACATAACAGAAGTCATTTGTGGATGTCACAACAAAATGGGGGAAATATTTAATCTTGTGTTTCCCCCTATGTCTATGGAACAAATTTATGTTGCTGCGATCGCGCCTTTTAATTTTTCACCTATTTATAGTTCTCCTCCTTTTAAAAAAGAATTTATGAATGAAAAAAACGAGTTTAGTGCTCGTTACTTTGGAGAAGAAGATCTCGAACAGCTTTATATTAAAGGCAGTGTTATTGTTATATTGAACAAACTTTATAATACAAATATTGACATTAATAAAATAAAAACCTTGTTTGCAAATAGCGATCATATTGAAAGATCCATGAAATATTTTTATATGTTAATGGAAGATACATATTGTGAAGTTATTAAGATAAATCCAAATACTCAAATTTATTCATCCAGTGAGGTCGAAGAAATTCTTAATAACTTTAATGATTGTGACTATCTTTTAAAAAAATTCCCCACAACAGATTATGAATTTAAAGGAATATTTTTATTGCGTGGAACTGATGTTACGACAGAGATTATCACAACAAGAGTAAAAGAAAGACTCCTTAAGGAGACTAGTATATCTAATGCTAATCTTTTTAGTTATATTCATCAGTCTTTCAAATCTTTATTAGATAATGGAGATATTGACTTTGGTCTGGCAGTTTTTAAAAACGATAAAGTGTATTTGATAGATACTGATTGTGAGTTTAAAAATGAAAATATATTTCTTGATTCTATGTCAAAAGACATTAGTGAAGGAATTCCACCGAGTGTAAGTACTGTTTTAAATGAAGGTCTTTTTCTGAATAACGACTTAGAAATGGCCAATAGAGAGTCAGATGATCAAGTATTAAATCACTTATTCAAAAAAGGAGCACGAAGTTGTCTACTTATTAGAATGGTTGCTCAAAATGAAGTCATTGGTTTTTTTCAATTGAGATCATCTTCAAAGCATGCTTTAGGATATTTCGATATCAAATTACTCAATGAGCTTATCCCTACATTTGCACTTACTATAAAAAGAAGACTAGATGTTCTAGATATGGGAGTTGATAAAATACTTCGAGAGAAATGCACTTCCATTCATCCATCTTTAGAGTGGAAATTTCAGGAAGTAGCTTTTAATTATCTCCACGACTCTTCAAGTCATAAGTATGGGGACTTACCTCCGATAACTTTTGAGGAAGTGTATCCCTTATATGCAGCTAGTGATATCAAGAATTCAAGTACTATTCGAAATGAATCTATTCAATTTGACCTATTAGATCAACTTCAGTTTATTTCTCAGATATTAACGATGGCCTACCAAAATCGCCCACTTAGTATGATTTTAGAATTAAATTACGAGGTTAAAAAGAAAATCGAAAATCTGAGTAAAGACCTCAATGCTTCTGATGAAGGAAAAGTATTAAGCTTTCTCCAACTGGAGATTCTACCACATTTCGATACTTTTAAAGAATTTTCGCCTGAAATCAAACAATTCATATTAAAATATGAGTCCCACATTCATACTGAAACAGGACTGATTTATAACAAAAGAAAGACTTACGAAGATTGTGTATTAGATATTAATAATACGCTTTCAAAGTTTTTAGAAGTTAAACAAGAAGAAATTCAAAAATTATTCCCACATTACTTTGATAAATCTAGCACAGATGGTGTCGACCACAATATATATGCTGGTAGGTCACTTTTAGAAGATAAAAGTCTTTATTCTGATTTAGCAATTAAAAACTTAAGACTCTGGCAACTTATCTGCGTTACACAAAGTGCCGTTATTGCACACAAATTAAAGCATTTTTTGAGTATCCCATTAGATATGGCCCATATTATAGCTGCACAAGTAACTCCATTAAACATAAGATTTCACATTGATGAAAAGAAGCTGAATGTGGATGGTGCCTACAATGCTAGATATGAAATTATGAAAAAAAGAATTGATAAGGCCACAATTAAAGGTAAGGATGATAGATTAACCTCTCCTGGCCATGTAGCAATTGTATACACCCATGATAACGAATTACATGAATATCTAAAGCATATCCAATTTTTGAAATCTCTTAATTATGTGGTTGGTGAAATTGAGCTCTATGATCTAAATGATTTGCAGGGCATTTCAGGTTTAAAAGCAATACGCTACAAAGTGAAGCTTGATAATGTCTGCGCTCTACTCAAAGAATACTTGACCAAACATGAACAAAGACTGCTTGAAGTAAATCTAAAACAAAAGGTAGCATAAAATGAATGATGGAAAAAAAGAGACCATATTAAGTAATGGCGAAATCCTCTTTCATGAAGGTGATGATGGTGGTTCAATATTTCTAGTGGTTTCCGGAAATATTAGAATATACAAGTATCAAAATGGTAGTGAAGTTGTACTATCAAATATGAAAGAAGGAGAAGTGATAGGAACACTTTCCCTCTTGCCTGGACACAAAAGAACTGCCCATGCAAAAGCTATTGGCGTGACAAAAGTAAAAGAATTCAGCACTCATCACTTAACAGATATGCTCAATTCTGAAGTTCCAAAATGGTACCAGACCATCCTAAAAGATATTATTGCTCGTTTTGCAATTCTTGAAGAAAACTATCTTAAAACATTGGCAGAAAATAACAAGTTAAGGCAAAGACTATAAAATTTACTATGACATTTTGTATCTCTCTATGCTTTAATTGAATTGTCTAAAAATTTAGGAGAATTAAATGAAAGCAAAAGAATTCATGACGCAAAACCCTGCTACAATTAATATGAATAAAACAGTAGAAGAAGCGGCACAGATTATGCTGGAAAAAGATATTGGTTCACTACTTGTTGTTGATGACTCAAATAAACTGATTGGTATATTAACTGAATCTGATTTTGTTGGGAAAAAAGTTGATATTCCTCACGCTCTTGTATCTCTAAAACAATTATTGGGCAGAACCTTTAGTAATCAAAGTGTAGATGAAATTTTTTCGAACGCAAAAAAACATCCAGTTTCTTCAGTGATGACAAATCACCCAATTACTATCTCGCCAGAAGCTAATTTAAATGAAATCGTTGAACTTATGACAAGTAAAAACTTAAAACGATTTCCTGTTTTAGATGGTGACAAAATTGTAGGAGTAGTTTCACGAAGAGATCTCATTAGAGCTTTTTCTAAAGTTAAGTAGACCATGGATAGTGATAAAAAAAACCTTGATCAAGATGGTGTAGATCGAATTATTGAAAAAGCTCAGGCCAATAATATTGGTCGAATACCTGCTCGGGAACTCATGACTAGAAAGCCAATTACAATTTTACCCAAATCTACGATCAGCTATGCAATCGAAGTTTTGCAAAATCACCGAATTAGTGGCCTCCCCGTTACCACTGACGATAAAAAACTCTTAGGGCTAATCTCCGAATACGATCTATTATTACAGGCCGCAAAAGGTGAATTAACAGATTTAATAAAATACAGAGATAAAGTTTTAACTGTCCAAGAGGATACACCGCTTAAAGAAATTCTCATTACACTCTATTCTAAAAGAATTAGGAGGTTACCGGTCGTTGACAAGAATAATTATTTAGTTGGAATCGTCTCTAGAATAGATGTACTTGCAAAACTTTCTGGAAAATCGCATAAAAAAAACGATAAACAATCTTAATTCCATATGTATAAACTTTCCCTACTTTTGACACTACTTGTAGATTCACATCAATACTGCTAATATACGCCATCAAAAAAAGAGCACTAATCTTAGGGGGCCACGATCGAAACAACTGTCAGTTTTTCTCAATTCAAACTCAATCAGTCACTGCTTCAAAATTTAGATCACCTAGGTTTGAAAAATGCTAGTTTAATCCAAGAAAAAACAATTCCACTCATTTTGGAAGGAAAAGATATTTTTGCACTTGCCAAAACAGGAAGTGGAAAGACTGCGGCATTTGCAATTCCAACTTTACAAAAAATCATTTCAAGTAAGTCCAGCTCACAAAATAAACATTCCCATCTCATTCTGTCACCTACGAGAGAGCTGGCCCAACAAACTTTTAATATTTTAAGATCTATGTCAGCGGGCTTTGACCTGTCGATTGTAAATGTTATCGGTGGAGAAAGTGCAGAAGAACAAATAAAACTACTTAGAACTTTTCCCGATATTGTTGTTGGAACACCAGGTAGAATAAATGACCTCTCAAAACAAAAAGAACTAAATATTTCTCTCGTTCAATCCATTATATTTGACGAAGCTGATAGGCTCTTTGATATGGGATTTAAAAAAGAAATAGAATATATTCTTAAACAAGCGCCCAATGACAGACAAATTATTATGTTATCAGCAACAAGTAACCAAGACGTTATTCGTACAGCTTATAAGTTTCACTCTCATCCTGAAGAAATAAAAACTGGAGAAGATAATTTAACTGTTGATAAAATTACACAGAAATTAATCATGTTGACTGAAGAAGAAAAATTTCCATATGTCGTTAATCTCCTTAGACGTGAGGAGGATATTTACGCGATAATTTTTTGCAACACTCAATTTAAAACTCATCTCGTAGGCCAGTGGTTAAAGGACATGGGCCTAAAAGCTGACTCTATTTCTGGAAGATTGCCACAAAATAAAAGAACAAAATTGATGGAGAGCTTTCGTAATAAGGAAACAACAATTCTTGTGTGTACTGATGTTGCGGCCAGAGGACTCGATATTAAAAATGTCGACATTGTTGTTAACTATGACCTCCCATCTGAGTGTGCAAACTACGTACATAGAATTGGACGAACTGGACGCGCAGGGCAATCAGGAGAGGCCTATGGACTATGTGCTCACGAGGATTGTGAAAACCTTGAGGCCATAAATAAACTTCTTGGTTACTCAATTCCAAAACATCCGATATCTAATGAAGATTTTTCAACAGATATTTGTCCTAAACCAAAAATAGACAGAAAAACTTTAAAAACTCTAGAAAAGAAACCCCTGAAACAAAAAGAAAAGATTCAAAAATCCAAAGAAGTTAAAAATACTAAACCTATCAGAAAAGAGAAATCAAACATGGAAAACACTTTTACTATTACTACATCAAACCTAACTGATGCAAAGAGCCAGGCTCTTAATTATTTTAAAATTCACAATGAAGAACTTCTTCAACACGAAATTACAAAAAAAGGAAAAAAGAAGTTTTTCTTTTTTGGACCTAGAGAATGTACATATGAATTTAAATTTGCATCCCTTTCTAGTACAGAAATCGAAAATTTCATCAACAAACTTCTAAGTAAAATGCATTTAAATCTATATATAGATTCAAAAGTAACTGGAAAAAATATATCAATTGATCTAAAAGGTGAAGATATTGGCCTTGTGCTTACAAATCGAAAAGCGCTCCTTTTGGCCATTGATCACGTCGTTAAACAATTTATTTTTAAAAAATCGAATCTTCCAAAAGGTTCTAAAGTTTTTATCAATGCAATTGGAGAAAATGCCAAAAAATCGCCTGAAAAAAACTTTAGATCTACTGATAAAAGAGAAAACAGAGATAGTAGAGGCAATAGGGATAGTAGAGGAAATAGAGAAAATAGAGGAAATAGACCTCAACAAAGAACTTCTACAGGAAGATTCAGTGATGAAGACCTCATTCAAATGGCCAATGGATTAAAATTGGAAGTCTTAAAGAATGGTAAAGAGGCCCTCACGCAATCATTGAATGCGGCACAAAGAAGAATAATTCATACGCACTTACAAGAAGACCCACAAGTCGAAACAACATCTATTGGTGATGGAAGATTCAAAAAAATAAAAATCTCAATGATTCAATAAGCTCTTTGCTGGTGTCTATGGTCGACAAGTGTCCAATAGACACCATTATTTCCATTCATTGCATTGATTTCTAAGATTTTACCGTTAATGGCAAAGTCGATCGATATTTTCCTTAAAGCGCTTAAGGAACTTTTTGCATTGTTTATTTGTATTGGTGTTTTTCCAAGTGACTTCATTTTTATAACATATTTGTCTATTAACATGATTGCTTTCATTAGTTCATTGTAATCCATCTTTATTACCTATTGCTAAGTGTTAATTTGATAGTACATTGTAAATTCGATTAATCCTATACAACGAATAGATATTAGTATTTTCAGCTAGTTACATCCATCTGTTTTATTCCAATTCGAATTTATTGCCAAAATAAAGCACTTTGATGATAATTTTAGGCATGACGAAAGAATTATCAATCTCCGCAAATGTTTCGAGAATACATAGGAAAATACATGCGTAAACAGTTTTTTATAGGTAGTACAATCACAATTGCCGTCCTTATCACCCTCTATTATCTACTCCCACCTATATATCATCCACTACACTTCACTGTATCATTCATTTTCGTTAGTATAATATTGTTAGGAGTAAAGGATTCACTCCAAACAAAACAAACGATTAAGAGAAATTTTCCAGTCTTAGGAAATTTCAGATACTGGCTTGAGTCTATTCGTCCTGAAATCCAACAGTATTTTGTTGAAAACAATATCGATGGTAGACCATTTAATCGCGAGCAACGTTCAGTTATCTATCAAAGAGCGAAAAAAAACTTGGACACTCTTCCTTTTGGAACTCAAAAAGATCAGTATAAGGCCGGGCATGAATGGGTAAATCACTCTTTGTTGGCCAAGCATATAGACTCTTCATCACTCAGGGTAATGATTGGTGGCCCTCATTGTAAAATACCCTACAACTCAAGCATTCTTAATATCTCGGCCATGAGTTATGGGGCCTTAAGTGATAGAGCAATTATGGCACTCAATGCAGGAGCAAAAGAAGGTGGATTTGCACACAATACTGGTGAAGGTTCTATTAGTCCTCACCACTTAAAATATGGAGGGGATTTAATTTGGCAAATTGGCACAGGACTTTTTGGTTGTCGTAATCAAGATGGCAATTTTGATGAAGTACTCTTTAAGGAAAAAGCAACATTGCCTCAAGTGAAAATGATTGAAATTAAATTATCTCAAGGTGCTAAGCCTGGACATGGGGGTATTCTTCCAAAAGAAAAAATCACCGACGAAATTGCCCAAATAAGAGGAGTTGGCAAAGATAAAGACATCATTTCTCCTCCAGGACATTCATCCTTTAATACACCACTAGAAATGATGAGTTTCATAGCAAAGCTTAGAGAGCTATGTGGTGGAAAACCTATAGGTATAAAACTTTGTCTTGGTAAAAAAAGAGAATTTTTAAGTATTTGTAAAGCGATGAAGGAATCTGGAACAGCTCCAGATTATATCGTAATTGATGGGAGTGAAGGTGGTACAGGAGCCGCCCCTCTTGAATTTTCAAATCATGTGGGAACACCTGGAATAGATGGCCTCGTCTTTGCTCATAATTGTTTAACCGGTTTAGGATTGCGCAAAAATATCAAATTAATTTCATCTGGAAAGATTTTAACAAGTTTTGATATTATCAAAAGATTATCTTTAGGTGCTGATCTTGTGTATAGTGCAAGAGGCATGATGCTTGCGATTGGTTGTATTCAAGCACTCAGATGTAATTCCAATCATTGCCCTGCCGGTATTGCAACACAAGACAAGAACTTAACAAGCGGACTCGTCGTATCCGACAAAAAGGATCGCGTAAAAAACTTTCATGCTGAAACAATTGAAAGTGTTGCTGAGTTGATAGGAGCAATGGGAATTTCAAATACAAAAGAACTTAGACCTTGGCATATTTTAAGCAGAACAAATTCGGTCGAAAGCAAAGACTATTCACAACTTTTTGAATATTTGAAAGAAAATCAATTAATAGAAGGACCAATTCCTGAATCTTATAAAGAGGCACTAGAGCACAGTCGTGCAGATAGTTTTAGTCGTGAATCACCTAGGGATTTTTAACCTGCTTTTTTAATTTTAATAATTAAGTTTTAATAGATGAATGCTAGTTAAAGTCATTATATTTTCTCTGATAAGCTTCAACATAATTGCAAAAACACATATTTATTGTGGTGGCTATACGTTTCCTCCGTTTGTTTATCAAGGAGATTCAGAACACTCAGTCTCACATAAAATAATAGATATGATGAATCAAGTACAGAAAAAGTATGAGTTCATTTTTGTGAGAACTTCTTCAGTTGGAAGGTATGAAGCACTCAAAAATAAACGTTTCGATATAATGCTCTTTGAAGATAATAAATGGGGCTGGAAAAATGAAGATGTTGATAGTTCAAATGTTTTTATGAAAGGTGGTGAAGTCTATATTGCCAAGAATAAACATAATCTATCTCAATCCTTCTTTGATGATTTTTCAAATAAAAAAATGGTCTTAATTGATGGATATCACTATGGATTTGCAAACTATAATGCTGATAAAGACTATTTAATAAAAAACTTCAATGCCATTTTCACGAACAATCACGAAGGAAGCATCCAGTTTATTTTGCTCGAACGAGGAGATATTGCTGTCGTGACGAAATCATTTCTCAATCTTTTTTTAAAAAAGAATCCAAATGCGACTTCTAAATTAATTGTTTCAAACAAACTCGATCAGAAATATCATCATAAAATACTCGTTTCAAAACAGGGGAATATTTCAGTTGATGAAATAAATAAAATCCTTGATAAAATAAGTAAGCTTCCAGCTTTTATTGAATTAAAGAAAACTTTAGAAAATAATTAAATTAAATGAGAGGTTTTTCATGAATATTGTCTTTTTAATATTAATAGTATTTTCAATAAGCTCATGTGACAGTTTACCTGAAATTAATTGTTCTGACTCAAATCTTCCAAAATTAGTTAATATTTCTGAACAATATATTCTTTCACATACTCTTAGTGACAAAAAATCTCAAAAAATAAATTTCAAAAGTTTTGAAATAAGAAAAAACTCTTGCGTTGAAAACAAAAGGAAGAAAAAAGTTGCTTTTCAATTAGATGTAGTTGCTGATGACCAAGGCGAAATAAAAAATGTTCAATTCACATGTCAATTTGGACAAATTAATACTGATAAAGAAAACGATATATTATGCCAAATGATATAGAGAAGATTTACTTAATTAGAGCATCTGTTAATTTATTTAAAAATATTAACTTAAAAAAATCGTTTCATTTTCTTTGGCGATTGTAGTCTTAAATTCAAGTTCAGATTCTATTAACGTTTTTAAGTTTTTACTGGCCAGCTCCTCTCCATGGTTTAAGATTACAAGACTTGGAGATACCTGAGATCGATCTATCCATTCGATAATATCTAGGTAATCTCCATGAGCAGAAAGAGAATCAACGTAAAATATATCTGCTCTTACTGGAAGTTCTTCTTTATGCAACCTCAACATTTTATTACCATCAATTAGAATACGACCTTTTGTACCTACTGGTTGAAATCCAACAAAAATTATCCCGTTCTTCTCATCTATAACCCTATTTTTAACATGATGGACAACTCTCCCTCCATCCAACATTCCAGAGGCACTCACAATAATGAGAGGGCCCTTCATATTGTTTACTTCAATTGATTCTCTTGCAGACTCTACTTCTTGCAAAGTACGTGGAAATAGATTCGTCTGTTCTAAAACTTCTTTCTTTATATAGGGAGCTTTCATCGATCTTCTGAAAATATGGTTGGCCTTCTTAGATAGTGGACTATCTAAAATAACTGGTACGTTAGATATTTCATCACCTCTCATTAATTCTCCAATGAGATAAAGTATGTCTTGAGTTCGACCAATTGAAAATGATGGAATAATGGCCACTCCATCCCTGTTCAAAATAGTATTAAGAAACAAAGATAAGACTTTTTTGGATGGAATCCTTGCATGTAATCTATTACCATATGTTGATTCCAATACAAGATAATCTAATTTACACAATGAATCTGGTGGAGTTAAAAGAACGTTTCTGTCATGTCCAATATCTCCGGAAAAAACAACTGTTCTTTCTTTTTCTTCTTCTTTTAATTTAATCTCTATAAAACTAGCACCTAAAATATGTCCGGCCCAATGAAATTTTATAGTGACATGTTTAGAAATGATTTTTTCTTCTTCAAATTCTACTGTTACAAACTGGTTCAAAATCTTATTCACATCCTCTGGAGTATAAAGAGGAAGTGCTGGTAAAAATTTTGTTATTTTTTTCCTATTATTATACTCAGCGTCTTCCACGTGAATTCTAGCAGAGTCCTCAAGTAAAATTTTACAAAGTTCGAATGTATCACTTGTGCAATAAATTTTACCTTTAAAGTTTTCCTTAACTAATCTGGGAATAAGCCCTGAATGATCAATATGAGCATGAGTCAAAAACAACGCATCAACTTGCTCAATGCCCTCGAACTTTTTCCAATTTAATTCTCTTCTTTCTGAACTCCCTTGAAATAGTCCATAATCTACTAGATAAGTTTCTTTCGCAACTTTCAATAAAGTCTTTGAACCAGTTACTCCTTCCACTCCTCCCAAAAATGTTAATTCCATTATTACTCCCAAAATTTTGTATACTTTTCCACTATCTCTGTAAAAATATAGATAACCATCTGGTGATGTTGTAGAAAAAAAAATAAAAACACATTAGCAAGAAAAATTCTTATGTGCATTTTAGCAACTTTATTGATTTAAATCTCTAAAAAGTACGATTAATTTTGTATTCGCGACACAATTAAACATAAAGTTTATACAATACTCTAGTGCATTGCTATCTTATTAAAATAGTCTTAGAATGAGCTTATGGAGGAAATTTTGCAAAAACTCACAGAATTTTGCTTATTAAACGGTAGGGCCATCACACCGCGCTACGTAATCACCCAAAAGCTTGGGGAAGGTTACGAGGGGGAAGTTTATAAAGTAGTCGAAACTCATACTAATAAAGAAAGAGCTGTTAAACTTTTTTACCCTCATCGAAATCCTGGATTTAAAGTTAGTATACGTTATGCAAAAAAGTTGGATAAATTAAGAGGCAGTCCTATTGTGATGGATTATCTCTCTCATGAAATTGTAAAAATTCGTGGCCATCGCGTCGCCTGTTTAGTTTCAGAATTTATTGAGGGAGAAATTCTTGGAAATTTTGTAGCAAAACAAAAAGGAAAACGCCTTGGTGTATTCCCGGCCATTCACCTACTTTACTCAATTGTATGTGGAGTTGAGAGTATTCATCTCCATGGAGAGTACCATGGTGATTTACATACTGATAATATCATCATCCAAAAGTTTGGCCTTGAATTTGATCTGAAAATTATCGATCTCCATCACTGGGGTGATTCAAAAAAAGATAATCGCGATGAAGACATCATTAAAATCATACGCATTTTTTATGATATTCTAGGTGGACAAAAGCAATATCAAAAACTACCTCCATCCCTAAAATATATAATATGTGGGTTAAAACGAAGTTTGATCCTACATCGTTTTAGAACGATTAGCGACTTAAAGTTTCATTTAGAAACAATGGATTGGTCTGATGCCATTAATTAAAGAATTACCCTTAATCATTAAAAATAATAGAGAAGCACAGTTTGGAAAATTTGATTTTGAAAACTTCACTGTTGGCTATTATTGTTCTATGGGTAAAGATAAAACTCAAAATGAAGATGTATTATTTATTGCCCAAAAAGCTGACTTATTAGTATTTGGAGTTTCAGACGGAGCAGGAGGGCATCCAAGAGGTCAGGATGCTGCGATTGCCACTGCTGAAACTTTACTTAATGAAATCAAAAAATCACGGGCCAAGAATTTAAATTTTTTCTCCTGCATTGAAAAGGCAAATAAGGCCGTTTTAGGTTTGAAGGCCGGAGCATTCTGTACTTTGTCCATGGTTGAAATTAATAAAGATTTTCTTCGTACTTTTCATGTTGGAGACTCAGAAATTATCTCTTGGAATAGTATAGGAGATAAATGCTTTGCCACTATTCCACATTCTATGATTGGGCATAGTATTGAGGCCGGGGTAATGTCGCAAGAGGAGTCATTAGGTTTTCCTGAAAGACATATTGTAAATAATATGCTTGGAGATCCAGCGGTAAGGATTGAAGGAACTACTGAACGAATGATAAAAAAAGGTCATACGATTTTGTTGGGAACAGATGGAATATTTGATAATATCTCCCATGTCGAGCTTGGAAAATTATGCAACGAAAGTGACTTTGGCATTTTATTTGATAGTTTAAAAAATTCCTGTACTGAAAAGAAGAATTGGAAAAAAGAAGACGATATTGCTTTTATCGTTATAAGAAAAAATTAAAGAAAATAATTCAAAATTTTTGCATAAATTCGTTCAATAAATGAGGATGAAGAATCTAGTTTCATCATCTGAAGTAATTTCTGATTATCTTTTTTAATGGGACTAAAGATCGATTTAATGACTATTCCTATAAACTTATTTAAATTTTTCTCTTTGCAGAAGACAATATTTTTTAGTGCTGCACCTATTTTTAATTCATCCTCTGTAAATGAAGTGCCAAATGGAAATTTAGGAAAGTATCCACTCTTTTTAAATTTTTTAAGAATATCTTCATAGGTATGAGGAAAATTATTTTTAAATTGAATGGGAATTTCATATTCGGAGTTTATTTTTCCACTTTTTTTTGCCCACTTTAAAAGTTCTCCCTGAAACCTACTGTCACAAACTTTTAGTAACTCTTGGATTAACTCTGCGTCCGTTTTTCCTCTTAGAAAAGCAATTCCATATTCAGTTATAAGAACATCTCTCATATGTCTAGGTACTGTAATATGAGGGTAATTTTTAACAATATTAGAATATACTTTTCCATTTTTTATTCTCGTTGAACGCATCGTTAGAATAGAATGCCCGTCAGGCAGCTCTTGTGCCATTGCAACAAAATTAAATTGTCCCCCCACTCCACTGACAACTCTTCCATCTCCAATACCGTCTGATACATGAGCACCGCTAAGAGTTGTCATCATGCAAGTATTGATAAATCTTGCATTTTTTCTATGTAATCTATCGATTTTTTCATGTCCATAGAGTTGGTTGATTTTAAGAACGCTCCTCATATCTATAAGTTTTCTTTCTTTTATCGGCAAATCTTTAAGCCAGCTATAAAAATTTTCAGGCCCAAGAAAAAATCCAGCATGAATAATATGGCCATTGACCAATTTTTTACCAATATATTTTTGCGATAGAATTGAGTAGGTTTCAGAGTTATTCAAATCATTGCTTAGTTTATATTCATCTATTATGAGGGTACTTCCTTTAAGTTTTAAATCTGCATTTAAAATTCCAAACTTTTTGATCAAACATAAATCTTCATCAGTGATTTGCGGAAATATTATCTTATTTTTTATGAGAATATCGAGGATATTATGAGGTAAATTTTCTGGATCAATCTCACCCATGTTAATTAATCTTTGAATGCCAATGTGATCATATACTTTCTTTTTCAAAATATTATTTTCATAAAGAGTTTTAAAGCCGTCTACCATCATTTCGGTGGCACCAAAAAGACCTTTTTTAAAAGTAGCTGTATCCCCTAATCGGGTGATTACGTCTTGAAATTTCTGCGAATAATTTGTTTCTCTGAGAACATCTTGATAAATTTCATTATGATTTTGTCTGAGCGTAAGTCCATAGATAACAGCATCCCCTAGAGATCCAATCCCGACTTGCAGCTCTCCATCATCTTTTACTAGGCTTGAAGCATAGAGACCAATAATAAAATCTTGGTCAGGTATCGACATTTTAGGAGGACCAAATATTTTAAAATATTTTTTAGGATCATCTAGTAAAAAATCAAATATATTTTTATCTAAGCAACATTCTCCATACATAAAAGGCAAATTTTGATTAACTTCACCAATTACAAAGGATGGTATATTTTTTTGTCTCATCAAAGAAATTAGATCTATTGTTAAATCCGCATTACAACTCAAGCTGCATTTATCGTCTTCAACACTAACCATTTGAGCAATTAGATTTACCCCTCTATCACTCAAATCACGACAAACATGAGTATAATTTGAACATATATAATGCTGTTGAGCTCTTTTGTTTTTTAAATATTTAGCTGGGGGAAAATAAAATTCAATAACTTCAACATTTTTGGGTAATTTATTTTCAACCCTATCAAGTTCGTATTGGAGATCAGGATAATCTCCAAAAACTCTGTTTTCAAATAGATCAATAAATCTTTGTTCAAGTAGACTTCCTCCCTTGGGTCTTTGAAGAGTAAGGGCCGTACAAATTGTGAGGTTAATTTCAGGGTTTTGTTTGGCCTTATTATACAGAGTATTCAAAAAATAGTTTGGTTTACCTGCTCCCAAAGGCGTTGCTAGAATGATTTGGTTATTCAACTTTAATAGAATATTATCAATTATTTTCTCATAAGAGCTGTCTTGATGCATGCATTAATCCTTCAAAAAATAATATATGAAGTATATCGTAAGATAATAAAATCTATCAATGAAAAATAACTTTTAAATGTAATCCTAGACCTCTTGATTATTAGTTTTTCTTTCTGGTAATTTTTCTTGAAATGAAAAATAAAATCACCCCAAAGATGAACATTCCGAGCAATATTAAGGGCAAAAATTCTTTGGCCTCAATTACACTTCTTATACTAAAATAACCAATAGAGATTAAAGTTCCACAAAGAAAATACAATCCTAAAACCCACATTGGAAAAAACTTTGTGTATTTCAATTTAAACAATCCAGCAGTAAAGAAGGTTATTGTCCTCGTTCCAGGAAGAAATCTTACTAAAAACATCATTGAAGGACCTCTATGCTTCAAAAAACGCGATGCCCTGTAGATATGCCTCTTTTTAAAAAAATAATTGAAAGGAAATAACTTGAGAAGTTTGAAACCTACAAGTCGTCCTAATAAATAGGTCGCATTCTCACCTACACTAAGACCTAATGGCTGCGGCAATATAAACTTTAAAGGGACTCAATTCTCCC